>CANQTG010000004.1 GCA_947626715.1 uncultured Lachnospiraceae bacterium | reverse complement strand
TATTCTTGTGCCCGCTTTTATGCGGGCATTTTTATTATAGATTCCTCCGGCAGGAGGAATTTCCTATTATACAAAAATAGCGGGAAACCCGATAAACTCAGGGTTTCCCACTAAAATGAGCAGAGCGGGTGATGGGAATCGAACCCACGTGTCCAGCTTGGAAGGCTGGTGTTCTACCATTGAACTACACCCGCATGACCTGTTTATTATACCACCTCCTTTTTCCGCCGTCAAGCCTTGAAACGCCCGATTTTTCCCTCAATTTTTCCGTTCTCCTAATATCAGGCCGCTTTGCCTTACCTGATAAAATCCGTTCTCTCAAACTCTTCCTTCTCCGGCAGGCCGTACTTCTCCTTGCCAAGCGCAATGCTTTTCATCAGAAATCCCATATTTCTGGCCAGCGTGCGCATGGTCTGCAGTCCCTCGCCGTCGCGGGCGGCCTCTCCCGGCACCCTGCCGTGGACGCTGTTCCAGTACTGGCTGGAAGCAACCGGCATCCCGCTGATCGTAAAGTATTTATTCAACTCGTCAAAGGTCGCCGACAGGCCGCCCCGCCGTGCGGCGACCACGCTCGCCCCCACCTTCATGCTCTTATCAAAGTGCGTACTGTAAAAGAGCCTGTCCAAAAGCGCGATCAGCGTAGCATTGGCGGACGCGTAATATACGGGGCTTGCGACCACAAGGCCGTCGCAGGCTTCAAATTTCGGCGCGATCTGATTGACGGCGTCGTCGAATACGCACTTTCCCTTCTCATAGCAGCCGCCGCAGGCAATACAGCCGCGGATATCCTGATTCCCGACCCAGATGAGCTCCGATTCTATCCCGGACTGCGCAAAGACCTTTTCCATCTCGTGCAGCGCGATATAAGTATTCCCCTCTTTGTGCGGGCTTCCGTTTATCATCAACACTTTCATATTTCCATCCTCCTGTCTTCGTTTTCATTCTTTCTTTCCGCGCCTGAGCGCCTCCGCGGCCTTTTCCCTCTCCCGGCACACATCGGCCCAATGCGGCATCTTTTCCAGCGTCTGCGCAAAGCGTTTCATCGCGTCCGGGATATCGATCTTCTGCGGGCAGACCTTTGCGCACCGGCCGCACCCGACGCAAGCGGAGGGCCTGCCGCCCTCCGGCAGACTGTCTATCATCATGCCGATGTTGACGCTCAAAGAGACCCTGCTTTCGTTATACAGGGAAAGCAGCGTAGGGATATCCAGCCCTGCCGGACAGCCTTCGCAACAGTAGCGGCACGCCGTACACGGTACGGAATCCTTCAGGCCCTCCGCGATCTCAAACAGCGCCTGATTTTCCTTTTCCGTCAAGGGCTCTGCCTCCTCAAACGTGCGCACATTATCGATCATCTGCTCCATATCGGACATTCCGCTCAGGATCATGCCGACATTGGGAAGCCCCTGCAGCCAGCGGAAGGCAAAGGAAGCCGCGGACGCCCCGGGACGCAGCCCCGACAGCCTTTCCCTGTCCGTCTCGCCCAGCCTTGCGAGCATACCGCCGCGCACCGGCTCCATGACCCACACCGGGATCCCTCTTTCCTGAAGCAGCTCATATTTTGCCTTTGCATCCTGTAGGGTCCAGTCCAGATAATTGAGCTGGATCTGGCAGAACTCCATCTCATCGCCGCAGCGATCCAGAAACGCCCGCAGCGTATCCGGCATCGCATGGCTCGAAAATCCCAGATGTCTGATACGTCCCAGCTCTTTCTGCCTGATAAAATACTCTAAGATCTTCCACTTAGGGTCGGTATAGACGCCGATGGAATTTTCACAGACATTGTGCAGCAGATAGAAATCAAAATATTCCTCCCCGCATTTTTCAAGCTGTTCCTCAAAGACCGCCTCAGGGTCATAGCGTTCGGCGATCTGGTGCCCCGGATATTTGGTCGCGAGATAATAGCTCTCTCGCGGCAGCTTTTTCAGAGCCTTCCCGAGAATGATCTCGGACTTTCCGCCATGATAGGGATATGCCGTATCATAATAATTGATACCATGCGCCGCGGCATAGTCCACCATACGACCAACCAGTTCCTCGTCCACCTCGCCGCTCTTATCCGGCAGCAGCGGCAGGCGCATCGCGCCGAATCCGAGCAAAGACAATTTTTCTCCTTTAAATTCAGAATATATCATATCCGTTCCCTCCTTCCCTTTTATCGGCTGCGGCTTTTGGAAAGCGGCAGCTCCAGACCGTATGCGGTCAAAAGCTCTTCGTCCGAGAGGATCGTCTGGGTATCCCCATCTCGTATGACCTTCCCGTCAAACAGCAGTATCGTCCGCTCACAGGTATCCAAGATCAGATCCAGATCGTGGGAAGCGATCAGCTTCGTCCCCTCCAGCCCGTTTATCACTTGGATCAGATTTCTGCGGTTGCGGGGATCCAGCGCGCCCGACGGTTCGTCCAGCAAGAGGATCTTAGGCCGCAGGGAAAGCACCGCAGCGATCGAAGCCAGCTTTTTCTGGCCGCCGCTCATACGGTAGATCTGCCGGTCCCGCAGCGTTTCGATATGTACCTGCTCCAACGCCTCCCGTACCCGCCTTTCTACCTCCTGCTCGTCATATCCGTAATTGCGCGGGCCGAACGCCACGTCCTCATATACCGTAGAAAGGAAAAGCTGGCTCTCCGAATCCTGAAACACATAGCCCGTTTTCTCCCGTATCTGTCTCCAGTTGCGTTTTTCCACGCGCAGGCCGCCGACAAACGCCTCTCCCTGATGATCGGGCAGAAGGCCGACCAATATTTTTAACAGGGTGGACTTCCCCGCGCCGTTTTCACCGATCAGACCGACCGTTTCCGCCTCCTTTACCGCAAAGCTGACGTCCGAAAGCGCCCTGCGGCATCCGTCGTAGGAAAAGGTAAGGCCCTTTACTTCAATCTCTGTCATACGCGCCTCCTAAAGCAGCAGATTCCCGACTAGATGGAACACCGGAACAAAGCGCAGGAAAAAAAATGCGCACAGCCAAAAGAGCAGGTAACAGACGCTGCATAAGACCCGGCTCCCGTCCCTTTTCCCTTCATAAGCAGGCGCGCCGCCATATCCCCGCAGCAGCATACTGTCGTACACCT
The DNA here is from genome assembly GCA_947626715.1 of uncultured Lachnospiraceae bacterium. GTDB lineage: Bacteria > Bacillota > Clostridia > Lachnospirales > Lachnospiraceae > VSOB01. The sequence continues at coordinate 52,582 of CANQTG010000004.1, read as the reverse complement.
CCTGCGCCCGATCCATACTGCGCAGCAGCAGCAGACCCGCGAAAGAGCCCCATGCCCTGACATGAATGCCGCGCTGACGCGGGGCGCGCAGGGCGTAAGCCTGTATCATGCGCTGCGCTTCCTTAAATAAGACGATCAGGTAACGATAGGTCAAAAGCAACGCCGTCGCCATTCCCTCGGGCAGCCCCAGCCTCAGCAGCGCCATGCACAGACGCTCGATCCCCGTCGTGAGCAGCAGAAAGTACGCCGCATAAACGGTCAGGATCCCCTTGCACCACAGGCTCACCATCGAGTACATACCGCCCGTCACCGCAAGCCCGCCCAGATAAAACATGACGCGTCTGTCGTAAAATAGATTTGCCAGTCCCAGCAGCAAGACCGCCGCAAACAGATAGCGGAGGCGGTAAACTCCTTTAAAAAAGGAAATATCCTCCCAGATCCCCGTCACGATCAGATACAGCGACATTCCCAAAAGGCCGGACAGCTCGTAACGAGAAAACGACACCACTGTCAGTGTGAACAGAATGCAGACGAGCAGCCTCGCCAGCGGATGCAGACTGCTCTGCGCGCCTCTTCTTTCCGCTTCCCGATCCACTTCATGCAGAGTATCTATCGCACGTTGCAGTCTATCCATGCTTTTTCTTCTTTCTGAAAGACCGCAGCAGGAGGCAGCCTCCCGTGCACAGCGCGAGCACGGCCGCGCCGCCCACAACGCCTGAAAGGGAAGAGCCCGCCGCGGATCCGCTCCCGCCAATGGTATAATCAGGCAGCAGCGCCGTGCTTTCCTGTATCCCTGCCGCCGCTTCGTACACCGCTCCCGAAGCGTTTAATTCCTCTCTGCCCGCCGTCCGCTCCATCGACCACTCAAGCCCGTCGGGATTTTCAGAGGCGGCCAGAGAAAACAGCCCGCCGATCACCAACGCAGCCGCGGCCAGCACGGCCAGCGTCTGCTTATAGGAAAGGCGGTTTTTCGCCGCATCTTTTCCCGCCGCCCGGCCTTTCCCCTTTTCATATCCCCACAAAAGCTCCGGCCTTACCTCATATAAAAATACCAGCACCGCCGCCGTGACCGCGCCCTCTACCAGACCGATCGCCAGATGGATTGGCTGCATTGCGGCCAGAAATACTCCAAACGGCAGCTCCGTAATGCCGGAAGCCAGCGTTTCCAATGTGACGGAAAACGCGCCGAGCTGCAGGGACAACACGCAGCCGAAAACGGAAGCCGCCGTGATCGCGCGCTTGGACAGGCCGCGCCTTACCATATGCTTCCATATCAGCAGGCCGCCGACAAAGCAGCCGTAAAACGCCATATTCCAGATATTTGCGCCCAGCGCCAAAAGACCGCCGTCCGCGAACAGCAGGCACTGGATCAACAGCACTCCCGTCATCGTCAAAAAGCCCGCCTCTGGGCCAAGAAGCGCGGAGAGCAGCATTCCTCCGCACAAATGTCCCGAAGCCCCCGTCCCCGGTATCGTAAAATTGATCATCTGGGAAGCGAACACGAACGCGCCCATTACGCCCATCACCGGGATCTTTTCCGGTGTGTCCGATTCCCTTATCTTTTTGACGGAATAACACATCGCCGCCCCAGAGCAGGCGTACATCGCGCCCGCCACCGCCGGCGTCATCAGAGCGTCCGCCATATGCATAGTACATTCCTCCCCGCTTTTTCTCTTCCCATATCCTTGCGTTTCGTGATTATGTCGGTATGGCCTTGCCCTTTGCCGTATCCCTGACTGTGTTTCCCGCGGCCTGCCGACGCTTCTCGGTTATGCCGGCATGAATAGCTTTGACCGCGCACGTCTTTTCCCTTTTCATTCCGCGCCGCTCCCCATCAGGATTTCCGCATTTCTTCCTGCGCGGCGGCGGCCTCCGCGATGGCCTGATAGACTTCTCCAAACGAAAGCCCTTTCTCCCCGCATATCCGGGCTACGCTCTCATATTCGGGATAATAACGCCTGCCGCCGGATATCTCACATACCTTGACCTGCGCCTCGCCGTATCTGCTGGCAACGCTGATCTGCGTCCTTTGCAGCACTGTCCGCTCCATCTGCGTCCTGCGGATACCGATCGTCGTCGTCTGCCGGAATATGATCTCTTCTAACCGCGTTCTGTCCGCTTCCTCGCATATCACATTCAGCATCCACGCGGGCCTGTTCTTTTTCATATAGACCGGCAAATAAAAGACGTCCTTTGCGCCCGCCTGCAGAAGCTTTTCCATCACATAGCCCAGCGCCTCTCCCGTGCAGTCGTCGATATTGGTCTCCAGCTTGCAGACCGTATCCTTTTCCAAAGCCTCGCGCGCCTCAATCAACATCGCGCGCAGGATACTGGGCCGCTCATAACTGCGCTTGCCCGCTCCCAGCCCGATACCCTTTATCACAAAGCGCTCCGGCAGCGTATCGCCGGTGCGCACCGCCGCCACGATCGCCGCGCCCGTCGGCGTCACAAATTCCCCGCGGACGTTTATCGGCTCCAGCGCGATCCCATAGGCCGAAACGATATTCGCCACTGCCGGGACGGGAATCGGCAGGATCCCGTGCTGACACCGGATCGTCCCGCTCCCTTCGCACAGTCCGGTCACTATGACCTCCGTGATCCCCAGATCATCCAGACATACCGCCGCCGACACGATATCCACGATGGAATCGACCGCTCCCACCTCATGGAAATGAACCTCCGAAACGGATACGCCGTGCGCTTTCGCCTCGCCTTCCGCGAGCACCGTAACGATCCGCTCCGCGATCTTTCTCGCCCGCTCTGTCATACGACAGCCGGATAGGATCTGCAGAACCTGCGCCATCGTGCGGTGCTCATGCCCGATCCCATGCGAATGCTCATGTGCAGGCTCATGTAAATGCTCATGTTCGATCTCATGCGTATATTCATGTTCCGCTGCGCCCTGATGAGCCGTCTCGATCTCGTGCGAATGCTCGTACTCAGTTTTATGTAAAGGTACGTTTCCTTCCTCATGCCGGTGGGCAGGCCCCGCTCCATGTGTGGGCTCATGTTCATGCCCATTCTCATGCGTATGCTCATACCCCTGTCCGCGCTCATGTCCGTGCAGATATTCCATGTCATGATCCCGGTTCTCATGCGCCTCGTCCAACAATACGTGAAAGCTGCAACAGTCAAGTCCCGCTTTTTTTACCCGCTCCGTCTTGACACGAAAGCCCTCTACCGGCAGACTGTCAAGAACCGCCTGTAATTTTTTTTCATCCGCTCCCAAATCCAGCAGCGCCGCGACCGTCATATCCCCGCTGATCCCCGCACTGCATTCCAGATATAATGTTTTCGCCATTCTTTTCTCCCATTCTTCGCCGCGCCGTCCGCGGGCCCGCTCAGTTTCCTTCCGCCAGCCGGTTGATCTGCGCCGCCATATAACCGGCTCCATAGCCATTGTCTATATTGACGACCGCTACGCCGTTCGCACAGGAATTAATCATCGTAAGCAGCGCCGACAGGCCGTGCATACTCGCGCCATAGCCTACCGAGGTCGGCACCGCTATCACCGGATTTTTCACCAAACCTCCGATCACGCTCGCCAGCGCGCCCTCCATTCCCGCGGCCGCGATCACGCAGTTCGCGCTCTGAATCTCTTCCAGCTTTGCAAGCAGCCTGTGCAAGCCGCTCACCCCCACGTCATATATCCTCTCGACGCGGGCTCCAAAGTATTCGGCCGTCTGCGCGGCCTCTTCCGCGACCCGGATATCCGCCGTCCCCGCCGTGCAGACCGCGATCTTTCCAATATGCGCCCTCCCCGGCTTTTCTATCTTCAAAATATGAGAAACCTTGTCATACTCGGCCTGCGGCAGCGCGGCCCTCACCAGCTCATACTGGCGTTCATCCGCCCTTGTCCCGAATACCTCTCCGTTTTCCTCGTACAATTTCCGGTAAATGGACAGTAGGTGATCGTCCGCCTTTCCGCTGCAATAGACGACCTCTGGGAATCCTGAACGCAGTTCCCTGTGGGAATCCAGCTTCGCATAGCCCAGCTCTTCAAACGGCTGACGCCGGAAATAACGTTCCGCCTCTTCCACCGACAGCTTTCCTTCTTTTACCTGTTCCAGTATCTCCCGTGCCTGCATAGCGTACCCCTCTCTTTTTCCAGTATAACAAACTCCGCACAGTCATGCCACCCGATTTTTTCTCTTCCTTTTCCCTGCGCAGTTTCCGGCAATTCCTATTTTTCCCCTTCCGTCCCCTGAAACCTCCAGCGCTGCAGACAGCCGTCAAACCGCAGCGTCTTCTCTTTACCTCCAAAGATATCCCACAACAAATCCGCAAACCACTGCTCTGCCGTCTCCGGCCTCATCTCGCTCCGCTCCAGCCGGACATTGACATTTGACTGCGTCATCATAAAACCAATAAACGCGCTCCCGTCCCGCTCTATGCTCCCTCATTCTATCCCTTTCAGACTGTAATGTAAGACCCGCCTGCGAAGCTTGGCGCAAGATTCAGGTCTGTTTTCGCAGACATCAATCCTGCCGCTGATACAAATTTGTCACCCACCGCCTATAAAGGCGGGTCTCCTCCCATCTGATGATACTTATGACATTATATCTTTTTACCCGGTAAATCGTCAAATCAAAATATCTGTTCCCGGCCCCGCCCCTTCTCCGCTCTTCGGATAAATGAAAACTCTGTCGATATCCGTCTTGATTTTTTTTCATATTATGATATAATCTCTTGTAACGGGAGATTTTACCGCTCTGTCGGTATCGGTTTTTCCCGCCTGACCGTGCGTCTTTTCAGACGTCTGCCGTCAGGAAACAAAATGGAAGCATAGCTCAGCCGGGATGAGCGTTCGCCTCACACGCGAGAGGTCACGGGTTCGAGCCCCGTTGCTTCCATTTTTTGTCTGCGAAAGCAGACTCGGATCTCGCACCAAGCCCCGCAAGCGGGTCTTGAATGCTTCTTTTATTATAACTGCCAAAAACAGCAGGAATTGCGTTGCCAAAGACGCTTTTCCTGCTGTTTTTTATCCTCTGCATGACGGAGCGCCCGAAGAAAGCCCCTGCGCTCCACCCGCCTACCTTTGAATCAGAGCAAAACGCCGCCTATTTTCCCGTCAGCGGAACATAGGGCGGTAATATATGTAGGAAACCGGCTCTGCATCCGGCAAAAGCCCCCGGATCAGCCGCACGGAAGCCGGCGTGACCGTCTGGAATGCCAGCGGGGTCTGCGGCGGATACTTCTCCTTCACTCTCGCTAACGCCGAGCGCAGGAGGGAAACGACCAGCTGCGGATTGCCCGGCGCGCTCCAAAGCGACGCCAGCGTCAGCGTCCCGCAGCAGGAATGATCCAAAACGGCCAGTCCCATCAGACGATTGTTCTCCACCGCCGCCACGCTTACCTCCCTGTCGATCTCGGGACTTCTCAAGCCGCCCGGCGGCAGCCTCATGCTGTCTCTTGGGCCGGATTTTTCCAAAAGGGCAAGCTCCACGTCGCCCATCTCGGCCAGACACAGCCCCGATTTCTTCGCTTTGGCGAAAAATGGGCTGTCCGCCGTCTTTCCCACCGTCGTTAAATAAATATTCTTTCCATAGGGATCTTCCCGCGAATATCCGATCGCGTTCAAAAAGGGCAGGAGCGATCGGTGCTCCTCTGTCGTGACGGTAAAACGCAGCTCCGCTTCCTCCGCCCCGCTTTCGTTCTCAACGAGGCCATGCAGCGTCTCCATCAGCAGCCGCCCGCCGCCTCTTCTGCGGTAAGCGGGCGCGACATAAAGGGACGTGACCAAAAAGCGCTCTCCTTCCAGATAACCGGCGACGGCCCCGCAGGCCGTCTGATCCTGCACGAGCCCCAGCGCCGTTACAGGCTGGCCTTCCCGCAGCTGCTCCGCCGTCTGCAAAAGGAGCAGGGAAGCAAAATAAGGCAGCTCCCTTACCGATATCAAACCGATCTGCATATCTCCGCCTTTCTTATCCGCCGCTTTGCCCTTTTTATCCGTTACTTGCTTTTCCACAGTTTCACCCTTTTTATCCGCCGCGCGCTTCTCCATATCTTCTACCCTTTTATCCGCTATGCGCTTTTCCACAGCTTCGCCCTTTTTATCCGATCTGCGGCCTTCCGTTTCTATATCCTTTTTATTCGGCATACGAATCTCCCTCCTGCCCTTTTGTCCGAAATACCGCCGTTTTGGCAAAGACGTCCGCATCGGAATTAATCCCTCTGCGAAACGCCGAATCAAAAACGCCGGGATCCGAATTGAGATATTCTATCGGCCTGCGTTCCTGATAGGTCATCGTCTCTTCTTCCTCGTCGTCGTCCCGAAAAGGACGCCGCCTGCGATCCTCCGTCTTTTCCGTATCCCGTATCAGTCTGTCCGTCAGCCCCATACCGTCCTTCCTTTCCCTAAACAAGCGCGCTGTTTATCCGCGCAAAACCCGATAAACCCCTGCTAAATACCCGTATGATACCTTGCTAAGTGCTCATATTATACCACATCCCGCCCCGTAAATGCATCCATTTACGCCCTGAGAATACATCCGCCGCTATCTTATACTGGTTATTGCTTATAAGAGCCTCCGTATAGTCCGTATACTCCTTAAAAATGTGTTCTCCCAGCGCGTGGTCTACCTCTCCCCGCTTCTTTTCATATTCCTTCCTCTTCCTTTCCATCGCCGCCTTGTTGTTGGTATACTTCCCGTTCTTCCCGACGCCCTGCGCCTCACGGAAGGCGGCCGCTAACGCGGCTGTCTGCAGAAAGACCTCCTTCCTTCTGGCGATCCCTTCCAGTACCGCCGGATCGATCCCCTCCAGATAGGGGCTGCCACTGTCCATCAGGCGCTGGAGGGCGTCATACTGCGCCTCTTTTTCTTGGATCTTGTGCATATCCTTCGCCATATTGCGTTCCTCAATGCAGTCGATCTCGAGCTCCTGCTTCAGCGACGTCACCAGAGATTCCACATACTGCCGCTTTTCCTCCTCGCTGCTCTCCGGCCGGGCGAACGAATCCTGCGGCGTCTCCTGCTCCATGGCCCGATGGACTTCGTAGGTATATTCCGCCTGCTCCGTGCAGCCGTCCCGTTTCATCTCCTTTTCCCGCCTTTTGCGCTCCCTTCCCTCCTTGATCGTCTCCTTATGGGAGGGCTGCTGCTGGACCGGGCTGCCCTCCGCTGTCCAGCTTGCAAGGAGCGGCGGCCAGTCCGCCTCCACCCGGCTGCGAAAGTCCTGATTCCGGCTTTGCAGCGGGCTCTGAAGCGCCGCCACGCGCGCCCTGCTCTCGCTCTTCATGCGCTCTTCCCATTGCACTTCCTCTTCCGTCCCCTCCTGCTTCATGACCGTATTCAGATATCTGTTCTTTAGAATCTGTTCATAATTTTCCATCTTCGATTCTCCCCTTTTCATTCTCGATCCGTTTCAAGACCCGCCTGTAAGTCCCCGCGCGGGATCCGGATCCGGCCGCCGCCCGTCTAAGACTTCGCTTTTCTCCCCACTTCAGTCATCGCGGCGTCCGTCCTGTTTTTAAATTCGATCGACGGTTTATCCTCCTCGGTCCTGACGCCCCTGTCGTTATTGTAAAAGGCGACGGCGCCGGGTATGCGGATAAATTCCAGAGACGGATTCACATCCCCCCTGACGAGATTGGGATCCGTCTGATAATGCCCGATCGACTTATGGCTGCGGGTGAGCGGGGGCGCCAGATACTGCTTCGTCTCCGCCGCAAAGGTCTCGGAGGTAACGACCGTGCCGTCCGGCAGCGTACCCATGACCGCCATCGCATGATAGTCATATTTGAAATAGTCCTTCAGGACATCCTTAAGCTGCGCGGCCTCATTTCCGGCAAATATCGTATCGTCCTTTTTCTTCAATGCCGGATTGATGCTCCTTTTCTTGAGCGTCTCGTCGGAGAGCTCGGGTCTGGCAAGCAGCTCGCCGATCGCAACAGGCGGCTGCAGCAGATCCAATATCGCCCTGATCACCCCGCGCTTCATCTCCGTTTCCTCCTGCTGCACGACCAAAAAGTCAAGCGTTAATTTCAGATTCCTGCTCCATACGCCAAGCGCGTTCCCGTGCGACATCTGATCCGCCGTCTCCGCCAGATAATCCGCGAGCGCGGCAAAGCCCTTCACAAAGCTCATCAGAAACTCTTTCGAGCAGCTCTCCTTCCCCCCAAGCTCCTGACGGATATCCGGAAAGCACTCCAGCAGATATTTCATCCCCAGCAGGGGGCGCTCGTTAAACAGGTCTCCCACTTCCTCGTACGCGCCTCCCTTATATTTTTCTCCTTTTTTTTCTATATCCAGCATCCCATGCAGCGCCTTGATCATGGTATTATTCGCCGAACACTGGTTCGGCAGGGGCACATCGATCTCATCATCCTCCATCTGCAGGATCCCCGCGATCTCATTGAGGCTCTCCTCGGCATCCTTCTTTGCCATCTCGCGCAGCCGCTTTTCCATCTCGGCCTTTTCCTTCCCCTTGGGCAGCGGCCCTAAATCCTCCATCCCGTTTAACGCCATCGGGAGCCGCGTTATCGCAGCAAGATTTGTCGCGAGCTCCGAAAACGCAAAGCCGACTTCTTTCCTTCCCAGATAATCCATAAAGGCCTTGATATTCCCTATGACCGTTTTCGCCTCTTTTCCGTACATCTCCGCCGCCGGCTCTCTCAGCAGCGCCAAAAAGTCATTGCCAAACTCCGGATCCGTATACGCCAAAAGCGAACCGCTCAGATCGTCCGCCCGCTGATGGAATGTCACCACGTCCTGCTCCCTTACGTCCGCCTTGCCCGTATCCTTATCCACCTTGAATAAAACGCCCATCAGCAGCTTCATCATCTGGTTATAGGTCCTGCGCAGAGGGAAATCCTTCTGCCCGCCGACATCGGCCTTCTCCGGGATCGTAGCGCGCACCTCCGCCATCTTGATACCCCACTGCTCCTTTTCCACATAGTACAGAAAGCCCTTCGAGGCCTCTACCGCCTGCTTCGCCTCTTCGACCGTCATATACTGATGATAGCTCGCGCCTCCCGACCGGTTCCATTCCTCGCTTGTGACACCCGGGACGGTCGAATGTTTCATCGTCTCAGCCTGCGCCCTCCGCGCCTCTTCCACCTTCTTCGACAAATTGTCGATCACCGTGCCCACCCTGTTTTTAAACTCGATCGCGGGCTTATCTTCTTGGGCCCTGATGCCCCTATCGCAGTTATAGTAAACGACGGCTCCGGGGATGCTGGCAAACTCGCCGTCCGGCTTTCTGTTTTTTTCCTCCTTTACCAGCGTCGGATCCATATTGTAATGTCCGACGGACTTATGGCTGCGGGTAAGCGGAGAGACCATATACTGCTTCGTCTCCGCCGCGAAGGTCTCGGAGGTAATGACCGTGCCGTCCGGCATCATACCCATGATCGGCAGCACGTGATAATCATATTTGAGATAGTCCGTTTGAGCCAGCATAGATATAAGATTCGAGACGACGTCAAGCTTCGAGGCGTCAAGCTTCGAGGCGTCAAGCTTCAAGGCGTCCTCTACCTCATCGCCGCTCCTTTTCCTGAGCGCTTCGTCCGAGAGCTCGGGTCTGGCGAGCAGCTCGTCGATCGCAGAGGGCGGCTGCAGCTGATTCAATATCGTTTCCAGAGCGTTTTCCAGAGCTTTGCCCTGTAGGTTTTTCAGGGTTTCTTCCGACGTCCCGGCCACGCTTTTCAAATTCTCACTCCATTTTTCAAGCGCTTCCTTGTATGCCGTATCCTCTTTTACCTCCGTCCCCAGCAGATAAACCGCGAGCGCGTAAAAGCCTTGCGCGAGATACGCCAGATACTCCCTATGCATTTTACCGCTTTTAAAATCCTGACGAAGATCCGGAAAGCACTCCAGCAGATACTTTATCCCCTTCAGGGGACGTTCGGTAAACAAATGCTGCATTTCGTGATAAACGCCTGAGGTATGTTTCATGCCGATCGACGGACGGAGCGCCTTCATCAGGGAATGATTCGCCGAGCACTGATTCGGCAGGGGCACGTCGATCTCGTCATCCTTCATCGTAAGGATCCCGCCGATCTCAGCGAGGGTCTCCTCCGCGTCCTGCCTTGCCGTCTCGCGCAGCCGCTTTTCCTCCTCGGCCTTTTCCCCGCCCTCCGGCGGATCCCCTAAGTCTTTCATCCCGTTTAACGCCATCGGAAGCCGCACCAGCGCCGTGAAATTACCCCCAAGCTCCGAAAATACATAACCGCGGTCGTTGTCTACCAGATTGTCCATAAAGGTCCCGATATTCGTTAAGACTGCGTCCGCCTCTTCTCCGTACATCTCCGCCGCCGGCCCATACAGCATATCTAAAAATGCCTTGCGAGCCTTCAGATCCGACCAGTCTATGAGATTATCGCTCAGATTGTTCGCCATTTGGTGGAATTTCAGCTCGTCTTGTTCCCTAACGGTCGTCCTTCCCTCTTCGTCCGTTTGAAACAACACGCCGAGCAGCAGCTTCATCATCTGGTTATAGGTCCTGCGCAGAGGGAAATCCTTCTGCCCGCCGATATCGGCCTTTTCCGGGATCGTGGTGCGCACCTCCGCCATATTGGAGCCCTCCTTCTCCACATAGTACAGAAAGCCTCCCGAGGCCTCCGCCGCCTGCTTCGCCTCTTCGATCGACATGAGATGATGATAGCTCGCGCCTCCCGACTGATCCCATTCCTCTTTGGTAACGCCCGGGACGATCCCGTTTTTCATCGTCTCATCCCGCGCCTCGATCTGCGTCGCCGCCAAGACGCCGCGCTGCGCGATACGGTTCTTTAACAGCTGGTCCGCTTCCGTATCCCCGACAAAGCTCTCACTCTCCTGCATATTCGTCAGCGTATCGAGGCGCGCTTCCAGCGTATCCGCATTCTCCCTCTGCAGCAGCTCGTTGATATAGGGATCCAGCACCTCGTTATCAAAGAGCGCCGCCGCCTCCGAGCCGGCCGCGATCTCCTCGCCGTAAAGTATGAAATCCAAAACCTGCTTTTGGACGTCCTGCTCCTTCGCCTCCTTCGTATGCGCGTTCAGCTTGGCGGTCTGCCGGTATACCTCCCGTTCGAGCCACGCGAGCTCCTCCCCCGCCGCCGGGGGCGGCCCTCCTGCCAGAGCGCTCAGCGCCTCCAGTCTCGCCTCCAGCTCCGCCCGCAGCGTCAGACTTTTACTGACGTCGGCATAATACCGTTCGACGCAGATCTGGCTGAGACGGTAGTCGTGCATCCTGCCTTCTTTATAATATTCGAGCGGCTGGCTGGCGGCCAGATACTCCAGCGTATCCGCCTCCTTCTGATACGGGTTATTTTGCAAAATGTCCTTTGTACGCCGCGCATAGTCAGGATAACAGTGCTCTCCCAGCGCGCTGTCTACCTCCCTGCGCTTCTTCTCATACTCCTCCTTACCCTTTTTCATCGCCTCGCTGTCGGTATACTTCCCGTCTTCCCCGACGCCCTGCGCCTCGCGGAAGGCGTCGGCTAACGCGGCCGTCTGCAGAAAGATCTCCTTCTTTTGGGCGATCCCCTCCAGTACCGCCGGATCGATCCCCTCCAGATAGGGGCTGTTACTGTCTAACAGGCTCTGGAAGAGGGCGTACTGCGCCTTCCTTTCTTGGATCGCGTGCATATTCTGCGCCATATTGCGTTCCTCAATGCAGTCCATCTTGAGATCCGCATTGAGAGATGCCGCCAGAGACGCCACATACTGCCGCTTTTTCTTTTCGCTGCCCTTCGGCTCATCGAGCGGGCTCTTCGGCATCCCCTGCTTCATGGCTTGGTGGATGTCGTAGGTATATTCCGCCTGCGCCGTGCAGCCGTCCAGCTTCATCTCCCTTTCCCGCGCCCTGCGCTCCCTTGCCTCTTTGCCCGTTTCCTTATGGGAGGGCTGCTGCTGGACTGGGCTGCCCTCCGCCGTCCAGCTTACAAGGAGCGGCGGCCAGCCTGCCTCCACCCGGCTGTGAAAGTCCTTATTCTGTCTTTGCAGCGGGCCAAAGTCCTGATTCTGGCCTTGCAGCGGGCTCTGAAGCGTCGCAAGGCGCGCCCTGCTCTCGCTCTCTACGCGCTCCTCCCATTGCGCTTCGTCTTCCGTCTGTTCCCGCTTCATCAGCGTATCCTGATATGTTTTTTGCAGAAGCTGTTCATAATTATCATATTTTCCCATCTTGGTCTCCTTTTACGCTTCGTCCGGCAGAGTCTTTCCGCCGATGATCTTTAACGCCAGCATCGTCATATCGTCAAACTGCGGCGCTTCCCCTACGAACGCGGCGATATCCGCCTTTACGCTCTCGATCAGGGTCTTGGGATCGTCCCCGCCGCATCGGTTCAGGCAGCTTTGCAGCCTCTCCTCCCCGTAAAGCTCCTCCTGCGCGTTATTGGCCTCCGTGATACCGTCCGTATACAGGTAAAGCACGTCTCCCTGAAAGAGCTGGATCTGCGTCTCCTGATAGGACACTCCTTCCATGGCCGCCAGCACAAAGCCCGCGTCCACATAGCAGTATGTAAAGCCGCCGTCCGCCCGCCCAAGCAGCGGCGGATTGTGCCCCGCGTTCACGACGGTCATCTTCCAGTCCGTCAGATCGACGACCGCCAGCCATGCCGTGACGAACATCGCCTGTTCGTTGCTCTCCGCGAGCAGACTGTTCACATCCGCAAAGGCCTGCGCCGGCCCCTTGCCCATCAGCATATGATTCTTTAGCAGCGTCTTGGCAATGACCATGAACAGCGCCGCCGGGACTCCCTTCCCCGAGACGTCCGCCATCGTCACACACAGATGGGTATCGTCGATCATATAGAAGTCATAGAAATCGCCGCCCACCTCTCTGGCCGTTTCGATCGAGGCGTAGAGGTCAAAATCATCCCGCTGCGGGAACGGCGGGAAAATGCGCGGGAGCATACTGAGCTGGATATCGGTCGCCACGTCGAGCTCCGCCGTGATCTTCCCTTTCTCCTGCACGACCCGTTCCAGATCGGTCATATAGCTGCGTATGCTCTCGGCCATGACCTCGATGCTGCCGCGCAGCATATCGATCTCCACCGTCGAGAACGGCGGGATCTTCTTAAAGTCCAGCTCGTCAGGCTCGCTGACCCGCTTCATCTGCTCCACAAAATCGCGGCTGCTCTGCTCGATCCGCAGGATCGGTTTGACCACCGAATGGTTCGTGACGCCGATAAAGGCGACCAGCAGCACAATCAGCAGCACCAGCGTCCGAATGCCCGCGTCCCACACATAGGCGAAATGGCTGCTGTCGATATCGTCCATAGAGATATCCACCGCGAGGAGCAGGGCGGCGTCCCCTTTGCCGTAGACGGCCTTATAGCAGGTGAGCTGGCTGCCGTACTCCGGCGTGGTGCTCGCATAATAGTGGATCTTCGTATCGCGGCTCTCGATACAGGCAAGGAAACGCTCCCGCGCCTCCTGCCCGAACTCATCCGCCTTGCAGGGTTCTCCCAGATAGTCGTATCTTTTATCCCCGTCCCGCGCGCCGGCCACGCCGTTGATCACATAAGAAAGGCTGTCGATATCGCCCTTCTCCTTAAAATATACGGCATATAGGTAGTCCGCCTCCGCGCTCTCCTTTAACGCGTTCATCTCCCCGCGCAGCCGCTCGTAGTTCTCATCCATCACGCCCTGCGGGAGCAGATCCACGACGCCGGATTCGTTAAATTTCTTCTCCATGATCCGAATCAGCGTCCCCGCGTAATCCTCATACTTCTGAAGCAGGGTGTCCGAGTAGCTGTTGTAGTCGATATAGCCCTCTCCGCCGCACAGGATAAGCGCAAGGAGCGTGCATAGAATAATGACCTTATATCGTAATCCGATTCTTATCTTACTTTTCAAAGGGCTTCCCTCCGTTCTATCAGCGTCCGGCAGTTACAGGCCCACCATATAGGCGTACGGCTCGAAGTCAGAGCGGGTAAACACCTTGCCGGTCTTGACAAACTCATAACGGATCGCGTTTAAGTAGTGCCGCATACAGACCTCCTTGCCGTCGCCGTCCGCCGCCGCCAGAAACGCCGCGTTCAGGATACAGTTTTTGATATTGCCGCCCACAAATTCAAATTTTTCCGCAAGGAAACGGATATCCACGTCCTCGCCCAGCGGCGTGTCCTTAGGGATCGTCGTGCGCCACAGCATTTCGCGCGTATCCGGGTCGGGGAACTGAAACTCCACGATATATTTCATACGCCGGAAGAAAGCCGGGTCGATATTGTGCTTGTAGTTGGTCGCCAGTACGGATACGCCGTCGTACGCCTCCACCTCCTGTAAGAGCAGGGCGGTCTTATTGTTATTCGACGCCTGATTGCTGCCGCCGTCGTCGGAGCGCTTCGCGAACAGCGTGTCGCACTCGTCGAAGAAGAGGACGACATTGCACTTTTTCGCCTCGCGGAAGATCATGGAGATCGACTTCTCCGTCTCGCCGACGTACTTATCAATGACCTTCGAGAGATCCACGCGGTAGAGCTCCAGATTCAGCTCATGCGCGATCACCTGCGCGCACATCGACTTCCCGGTGCCGGGCGCGCCGAACAGCAGGATCGACAGGCCGCGCCCGTAGGGATACTTCTTCGTATAGTGCCAGTTATCGTAGACCTGCTTGCGGAAGTTCATCTGGTCGATCGCGTGCTCTAAGGTCGTCCGCTGGTCATGGTTCATGACGATATCCTCAAAGCCGAAATTCGCCTTGACCTTCGTCGCCTTCTGCGTCAGCTCCGAGCTCATCTGATCGTTGCAGCCGCGGAACAGCGTCGCCCGCGGGATCAGGACGTCCTTATCCATCGTCGCAAGGCTGCGCGCCTGATGGAGGGCCGAGCGGATCTTGCCCGGCGTGAACAGGAATTTGGTCGCCAGCTCCGCCAGATCCACATCGTCCGCCAGCGCATAGCCCTGCGCGAAATACCGCCAGCAGTCCTCGCGCTCCTGATTGGTCGGGGTCGGCAGCTCGAGCTCCGTAAATTCGTCCTTCGTCATCTCCCGCATCGCCAGCTTTTCGCGGCTGACCGCAAATACCAGCACATTATGCTGCGTCAGCTTCGCAAAGGCCAGATCCATATAGCCGAAGAATTTCTCCTTTTCCTCCTCGCGGTAGCTCAGATCGTCCAGACAGCAGCAGGCATTGGCAAGGATACATTCCCTCGTCACCGCCCACAGCGCCTTATCGACATAATTATAATCGTATACGAACAGCTTCTTGCAGTTGATGGAGATCGCGCGGAGCCCGTTTTTCTTACAGAAATGACGGATAAAGAATTTGCGGCCGCTGCCCTCGTCCCCGAAGTAGGAGAAGATCCGCACGCCCTCCTGATACGAGATCTCCATCGCCTCCAGTACGCCCTCGTTGGCCATGATCGGGTCGAGCTCCTTATCGTCGGTGAGCATTTGGAAAAAGCGGATATAATTCTCATCCAGCCTAAGGGGGTTCTTGCCGAACAGATAGTCGATCATACGCTTATCCGGCGATACCACGGTCGAAAACGGCATACTGCCCTGCACGCGCAGGTCCAACACCGGCAGGAGCTGCTCCAGACACACGGACATATCGCCGTAGGCGCCCGTGATCGAGAAATCGCGCCCGTAGAAAAGCTTCGCCGCCGACTCGATCGTCGGCGCGGGCAGGCTGCCGTTTTCGTTGATGACCTGAAACACGCCCGCATAGTCCGTCTGCGTGGACGAGAGGATCCCGCACGCCAGACAGAAAACGGTAAACGGCTCAAAGTCCAGCTTGCGGCAGATCTCGTAATAGGGAAGGACGATCCCCTGCCCGCGCGATAGCTCCGCGCGCCTGCCGATGATCGCGATCATATCGCGCACGGAGGGCAGCGTCATGCGCAGCGGCGAGGCGCTCTGCTCCGGCTCCTCCAGCTCCTCCTTCTCGGCGCTCTCGCTGACAAAGCTGGCGAAGATCCCCATCAGCTCGTCGCTTACCTCTTCTTCATCGTCTTCCCAAGGAGCCGCCCCCGCCGCCCCCGCCGCGGATACGGGCTCCCCGCCTTCCCGCGCCCTGCTCTCAAACCTTCCCAGCTTCTCGATACAGGTGTCATGGGCGATCTCGATATCGGGATAGAGGACGTTCTTATAGCCGCCCTGACCCGTCGCGTAGACCTCCTTTAAATCCGCCAAATGCCGGTTCATTCCCTCGTTTACGCAGGCGAAGAGATATTCCATATACTCCTCGTAATCCCGAAAGGGCCGGTCCGACAGGCTGCTGTCAAAAGGATTCATTCTTATCCTCCTCTCTTCCACAGTACTCTGCTTTATTTTACTTTTTTACTTCTTTTATAACCTTTCCATGAAACGATTGCAATTCCTACGACGCGAAACGGCTCCTATCTGCGCAAGCGGAAAATAATTGTACTTATTTTCCATCTGTGCTATAATAAAAGTTTATTGTCGTTATATTATATTGAAAATTTATTGTCATTTTTTATCGAATATGCTATACTGAAACCAGTTTTAGAATATGAAAGGAGCCCGCTATGACTACTACGCAGAAAGCCTTATTGTCCTGTTCCGCCGTCTGCTATACGCTGACGCTGCTTTACTTCTTCCAGTCAGACCCCTGGATCTCCCTTTTATTCTTTATCCTGCACAGTATCTCTCTGCTGCTGTTTGCCTACGCCGCGTACCGCAGCGGCCACAATCCGCAGCTCGAGAAGGAGCGGGATGAGTTAGCGGAGCAGTGCGGGCTCCTTACGCAGGAAAACGATAAACTCTCCGCCTCCCTTACCGAGACGAACGATAAGCTCGCGGCGCAGTCCCGCGAATACCAGAGCGCCAAGACCGAGCTCGAGAGCGCCCTTTTACAGGCTAAGGAGGAGGCCGCGCTCAGGGAGGAGACGCAGGCAGCGCAGGCCGCGTCGTCTGCGGACAGCCTGCTGCCGCCGCTCTTTTCCGACGGCGGCGATCCCGCGCCCCTAGATATCATTGAGACCGCGCGGGAGGCGATCCGGGAGTTCCGCCCCTTTGCGGCGAAGGCCGGTATCCAGCTTCGTATCTCGTCCTCGGAGGATTCGCTGGTCGTAAAGGCGGACCCGGGACGGATCCGTATCCTGTTCCGCAATATCATCGACAACTCGATCAAATATATGAACCGCGCCGGCAGCCTGACGATCACGCTCTCCACGATCGGCGACGACATCTTCATCGTCCTCAAGGACAACGGCGAGGGCCTCTCCGAGCAGGAGACCCCGCATATCTTTGAGATGAACTATCAGGGCTCTAACCGTATCAGCGGCAACGGCCTCGGGCTCACGCAGGCCAGAGCGATCGTAAATTCCTACGGCGGCACCATCTATGCCAGAAGCTCGCCCGGAAAGGGCATGGGCATTTATATCCAGATCCCGATCGAATAAAGGAGGCGCAGCGCTGTGAAAAACTTTATCATCTCCAAAACCGAATATCCGTTTCTCCTTGCGCTGGCGTTCTATACCCTAGCCGGGGTTATCGCCCTGTGCCTGTTTACGGGGAGGAGGGAGCCGCCCGCGCCCGCCGTCTCTGCCGCTTTGGAGGAGGAGCCCGATACGCTCTACGATATCCGCCCCCAGCTCACGGAGACGCCAAAGGCGGAGCCGGAACCGGAGCCGATCGTATCCGAGCCCGAGCCCGCACCGGAGCCGGAGAGCGAGCCGGCCGATACGCAGCCGGAGCATTACTACGCGTTTACCACGGTCACGCCGGTCAGAAAGCTGCACGTGCGCACGGCTCCGAGTCTGGACGCTAAGATTATCGCCCGCCTGCCGAAGGGGACGACCGGATTTATCCTAGAGCCCGGGGAAAAATGGAGCAAGGTGCAGACCCCCGACGTTACCGGCTACTGCTACAATAAATATCTCGAGATCCGCGAGATCCCAAAGGAGGAATACCTAATCTGGCCCGAGCCCTAGACCGCGGCGGCGGCCAGACTTTTCTCGATCGACAGGATATTGCAGCCGTCCTCATATCGGTACGACACCCTGTCCATAGACTGTTTTACCATATAGATTCCCAGACCCCCGATTTCCCGCTCGTCCGCGCTGAGCATGATGTCGGGGTCTTCTTTTTCCAGCGGATTATAGGGGATCCCCCGATCCCGAAATTCGACCCGGTAGATGTCCGTATCCCGGTCGGCCTCCGCCCTCACCCGCACCTCGCCCAGCTTCCCGCCGTAGGCGTAATGCGCGATATTGACATAGATCTCCTCCACCGCGATCAATATCTGGATCTTTATCTCATCGGGACAGTGATTTTTATCCAAATGCGCCTCTATCGCGCCGTGAACGACATGTAACGTCTCGTCACTGGCCGTCAGACATAGTTCCTGCATCCTGTCCATCTTGCACACCGCCTCTCAATCTCATTTCCCGACAGGCAAGCCCCTCTGCGCTGCGCTTGTCATGGGTCGCTACCACCACTGTAATGCCCTGCCGGTGTACGAGCGCGAACAGCCTCATCAGCTCTTCGGATTCCGCCGGCGAGAGATTCCCCGTCGGTTCGTCCGCCAGCAGGATCGAGGGATAATTTACCAGCGCCCGCGCCAGACATACCTTTTGTTTTTCGCCTCCCGACAGCTCCCGCGGATATTTCCTGTGGAGATCGGCGATCCCCAGCAGGGAAAACAGGGAAGCGATCACCGTCCGGCTGCTCTTTCTGCTCCCGCCCGCGATCTGGCGCGCGAGCTCCACATTCTCATAGACCGTGCGGTCGGGGATCAGATAAAACTCCTGAAAGACCACGCCCAGCCTTCTGCGGTATCGGGGGATCTGCTTTGGCAGAATCGTGGAAAGATCCTGACCCATCACCCGGATCCGCCCTCCGTCCGGCTCCGTCTCCTTTAGGATCAGCCGGATAAAGGTCGTCTTGCCCGCGCCGCTCTCTCCGGTCAAGAGGACAAACTCCCCCTTCTCGATCAGCGCGCTGCAGCCGTTAAACACCTGCGCGCCGGTCGTTTCATAACGCTTGAAAACCTGCTCAAACTCGATCATAGCCTTATTCGATCGTCAGCATCGAAGCGAAGCCGGTCATCTTAAACACCTGCATGACCGAACTGGTGATATGCACCAGCTTCATCTTGCCGCCCTTAGAGTTGGCGGTCTTTTGGCCGATCAGGAGCGCGCGCAGGCCGGAGCTGGAAATATACTCGACCTTCGACATATCCAGCACCACGGTATTGCTCTTCTGAAACGCCTGCAGGATCGCTTTCTGAAGCTGCGGGCTGGTATTGGTATCGATCTTCCCTTCGATCGTCAGCTGTGCAATGCCTTCGCTTCTCGTTTCCGCTATCGTCATGGCACATTCCTCACTTTCCTTACTTCCATTGATTTCTTGCGCAGGGCCGGCCTACTGCAGACGGATCACGCCGGAAAGCTCCTGCTGTTCGTCTAAGGCGGCCGCCTGCTCGTCGGGCACTCTGGCATTCATATCCAGATAAGAATAGGAATCCAGCGTACTGGTCTGTTTTAGGTAGATTAGATGCAGGCGCGAACGCACCGGCCGGTACTGGTTTAACAGGAATAGGAGCTGAGAGCGTTTCGTCTCCGGCAGCGGCTTGGACACTAGGATCGTCACATCGTAAATGCCGTTCTCATAGAAGCGGTCAAACTCCTCCATCTGTTCCCTGCCAATGTAATCCGCCATCACATTGCGCTCCAGCACCAGCGCCTTCTCCCCCAGCACGATCTCGGTCAATCGCTCCAGCACCTCCTTCGTGCCCTTGAGGCGGTTTAGGCGGTAGGCCTCCTTTACCAGCGGGCGCAGGATCTGCGGATCCAGAAAATCCTGCCCCACGTCCAGCCCCAGCCAGCGCCCGTACACGGGGAGCAGCTTATCCGGGCAGGTATCCAGATCGAGGAGCTCCGGCAGGGCGTCGATATCCTTCTGAAAGTCCTCGTAGACGCTGGAAAACACCGACATATAGCGGTGGAAAAAGCTGCCCGGCTCCCGGTAGATCTCCGGGAAGGTATTCATAAAATTATCTCCCGTCCGATCCACCTTCATATTGGAGAGACGGCACACGCCCTCCCCGATCACCTCTACCATCAGGTACAGGTAACGTCCCTGCAGGCCGTACAGGAGCATATCGCTGCGGTTCACAAAGCGGGAGGCGTTCACGTTCCACATAAAATCCTTTTTGATGGCGTGCCCCTCCTCGCTGCTACACAGGAAATCCTCGATCCGCACGGGCTTCCCCTCGCGGTAAAAGGAATCCTCGTCGAGCGCCGCCGCGTAGACGTACCAGACTATGCTCTCCTCGCTCTCCATCTGAAAGGACAGCCTGCCCCAGCCGGAGCCCGGCGCGGCGCTGTCGATCGCCCTCAGATACAGGTAACGGACGCCCGTCTGCGGCTCCGAGTGCAAAACGCCATCCGAATCCAGTTTAAAACCGGGGTGGAAGCCCCGTTCTATGCGGTTCTTTCGAATCGAATATACATTTCCCGCCATAATGACCTGTTCCGCCTTTCTCTTTTCTCCGATTTTATCTGATTTTGTCCGATTAATCCAGTCTGATCTGATCCAATTTGATCCGATTTGACCCGATCTCATTCGCTCCGATCGATCCGGCCTTATTTTATCTGATCTTATTTTATCTGATTTTTTATCCGATCTCCAGCGCGATCTCCCCCGCATAGCAGAGCGCGTTCTCGGCGGGCACAATATCCGCCTCCACGAGCCTCGCCAGCGACGGATCCTGCGGGTACAGGGACAGCTCGTAGATAAATTCCACGCAGTCCAACGACTCGACCGCCCGGAACACGTCCTCAAATTTCAGCGTCTCCCCGAAGTTCCGCTCCGAATGCACGAAATCAACGGACTGGCGCACTGCCTTCTCGATCTGCTCTAACGCGTTCTCGTACTGGTTCTTGACATAGACGATCCCCTGCACATTGACGGGCACATAGGCCGGCGGCATGATCTCGATCTTGGTGGTCAGAAGCCGCCTGCCCTCTACCTGCTTTTCAATGGCCTTCTTATAGGCGGCGGAGAGCTTCGGCAGCTCCTCGTCCGTCCCCGGCTTTACGGCGATCCGCACCAGATTGCGCCCCGCGTTCAGATAGGCCTTCGCCTTGTGGATACACAGCTCCGGCGTCTCCATCGCCAACTGCTCGTAGTCCGCCGCCGTGACCGCCGTATAGGGCCTTCGGATATCCTGACGGAAGCGGAGCGTCACCTCGTCCACCGTCTCGCGAAAGCAGCCGCCGCTGCCCGGACGGGGATTATAGAAGCGGATCGGGGCGGACAGATCCTCGCAGTCGAGCTGGCAGCCCGCCCGGATATTGCCCTCCGGCCCCGCCGTGACGCTCACAGACGCGATATACAGCTCCGCGCCGATAAACGCGCCCGCGTCCTCGATGACGATCCTCCCCTCGTTCTCATAGAGGTAATACGTCAGATCGTCCTCCCCAAAGCGGCTCGGCCGCACGAAATCGAACAGATCCCCGCCGCTGCCGTCCGGCCTTCTGGCGACGATACAAAAGCCGTCCGCCACGATATGATTGACCGGCAGGCGTATCTCCTGCCTGTCATAACCGAGCACCGTACCGAGAAAATAGCGGCGCATGATCTCCTCGCTGTAGGCTACGATCCTAACGGCGTTCTTGATCTTCTCCGGGCCGTAGCCGTACTTTTTCCGGTCAAAATGCCAGACATGCGCGCCGTCCTCCTCTACGGTCTCGTCGTAAAAGCGCCCGCTGCCCTCGCCGTAGGCCGGCATATAGCGCCGATAGGACGAGCCCTTTTCCTCCTTGCAGAAGACGGTCACATACCCTTCCTTCAGCAGGCTGCTGCGCAGCCTGACGGACGTGCTGCGGTTAAATGTGCAGCACGCGGAGCGGGTGTCCTTCTGCCATGTCTCAAACAGGAAGCCGTCCACGGAAAGCAGCTTCGGCCGCACGTCGTATTCCGCGCGCGTCAGCGTGGCGCGCAGCGCATACTCGCCCCCGGCCTCGGGGCAGGGAGCGGGCGCGGCGGCGGGCAGGCGCATCCGGATCTCGCCGCTTATGAGAAAGCAGCCCGTATCGTCCCGCACATTCATCTCGGCAAAGCCGCCCTCGGTATAGCATTCCCATTTCAGGGCGGCGAAGGTATTGCTGCCCCGTTCCGTAAAGGGATTGCGGTTGTAGCGGTCGGCCACGGTGACGGAAAAGATGACCTCTTCCCCCGCATCCGGCAGCAGATCCGCCGTAAACCACAGGCTGTCGCCCTCTTTGGGCGCTTTGCCGAACACATAGGCCGGCACCTTCACCTCTCGGTCCGTCAGCCAAGAGCAGTCGTGCCTCTCGCCCCCGTATTCCCCGTAGATCCCCGTCAGGTGGCAGGGCTTTATCTCCATGCTGCGGTTCGTCTCATAGCACAGGCCGCCCAGACGGAATTTCTGGCCGGAGGAGAGCGAAAGCGTCTCCTCTAAATCCTCCGCCGACAACAGCAGCCTTGCGCAGCGTCCCCTCGCCGGTTCAAATCCCGCCATCTTTAAGAGCTTTAAGCGCACGGCGGGCGTGATCTGATCGATCTGGTTCTGCTGCAGGAGACCGAACGCGGTCAGATTTTCCAGTATCGTCATACCGGGATCGGAAGGGTTATAATTCGTCCATTCCTGTGAATACAGAGGGATCTGCATGATAGCCTCCGCCATCAGCTCCTCGTATGTCTTATCGTCCAGACTGCGGTTATTCAGCATAGTCTCGCACTCCCTTCCTCATCTCCTATTTCCCGGAAAGCATGATATTGACATGATGGACGCCGCTGCAGCAGGAGAGGAACGGGCTCGGCTTCATATCCTCCAGATCGGCCTCGTGTTCTCCGTCCTGATCCGCATAGCGGACAGTCACCACCATTTTCTTTATGACCGCCTTGCTCTTTAATACATTCAGCTTCATCAATAGCTGGGAGCGCTTCGGCAGCGCGCCGATCTCCCAACCGGGGCCGCGGTCCGTCCCCACGGGATTTAAGTAATTCTCCAGCGTCTCCTGAAGCAGGTTCTGGATCTCAAAGCTGTCGTCCATCTGCGGCACCTCGACCCATACGTCCACCGATACCCTCGCGAATACCGGCTCCACGATATGCAGATCGCCCGGGGAGACCGTCAGCTCGCAGGTCTCCAGCAGATGGCGTTTTAACGCGCCGGCTATGCCGTGGAAGGAATAGGAGCCGGCCGCGAAATCCTTCAGCAGGATCACAAAGGACACGGCGCTGTCTATCTTTTCCCCGTGGACGGTCTCGCCGGTCACGCAGCTTACCTTGTCTATGGTATCCGAATAGCTCAGGATCTCCTGAAGATAGTCCTCCTCCGACACCAGACGATGCCGGGACTTGAGGATATTGGCCCCGCGCAGCAGCGCGCTGTCCAGATCCTCGATACTGCTGCCGCCGTACGCCTTTACCGGATTGTAGATCCGCTCCACGAACATCAGGTTGCCAAACGGCTCGCTGATACGCATGGCGTCCACATTCCCCTCTTTGCCGCTGCAGCAGCGGATCTTCGCCTTAAACGCTACGTCCGTCGTCACCGTTGGGATCATCACCTTTAGGCCGTCCCCGAAAATGATCGCGCTGTTCATGCGGTCGAGCAGATAGCAGCGGCGGGACGGCGGGTTCTCTAATTGATCCGCCTCTTCCCATTTCACATAAAAGCTCGAGATCTCTCCCAAGATATCATATTCCGCTCTCACCCGCTCCGGCGCTTCGGCAAGGAGCTGCTGCATCTGCGGGCGGGAGAGGCTCCCCGTCTCATTGACCCACACCTCCGTATCCAGAATGTGCGGGACGCCCAGATTTACCTGCATTCCCGAGACGGATTCCTCCAGATAATAGTCTTCCTCTTCCCTCGTCTCCACATTGACCACATTCACGGCGTTCAGGTAGATCGCCCTGATGATGGGGAGCGCCGCCCGCTTTAAGGGCCGCCCCTTTTCCATGCGCACGATACGGATCCAATAGGCCCGCTTCCCCTCCAGCGTTACGGCGTGCATATCGGCCTGCGGCACGAACATCACGACGCCCGAGCGGGACATATCCGCCGTATAGTCCAGTATCTTCATCTGCTTAAAGCCTTTGGCCGTGCTGTATTCAAAGCGGCAGCGCACCTCGTCGAAGCGCACGCCC
This sequence comes from uncultured Lachnospiraceae bacterium, assembly GCA_947626715.1. Lineage (GTDB taxonomy): Bacteria > Bacillota > Clostridia > Lachnospirales > Lachnospiraceae > VSOB01. The sequence continues at coordinate 28,568 of CANQTG010000004.1, read as the reverse complement.
TCCTCCATCTGGAACAGGAGGCTGACCGGGCCCGACTCCATGCGGCGGTCAAATCCGAGATAGAGCGCGTCGTCGTCGTACTCGCTCTTGGAAAACGCCGCAAAGCGCTGCTGCTCCATGACCCGTTTCGTCAGATCTAAGCGCCTCGTACCGGCTATGGATTCCAGACGCTGCGGCGGCACATAATGGCCCTCGTAGGTAAAGGAGATCGTCAGATTCTCCACATGCGGATAGTGATGGATCCCGGGGCGCATATAGCAGTTGTCGGATTTTAAGAGCTGCATACGGATACAGCGCCCCTCGTAAGCGCCCGCCTCCACCGCCCGCCAGTCGTCCGGGCAGACGAACGATATCTCATAGCTGCCTTGATTGTCCTCGGCAAACAGCCTGCGCACCTCCGTCATGCAGTTTAGCTTCTTCCATCCGATCCCGTTATAATATTCAAAGGCGATCTCCTCCGCGCGCGCCTCCGCCACGGCGGCCGTCCAGACCACCCGCGGCTTTCTCTTGACGATACGCAGGGAGGTATCCTCTTCGGGCCCGCCGAGCGTCATACGGTGCTCCGGGTAGGATACGCGAAAGCGCAGCGTCACCACCGCCCCGGCCTTACTGAAATAGGTATCGTGCCCGATATAGCATTCCTGAAACAGGGACAGCGTATCGCCGAAGGGATCGAAGCTGTCCGTATCGTAATCCGTGACGCCGTTGTTGACAAATTCCGCCGCCGCTTCCCTGCCGGACGAGGCCAGCGCCAGCTCCGTTAAGGAGATCCGGTCCTTCACCGGCGTCTCCGCCTTTAAGACGAGCAGGCTGTAGCCGTCCCCGTCTGGCCCGCCCTTGCGGTTTTTCTGCTCCTTCTTCAGGGCGACGGTCTCCCCGTCCGGCAGCGTCTCCACGGATTCCACTGGGAGCAGCCCCTCCTTTGTATCGTAATAAAACCGGAAATCCCCGCTCCCGATCCGCTCCATCAGCTCGGGGCTGCCCTTCATGCGGACATAGATATGATCGTTTTCGATATCCAGCGCGGTCATATGATAGATCAGCAGGGCGTTGATCTGGATCCCCTCCATGCCGCTGTCATACAGACGGAAGGGCTGGAACGCATTTTGCTCCTCCTCTTCCTCCTGCGCGGCCGCCGTCAGGAGCCCGCCCGCCGCCGTTTCCGTTCCTTCCGCTCCTTCCGCTGCCTCCGCCGCCTCCGGCGCTTCCTCCGGCGCATCGACGATTTTCTGCTTCTCAAAGCTGCCTTTTAACGGCACGATCCTGCCGTCCGCCGTCTCCGTCATAAACGCGCACGTCAGGGAGGCGTTCGTCACATACAGGCTGTTGGACGTCTCAAAGATGGTCTGCTCCTCTTCCTCGCCGCCGGTCTGCGCCAGCAGCTTCGTCCCGCGCGGGATCTCTACGCCCGGCACCGTATCCTGCACCAGATCCATGACCACGATCGACTGGGCCGGACGGGCCGGAAGCAGGGAGATCCCCAGCATATTTACAAATTCCGTATGATAACGCTGCAGCACCTGATTGCACCGCTCGATATTCCCCTCCATCTGTCTGGCGAAGATCTTTGCCAGCACCGAGCCGATATCGGGATCCTCCCGGTTAAAGTGCCACTCCGGCACGTAGGATAAGGCCAGTCTTTCCATCTGCTCCTCGATATCCTGCGCGCGGCGCCCATCGACGACCTCTTCATTCCATCTCTTCTGATTCATACTGTTCCGGTTCATATGCCTCTTCTTCCTCGTCCGTTACGTTTAGGTAAAACGGAAATACCAGATTATCCCTTACATTGGTATTGCGGATCGTATAGCCGATATTCACGATCAGACAGCCGTCCCGCACCTGATCGTCGGCCGCGACCCTCACATCCTGAATGCGCGGCTCCTGTCTGGTGAGCTGCTCCGTCAGATCCCTTATCATGATACTCAGAGTCGTATTGTTGACATCCATAAAGGTATACGACATCAGATTGCTCCCGAAATTGGGACGCGTAAAGCGCTCCGTCTGCTGCGTCATCAGGATCAGATAGACCGATTCTTTTACGCTCTCCTTCTCCGACGCGACCTCGAAGCGTCCCGTCGCCCGGTTGACCTGCGGCGGGAATTTCATTCCCGTACCGAGAAAACTTCCTTCCGGCATCGCTCTTCCTCCCTTCCCGCTCTGCGCCTTATCCCAGCTTGATCGGCGCGCCCGCCACCGTGACCGCCCCGCCGCTGTTCATCTTGAGCATGGAGCTGGCCTCCGCGGTGATATTGCCCGCGCTCACCTTTGCGGAGCCGCTGGCCGAGAGGCTGATATTGCCGCTCGTATCAATATTCAGCTTCTCGCACTGGAGCTTGACCGTCCCGTTCCCGCCGTTCAAGATCAGCTCGATATTATCGCCGACCTTGATCGTCAGCTTTTTCTCCGCCTGTATCGTCATCTGCCCCTGCTCCGTCTCGAGCTTGATCTGGTTTTTGCCGTCCTTATCGGAGAGGGTGATGGCGTTCGCTTCGTTGTCTAACTCGATCCGGTGGCCCTTCTTCGCGGTATAGATCTCGATCTTATCCTTTTCGCCTTCCCCTTCGGCGCTGTCCTCAAAGCAGATCGTACTCCCGTGGCGGGTCACGATCTGTTTATACTGATTGTTCTTATCGGCGGATTTGCGCAGGATCTGATCGCTGCTCTTGGGGATACAGCCGATCACATAGGGCTTTTCGATATTCCCCTGCTCAAAGGCCAAAAGGACCTGATCCCCCACCTCGGGGACGAAATAGTGCCCCCAGCCCGAGCCGCCGAACGGCATGGCCAGCCTCCCCCATTTCAGCTCATTGGCCGCCGTATCGCGGGTCGTCACCGTCACGCACACCCGCCCCGGCATATCCTGATGGTAATTCTGCGTGACCTGTCCGACCACGACGCCGAAGATCCGGTTGTCGCCGGTATCGGTCTTTAGCACCTGCTTTTCCGCAATATCGTCCAGAATATCAAATAAAGCCACCTGTCAGTCCTCCCACTTTGCCTGCCGCGTCCGAGACTCCGCCCGCCGCGTCTCCCGCGGACACCTGCTGCGCCGCCTTCCCCGTCACATAGGTGATATAGCCGCGCTCGCTGTCTAAGATATGGCGCACATTCATCACATAAAAGGTATTGGACGCCCCGGTCCCTACGTCCCCCAGCTTGATAAAGCGTCCCGGCGTCAGCTCCGGCAGCCCGATAAACTCCGCTTCCAGCGTACCCAGCCGGTAGGAGATATCCTCCGCCAGATAGGACGCCCGGTATCCCGCATCCTCCTGCGAGGAGATCGTGGGGTCGATATACACCCGCTTCGATTTGGATACCAGCGGTTTCGCCTTGCTGCCCTGCGAGAGCTTATTCTTGAGCTTCTGGGAGGCCGTGATCAGCTTCGCCTTGCTCACGTCCACGCCGCGCACCTCGATCGTCTCCACCTGCCCCGTGATGTCGTATTCCACCTCATAGCCCCGCAGCCCCCTGCCGGGCCCCGTCTCCATCAGGATCTCCGTATCGCTCTTGGCCTTTCGGAAATAGACCGCGCCGCCGACGGCAAAAAATTCATAATTAAATTTCCGCGCCGCCTTTACCACAAATTCATAATCGCTCTCGCAGACCATCTCGATCGTCCGATCGCTCGCCGACGCGCCGCCCTCTCCCAGCGCTCCCCCGGAGGCCGCGCCCGCTCCCAGTCCTTCGGCTCCCCCGCCCGCCGAGGCCGCCAGCGCCTTGTCCGGCGTATCGGTAATATTCACCGAGGTAATGATCTGGTTCGCCTGCATTTTCGTATAGACGAGCTGCTGGAGGATCTCCTGCACCGCATCCGAGAAATAAGAGGCGGTAAGCTGTCTGGAATAATTGCCGGCCATCATCATGCCCTTGACGTCCATCGCCGTGATCTCAACGCCCGGGATCTCCCCCTCCCGGAAGGAATAGTTGACCCGGGCGATAAATCCGCGGAACACCTCGCGGACGCTGCTCCCGTATCCGAGCCCGATCATCACCGAAGAGCCGAGCAGGATATAGGATTTCATATCGTCGAACTGGAACTGCGTCGCCACGCGGTCATACCCGCCGTAGATCCAGAATGTCGCCAGAGAGGCCTCAAAGCCGCAGGTCACCTCTATCTCCAGATCGGAAACCGCCAGCCCCTTCTTGTTATCGGCAATGTCCTTTCCGTTGATCTGGACGAGCGCCCTCGGATAAGAGAAATTACTGTATTGTTTTTTCAGCGAATCAAAAGTAAACGTCGCCATCCCTTGCTCCTACAGATTAAAATTCAGCAGATTGCCTACCTTCTGGGATGCCTTTACCAGACTCTGGTCGCCCGCAAAGGCCCTTTCGTAGATCTCTTCCCATGTGCCCATATTGCCCACGTCCACCGTAGCGTCCATGCACATCATCGTGAGCTCCACCACCGCCCGGATCGGCTCGCCGGTCGCATTGAACATCGTATACTGGGACGAGACCCTGTTTAAGACGCCCGAATAGCAGAGCTTCCCCCAGATGAAGCTGATCTGACGCGTATACGCGGAACGAAGGGCGGCGGCAAACGCCTCCACCTGCGTCTGCACGGTCTTCACCTTCGCGCCTGACGCCGTCATAACGCCCTTTACCGCGCCGGTCGCAAGAGAGGTCGGGGATACGTTGACCTTATCGGCTAAGAAGGCGGACTGCGGATCCACCTGATCGAAGATCAGCTTTACGTTCAGCATGATACGCACATCCATCTTATCATAGCTGATCGGCGCTTCCGACCCTTGCGCGCTGTAATTCGTCTTTGCCACCCGGCCGCCGCCGTATCCTGACAGGCTGAGCTCGCTCGGGTTAAACTGTACGATAAACCGCTTTTTGGCAGGCTGGTCCGCGCCGAGCTCAGAGCCGGTCACCAGCGACGTCCCCACGTTCAGCATGGATTGCCCCTCCAGATCGCTTCTGCCAAGCGCGCCGCCCGTACTTCTCAAGAGCTGATTGATCGACGTACTTCCGCCGCCGATTAAGGAGCCTAATTTGCTGCCGCGGTCGGCTCCTCTCAGCCCGACCGCCGCATTCATCGTCTTTGCGTCTAGGCCCGACAGCATGGCGCGGTAATCCTGTATCTCGATCACCGCCTTTTCAATGATCCCCGACGCCTGCGCGAGCGCGTTGCCCGCCATGGATACCATATCTCCCGCTCCTGCCATATCCGTAGCTTTCCTTTCTCCTTACAGGTTTAGATTCAGAAAATTATTCTGCGTCAGCTTCTGAAATGTGCTGACCGCGCCGTTGACCCCGTTCGCATCAAACGCCTCGTCGAAGGCCTGATCCCATATCTTCTCGTCGTAGGTATAACCGGAGCCCTCGTCGGAGCCGCCCTGCCGGATCGTCAGATCCACCACGCCCCGGATCGGGTTCCCCGACTTATTAAACATTGTATAGCGGCTGCTTACGTTTGTCACCTCGCCCCGAAAGCACATGCGCGACCAGAAGAAGATCACCTGCCTCGTTTCGTCGTGGACTAGGAGGGAGAGCAGGCCGTCCATCTGCTTGCTGACGGAATATTCCTGACCCGTCGCCTTGCGGTAAAGATTGGCGCCCGACGAGATCAGATCCCCCGTTAGGCTGATGCTGTTTATCATAAAGGCGTCGCTCGGGTTCATATCGTCAAATACGAGCTGCATACTCATCGTCGTGGTCGGCGGCTGATCGATCTCCATCAGCATGTTATTGCTCTGGCTCCCCAGCCCGCCGCCGCTGTAATTCGCCTGCGTACCGGCTTGGGTATCCAATCGGATCGTGGACGGATTATACTGCACCTCCAGTGCAAAATACCCCTGCGCCGCCCCCAAGTTCCCCTGCGCCGTCCCTGAGCTTCCCTGCGCCGTCCCCGGGCTCCCCTGCGCCGTCGCCGAGCTCCCCGGGCTGGTAAGAGAGCTGTAGGTCTGGGCCAGCGCCCCTTTGGTCCTGCTCAGCAGATCCTTCTGCAGCTGGGTCGCCTGCTCGTTCATCTTCTCCATTGCCGACTTTTTGATATCTCCTCTATCTTCCAGATTGTCGGTGGGGAGCGCCGTGATCTTGCTCTTATCCCGCACGAACAAAACCGCTTTCGGCAGAAGGCCGAGCCCGCTCGCGGCCAGATTCTGCGTCATCGAACTGAAATTGGTCTGTGCCATCGCCGCTTCCTCCTTTTTCCCTTTCTATCCTGTCATCTATCCTGTCAGTAGCCGCGCCTTCTCTTCTCATTCTGAAGGCGTTTCTCCAATTTATGATATACCTGCTCGGACAGCGCGTTTACCTGCCGCTGCACGCCCTCTTGGATCAGCTCGCTCAGATTTTCCGTTTCCTGCACCAGCGACTGATTCTGGATCTGGCGGCGCTCCAGCGTCTGGTTGACGGTCTGCGTCGTGATCTCCTCCGTCCGGTTCACCTGCGTGCTGCGGCTCTGCAGGCGGTTCTGCTCCATCAGCTGCTCGAGCAGCTCCTCATTCACCTCGCGCTCCTGCAGACGGTGGATCAGGTGCACATCCTGCGCCTCACTCTGCAGAAAGCGGCCCTGCGCGGCCTCTCTCGGGGCGCTCTCCTTCCAGCGCTCCAGTACGGTCTGCGATACCTCCCGCACCTGCTCCCGCTCCTGCTCCGTAAGGCGGCGCTCGGTTTCCCGCCCGCGCGCTTCCTCCACGCTCTGGATATCGTGGAGAAGCAGCCCGATATTGTTGCGGCTTATTTCCCTGCTCTCCGTAAACTGCTCGGGATGGATCTCATACTGCTCCAGCCGCTCATACAGCTCCCGCGTCCGCTGCGGAAGGAGCTTCGTAATCTCCGCCAGCTCCCTTGAGGGGCGCGTTTCCCGCTCCCGCGCTTCCTCCCGTATCTCCTCTAGGAACGCCTGCGGCTGGGTCAGCGCGATCAGGCTCTCCCTGCGCATCCGCTCCCTTGAGGGGCGGCCGCCCTCGTCCTCCCGCCGCTCCTTGCGCTGCGTAAGGAACTCCTGATAGCGGCGGTAATTCTCTATATTCTGTCGGTTGATCTCCTCAAGCTCCTCTTCCAGACGCTCCGTATCCGGCAGATCGGCGGGAATCGTCTGCGCCGGAGGGATCTCTCCCGCCTCCGGCAGGCGGCCCCGCTCCCCGCCCCCGGGCGGCGCCTCCCGCTCCTGCGCTTCCTGACGGGGCGGCTCCCAAAAGGGTGTCTCCTCCCCGCCGTCCTCCTCCGTCTCCAGCAGCCGGTAGACGTACGCGAGCGTCCGCTCATACCGCCGCTGCTCGTATACGCCCGTCTCCCTGCGGTTTTGGACGTTCCAGATCCCCGCGGCTCCCGCCTGCATCCGCCAGATCGTATTTTCCGCCGACTGATAGAGCGCGTTCTCCATACGCAGATAACTCTCCTGCATGTTCTGCAGCTTCTCAAAGCGGCTGTAGTAGAGATTGTCGATCAGGCCCAGCAGGACGGCCGAGGTGATCTGGCTGCTGACACTGTCCCCGCCCCGTTCGGTCTCTTCGATATCCATCGTCTCATAGTAATTGTCGTGCCGGTAGGTAAGGGGGACCGTTTCCCCCTCGACAATGGTCTGCAGGCGGTTTAGGAGGATCTGTCCGGCCGTCCGCCCCTGCTCCGCGAGCCGTATCTCCGGCCCGTACACATACAGGCTATCGCCCCCATAGCCGCTGTAAAAGTTATGCAGGATTTGATAGATTGCCCCCGTCTGCAGGCGGTTTAGGATATCCTCGTGGAGGTGCAGGCGCACGTTCTCCTGCGTATTCTCCTCCGTTATCTGCCGCTCCTCCTTACGGAGATTACGGTATTCCTCCGTCCGCTCGGTCAGCTCCTGAAGGTGGTTCCAGTACAGGCTCACAAGCTGCTCGGCATGGTTCGTCTCCTGCTTGAGGCGCGATACCTGATTCATAAACTGCTGCGTATTGCGGATCCCCAGCTTATGGAGCACGTCTGTGATATAGACCCGGTCCTGATAGGTAAGGTTTACGTCCTCGTTCAAAACGATACGGTTTAACAGATTGTTGATGACCTCCAGCTTAGTCTCCTGACGGCTGTTGATCTGCGTATTGTTTACCAGACTGGTCATGCCGCCCTCTCCTAAATAGATCTCGGGCGGCGCAGTCGTCACATGCAGCAGATCCTCGCCGGTGATCCCGCTGGCCATCACCTCATAATTTCCGGTGATCCGTTTGCAGAAGGGCTCGCAGGAAAGGGCGATCGTCCTGCCACATACCAGCGTAAGCGGCGTTTTGATTGTCAGCATATCCCTTTCCTCCCTTCCTTCTCTTTCTTATCGTTCTTCTCTTCCTTATTTCGCGGGCCGTCAGGACTTCTTGCCGGATAAGAATTTGGCGACATCTACCGCGCTTCGGGTCGGCGGCCATTTCCGCGCCTTCGGCGCTTTGCCTTTATGCATATCCTTTACGTCCACGGCGCTGCGCGCCTTTTTATTTTTAGACGACCAGCGGTTTGCCTCGGCGCGCTTTTTCGCCGCCTCTAACGCCGGCCCATCGTCCCCTTCGGGGTGTACCGCCGACTGCTTCCCGTTCCCGGCCTTCGCCGTCCCGTTAAACTGCCAATGTCTCTCTTCACTGGCCGCGGCGGCCTCCGTGATCGTCTTTTCCGGGTTCTCCGGCGGTATCGCAGACTGCATACCGTTCCCGGCCTTCGTCGTCCCGTTAAACTGCCACTGGTTCTTTACATTCTCCGCGGAGGCTTCCGCCAGCGTCTTCTCCGGGTTCTCCGGCTGCGCCGCAGACTGCGCGCCGTTCCCGGCCTTCGTCGTCCCGCTGAACTGCCACTCGTTCTTTAGATTCTCCGCAGAGGCTTCCGTCAGCGTCTTTTCCGGGTTTTTCGGCTGCACGGCCGACTGCGTGCCGTTCCCGGCCTTCGTCGTCCCCGCGAACTGCCACGTATGACCCTTCGCGCGCTCCGTCGCCCTGCTCAGCGAATATTCCTCGTTGCTCCAGTTAATATCATGCACCGCGTTCAGCGGCCCTGTCCCCTTCTTGGTCTTGGAGATATTGATCGGCGTGCCGTCCAGCCTCGTAACCGGCGTCTCGGTAGGATTCCCGTCCTGATCGACCCCTTTTAAGGTCGCGGCCTCATAAGCAAAGTGCCATGTGTTCTTTTGCGCGGCCGCGTCGGCCTCCAGCAGCGTCTTTTCCGAGCTTTTCGGCTGTGCCGCCGACTTCTTCCCGCTCCCGGCCTTCGCCGTCCCGTCAAAGCGCCACATATTCGCTTCGGCCCTTTTCTTCGCCTTTTCCAGCGTATACTCCGCATTGTCCCAATAGGGATCGTGATTCGCGTTCAGCGGCCCGGAGCCGTTTTTCGGCACGATCGTCACCGGCGGCTTAGAAATGGGCATCCCGTCCTTGCCAAAGCTCGCCTCCGTTACCGTCTTGGAATCAAAGTGCCACATATTATTTTTGGCGTCCTTATCGGCATCCGTCAGCGATTTTTCTTTATAGGTCACCGCCGAGCGCTTCTCGTTCCCTTCCTTTTTCTTCCCGTCAAAGCGCCACATATTACCTTTGGCCTTTTCCGCCGCGCTATCCTGCGAATAATCGGGATTATCCCAGTAAGGATCGTGGCGCGCCCTAAGGGGCCCCGATCCCTTCTTGTTCGTTATGTAGATCGGCGTGCCGTCCGGCATCGTCAGCGCTTTCACCTTAGGATTTCCATTCTCGTCGAGGACAGGCTTCCCGTCCGGGCCGAGCTCATTCTCCGTCTTCTGCTGCGGATCGAATTTCCATGTGTCGCCCTGATAGAAATTGTTCGCCACATTGTCAAGACACAGCATTTCCCGGTAGCCGACCGTCGTCACCTCGGTCAAAAGCCCGCTCTTTTCCGCATTCAGCTCCCCGTATTCCTTCGACATAACCGTGCAGCCGGTAAAGGCGTAGGTACGCACCATCATGGCCTCCTCGTAGGTGAGGTAGCGTGTGATGATCAGCAGGATCGGGAGCGTCAGATCCGTGCCGTTCGCCAGCGGATCGAGCACGTCCGAGCCCACGTAACGCTCCACCTGAAACGTGAAGGGCTTCGAGATCGGCTTGCGCCGCATATGGACGTAATCGTTCAGTCCCCCCTCTTGGATCATCTCATATTCGTTTTCCCGGTGGAACACCTTGATCGAGCGGCAGGGGAGATCGTACAGTCCCTCCACCCGCAGCATAAAATTAAAGCTCGGGGCCGGATTTAAGCCGTAGTTCTGCACCAAAAATTTTCCGGAAGATACCTGTTCCATGTTGACCCGCCTTTCATCGCGTTGGTTTCATATCGAGAATGCTCTTTTCCTTCTCCTTTTTCGAGGGATTCAGGCTTTGATTGATCTGCGAGATCTCGCTGCACCATCTCCGGCGGCTGGCGTGATCCAGCCCCAAAACCTCGTCCTCGCTCCAATGGAAATAGTAGGAGATAAAGGACATTTCCCGGTACAGCTCGTCTTTGGGATACAGCCTTATCCCTCTATTGTAAAATTTAGCGGCACCTGAAATACCTTCCCGCAGTCCGGGCACACCGCTTCCATCGTCGGAGGCTCGATATCGTTGATCCGCTGGTACATATCCTGCAGAAACGCCAGATCGGCCGTAAAGAGCTTCTCGATCAGGGTGGCCGACACCATCGGCACGCCCTCTAGCTCGGTCACGACCTTGCCTAAAATCACGATCGTTAAATAGGACGGATTGCTCAGGACGCGCGGATCGCGGGTCGCGCTGATCTCGTCCCCCGCCGTAGCCAGACGCATCTTCCCGTTGCGATGAAGCTGGCCCGAGCCGTCCAGATAGCCTTTCGGTAACGTAAAGTCATATACGGTTTCCATATCGTCGTCCTCCGTTTCGTTTTCCTGTTTTTAGAAATGAGCGGCGGGGCGTTGATCTCCCGCCGCCCTCTGCGATACCGCGCCGCAGACGGCGCGCAAAAAACCTAGTTCGGGATCACCAGCTCTTCGTAAGCCAGCTCCACGCTCTCGATCGCCACATCGCTCGTCTTGGCATCCAGATCCGGCGCGCTGTACTTCGTCACCCACGCGTTTGTAAGGATCCATACCCGGTTGCCGGAGGGGCTGGTGGGCATCTGCTGCGGCGTGCCGCCCGTGATGTCGATCAGCTCGATCTGTACCTCGTTGCGGGGGATCGCGCCGCGCACCTCGCTCACGCACTCCTGAATCCACGTCTTGAACGCGCTGTCTAGGGTATATCCCATCTTCAGCGTCACGTTGCCGTGCTTTACAAGTCCCGGGATCTTGACCGGCGCCATACTGTGGGCGTTGCCCTGACGGAACTCGATCACATCGACGGTCGCCTCGATACCGGTCACCTCGCTGAATGCCGCCGTTCCCGAAACGCTGCTCACGGTGACGAGGAAATTCATTTTGGTCAAAGGGTATGACAGCCCTTTGGAATTTTGATAGGTTGCTATTGCATCAGCCATATTCTATATCTCCTTTTCCATCAATATCCTGCTACTGCTTATCCCTTCCTGCCGTCGGCTCAGGCTTCCTCTGCCCCGCCTTCTCCGCCTTCTCCGCCAGCCTCGGCTGTAAACTGGGTCACGCGGAAGATCACGAACTCTGCAGGACGGGACGGCGCGATACCGACGTTGCAGATCAATCTGCCGTTCATGATATCGTCCCGGCTCATCGTAGACGGGCCGATCTCCACAAAATAGCCCTCCGCAGGCGACGTTCCCGCCAGCATACCGGTCCTCCACATGCCGTCTAAGAAGGAGGAGACCGTCAGGTTGACTCTCTGCCACAGCGTCGCGTCGTTCGGCTCGAATACGACCCAGTTGGTGCTTGCCTTGATACTCTCTTCCACATAGATGAAGAGACGTCTCACGTTCACATACTTGAACGCCTGATTGCTGCTGGCCGTGCGGGCTCCCCATACGCGGATGCCCTGTCCCGGGAGCGAACGGATCAGGTTCACGCCCTGCGGATTGAGGATATCCTGCTCCGCCTTCGTATAATTTACCTTCAGGCCGGTGCAGAAGACGACTTCATTGGCCGGAGCCTTGTGTACGCCGCGGTTTAAGTCCGTCCTTGCGTAAATACCCATCACGGCCCCGCTGGGCGGTATGTAATCGCTCTTATTGCTGGAGCGGTCAAATACCTGAATCCACGGATGGTACATCGCCGCATAGGTGGAATCAATAATCCCGCGGAACTCGATCAGATCCTTTGTTTTATACATCTCGCTGGGCATATCAAAGACCGCCATACGGCTCTTTAAGGTCTCGCAGTGCGTCACCAGCGATACGATCACCTCCGGGTCGGTCACGCCCGGTATCGCGATCATGCTGACTACGTCGTTTTCTAGGAACGACTGGATACCGGTACGCTTCCCCGGGCCGCCGTCCACGCCGATGAAGGTCGCCGGGGTCACGCTCGCGAGCGTCCCGTCGGAGCCTCCCTCCAGCGTGATCATGCCGCTCGTATTGCCCTCGCCCAGAATGGCCTCGACCGGATTGCCGACCGTCTCTAAGACCTCCACGTCCGCCTTTACCAGATCGCTGGCCGCCAGACGCGCCCCGATAAAGTTCGGCGCAGCCATGTTAAAGCTTAGGTCGCTGTAGTTCTCGACCTCGTCATTGTAACGGATGCTCACGTCTACGGTCGCCAGACGCAGCACCGTCTTCGGAATGATCCCTGCATCCACGACCTTCCCGCTAAATTCCTTTTCAAATGTGACGGTATTGTCATAGATCGTCGCGATTTTATTGTACTCGCCGTTTACCTCGACCAGATCGCCCTCGCGGAAGCCCTCTACGGACTTTGCAAGATAGCCGTTTTTCGTCTCCGCGATCAGCTGCAGCTTCCTGCGCAGCGCGGTGCTGAAAGAGATCTGGATCCGGTTGCCCCATTTCCCTTCATTGGCCGCCGTCGCGGAGAAGATCCCCTGCTCTACGCCGGCTGCCTTCGCGTCCTCGGGGATCACGCGGGTCACATAGCAGCGGGTGCCGCCGTTGATGAAAAACTGCTCTACGCTGTTGGCCAGATAGCGGTACTTTCCATACGAAAACTCGCTCAAAAAGCCGCCGAACTGGCTCGTAAAACTTCTGAAGCTGGTCACCAGCACCGGCGCGCCGATCGCGGGGCCTTTCTCCGCGAAACCGATAAAGCCGGCCGTACTGGTTCCCACACCCTCGATACTACGCGGCGAATTGTCATATTCTTCCACGTATACTCCCGGTGTTAAATATTCTGGCATAATATATTTTCTCCTTCCTGATTTTTTTGATGACGCGGATTCTCCGCGCACCGTTTAGGTCGTTACTGTCGTAACCTGTCCCGGATTCACAATGCTGATCATTCCCATTCCGTTTGCGCACGTCAGCTTACAATCGTTGGTCAGGCAGGGCTTGCCGCCTACCAGAATAGAGGGCTTTGTCGGGATCCACGGGCCCGCCGCCGTCAGCATACAGGGCTGGGGCGTGAGCACTCCCAAAGCCGCCGCCGTCGCCGCCGCTACCTGCGGGTTTGCCAGCGAGGTGCACAGCCCAAAGGGCGTAATGCTCGCCACGGAATTATCCTGTATGGTCGCCGCCGGCTTCCCCTGAACCATACACGTCCCCTGAGACTTCGGCAGGATATTCCCCGGCGCCGTCCCGAACGTGCAGAGGGCCGTCGCCCCCATTACTACTAACTGTCCCATGTTTCCCTCCTTTACTCCAGCTTAACCTGCGTCAGGTCATGGAAATCCGCCTCTAGGAATCCGATCCCGCCGTCTGTCACATAGCGGATCAGATAATGCAGACGATCGGAATCGTCCCGCACCCGCAGACAGTAGTTTCCTTCCTCGTCCACCTGCCCGAATACGATCCGGGAGATGGGGGAATTGGCGGTAACGGGTTCCGCAAAGGTCTGCGCAAGCCTGACGGTCCTGCGCGAGATCCTCTCGCTGACCACAAAGGGCTCGTAGCTCTTGCCCTCCGAATGGATCAGGCCGTAGGGAACGCCTTCCGCTCCCGGCGGGAAATCCTGAATCAGCGTCATGATACGCTTGCGCTCGTCAAACCCCGAGGCCGTGCAGACCGGCAAACCGGAATAGACCGCCTGAATGCTCTTTAGGCCGGAGAGTCTGCCGGTAAGAGAGAGCACCGGCTGTCCTCCCGACAGTTCCTCCGACGGGATCAGGAACGCATCCTGAATCGGTATCAATTTGTCCAGCTCTTCATAGCGCACATCGATCCGGCAGCGCTCATAGCCGCGTACCTGAATCTCCAGCGTGCAGTCTTCCCGTCCCCGATTTAAGAATACGTAATTACCGTTTCCCCTCGGAATGGGCTGCGCCGCCTCCGCGTTCTTCCAGAACCGGACGTTTCCTTCTTCCACCACAAGCCCCGTGGTCGTATCGACTAAGCGGACGACCAGATCGAGCGAGTGACGGATCACAGATGCACCCACCTGTTACGTCTCCCCTCCTTCCTCTCCTGCGATGTGCAGCGCAAAGCTCGCTTCCGCCACGCGAGGCGTATTGATCACGACCTCGCTGGACAGGTATACGGGAGCCGCCTTATAGAACAGGCTGATCTGATAGGGCTTATTGATCGCCTGCCATACCCGCACCTTTTCCTCCAAACTTATCTTCGCCTGAGACAGTACAATGGGAGGTTCCTGCGTATCGAGCCATGTCTGCAGCTGATTGAGAAGGACGGAGCTGTTGTCATTGACGATCTGCGCCACCCTTCCGATGATTTTCTGTATATCCGGCGCCTTTAATCCCATCTGGGAGGAGCCGTTGATAAAGACCATATAGTACAGCCCATATGGTCTGGGCGGTTTCTGGATCTGAACCCGGCCCTTTGGAATAAACGGGGCCTGACTCACGACCGATTCTTCCCGGATATCATACAGATAGAGGCCGAGGATATAGTCCACGTCCTGATCTGCCGGGGAAGAGATCTCTATGTTATTGGGAGACGGTATCGGCTCCGGGCACATCTTCTTGCGAAGCGTCCGGACGATATACGCGCTGACATCGGATATGATCGGATAATCAGCCATCTTCTTCCACTCCTTCCTCTTCCGGGGAAAGAATACTTTCCACGGTCTTTTGCATCGACGGATTCAGGCATACGCCGTAATCCGAATCCTCTATATATTCTGCGTCGCAGGAAAAGTATTTCTTGATATCCTGCTCCGCCGCATAGGGCGTCTGCTGCATTTCGACCTTTGCGCTCAGCTGTTCGGTCGATTGATCCTTCAGCGCCACCTCTCTGCCCGATACCGTAAACCGGTAGACGGCTCCGCGTTTGGTAAGGGTCGCCTCCCGTCTCGAATCGCTGTATACGTAGCGGTAGCCCGTACTGTACGCGGTCACGTCTAAGGGCGCGTATTCCCCCGCCTGCCCTTCCAGCTTTTTGTATACATAACGGTTGTTTTCCTCTATGCACTGCCGCAGATACTCCTGCGCCAGCTCCCGGGCCGCCTGATTGCCGCCCTCTCCCAGCCGGTCGAGCGCCGCCGCCACGGCCGCCTTATCGGGGCCGCCCAGCGTATCAAACGCGCCGCCGAGCCGCTCTTCGATCAGATCCTCCAGCGCGCCCCGATCCGCGCCCGCGTTATCAAGCGCCCCGTGCAGGCTGCTCTCCCGGCTCTTTGCGAGCGCGTCCTCCAGCGCCTTATCCAACGCCGAGCCCGCGCCGCCGCTTCCATCGCTCCCGTCTCCGGCAGCGCCCGCGCCGCCTGCGCCTGTGCCGCCGCCGCTCCCCGCGGCGCTGTCCTGAATCTCTTTGAGCGCATCCTCCGCCCCCAGCGCCGCCAGCGCGTCGAGGCTGCTTCCGATCTCTTCATTGCCGTCGGCCAGAGAAGCGAGCGCCGACTTCTTGATCTCGTTGATATTGTTTAAAACCGTCGAATTGCCCGCCGCGTTCGCGGCCCTCGCCTTATCCGCGGCGCTGCTGTTGGGGTTGTTCAGGACGGCGGACAGCTCCGCCTCCTTATCCGCGATCTGCTGATCCACCAGAGAGATCATCGCGTCATAACGCTTCGCTCCCGCCAGATCGTTGTCCGCCAGCGCGTCGTTTTTCAGCCCCTGCAGTTCATCCTTCCTTTTCTCCAGCTCATCCATCTCCGAGCTCATATCGGCGTCCCCGCTCACGATGGAACGGGCCAGATCCTGAAGCCAGATGATATAGGCGTCCACGCTCTCGAGCGCCTTATCGTGGTAGGCGTCCCCCGCGATCTGGGATTTCCAGCCCTCGGCCTTATCGATCCTTGCATAGGCGTCGTCCACGCCCGCCTGCGAATCCATGCGGCTCGTCCCTGCCTTCACCAGATACTGCAGTTCGGAGCGGACGCCGTCCGTCTCCGTCTTTTGATCCTCTAACATCTGCCGGCGCACCGCCTCGCTGCGCCCCTCCGCCTCCGCCGCCTGATAGAGGCCGCCCGCGCCCGAGGAGATGGAGCCCGTATACTTCTCTTCCGCCCGCGGGAGCAGCGTGCCGTTTAAGAGGGCCAGCTCCCCGTCCGCGTCCGCGACCACGTCGTCCTGAATATGATAGATGTGCTGCAGCTCCTCTAACGCGGGGCGCATGGATTCGCTCCAGCCGCCCGAGGAACGGTCGATCACGTCCATACTCTTTTCGTATTCCGTATTCTTTAAGACCGTCGTCCCCTCCTCCAGCATTTTGCCGGAATGCTCGATGTAGCTCTCTTGGCAGTTCTCCATCGCGGAGCCGACGGCGTCTATGATATTGGCGTTTTCTACAAACTGTTCGTCGTCGTATTCCTCCGACTTCGTATAGCCTTCGCCGGAGGCCTTCTCCTGCAGCTTCCCCAGCTCGTTATCCTCCGTTTGGGAGAGCCGGTAAAATACCTCCGCCCGCCTGCGCGAGTCGATACGGCCCGTCAGCGTGCTGACCACCTGCGCCAGCTCCTTCTCCGACCCGGTCTGCAGCGTCTCATAACACGAATTGAGGCCCTCCATCTGCGTATCGCACTGCGCCGTCACTTCGTTCCTTACGTCCAGCTCAAAAAATTCCTTCAAGATCTCGTAATAATATTTATCCACGCCCTCGGGCTCCGCATTCTCCGACGAGGAGAGATTGTCGTATTGGAGCCGCAGCGGCTCTAGCTCCGGCAGATGATAGAGGTCGTACGGATCCGGCGTGTCGAAGGCGCTGACCGCCTCTCCCGATCTGGCGTCCCTCGTAACGCCCGTAGAATCCGTCCAGCTCGTGACCCACAGGTCGGCCAGCTCCGATTCCTCCACGATCTTTCCCGAGGTGGAGATCTCCGCCAGTCCCGAAGCGCCGCTGATGTCGAACCAGACGCCGTCCGCCAGCTCCGACTTATAATAGACGCCGCTCTGCCCGGACTCGCTCGCGCTGTCCAACGCCTTCTCATAGAGCTCGTCGGTCAGCGACTGCGTATGGAGCAGGTACGTCCCGATAAAGAGCGTCGAATCTTCGATCTCGTGGGACGCCGCAAATTCCGAATAGCGCACGGCGCTGGACTCATCAAAGACGGCTTGGGACGGGAGCGCAAAGCGCAGCGCCCCCGCCGCCACAGCGGCCGCCGTCAATATGATTGCCGTTATCTTCCTTCCTTTTCTCATCTTTCCTCCGGATTCACCATCAGTTTATAATTGCCGGTATCAAAATATCCCGTATATTTTAACGACCTGTCGGTCCCGTAAAACTCGATCGTGAGCGTCTTCATATCCTTCAGCACCAAAGACGGGTACTGGAACGCCCTGCCGATCGGGATCAGGCTGTCTCCCGCCAGATTCTTGCCGTCCGCCGTCTTGATCCGGTAATAACCGATCTGCTCCGCCGCGTCCGGCTTGAGGGTGATGACCGCCAGCCCGGTCGAGGCGCTGGTCTCGCTCGTATAGCTCCCGATCTCCTGCTTTTGCCCCTCTACAATGCGGTAATCCGCTACGATCTCTAACGGCCCGCTGTAGACCGAGGGGTCGATCACGCAGTCGTCCACGAACGTATCGTCGTTGTAGAAGCGGATCTTGACCTCGCTCACATTGTCCACCGCCAGCATCAGATGGCTGAGCGTTTTGTCGATCTCGGTGCGCCCGCCGATCTGCTCCCCGTCGCACCACAATTCAAAATGGGTGATATCGGTTTCAAAATCGTCCGGCAGGTTGATGCCGAGCCGAAATTCCTCCTCTTGAACGATCGGCTCGATATAGTAGTAAGCCTTCCCGGCCAGATCCTCCTCGATGTAGCTCTGCCCGCCCTCTCCGGCGTTCAGATCGGCGTCCGTCCCCCGCAGCAGCTCGGTCACGCCGCCGCAGGTCAGCCGGTCGAAAGAGTACAGGGTCTGGGAATAGAGCGAAAGCGCTTCGTACATCTCGTTCTGCAGATCCTCATAATCGTCCAGCGAGCTCTTATATTCCTCATAGGTCAGCTCCCCGAGGGAATTGAGCGCCTGATCCTTATCGAGCTGGCGCGAGGCCCGCTCCACCTCCGATACCGCGGAGCGGTAGGCGTTCTTTACCTTGACCAGATTATTGTACGCATCCTCTACCTGCTGGATAATGTCTTCCCTGACATTGTCCTGCTCCGCTTTGGCGTCCAGATATTCCATTGCCGCCTCGTAGAGGGCGTACGGTTCGTCCTCCACATAGCGGGTGCCGGATAAGGGCCCTTTCAGCCATTCCATCGTAATACGGATAAACCAGATCTTTATGCTCCCGGCCCACGGCTTATCGACCGCCACCAGAAACTCGTCGTACGCCTTTTTAAACGCCGTGCTGTTGACCTTTTCCCCGGCCAGCGCCTGTTTGACATAGCTGTCGATATAGCTCATCTTCCCGCCGTATTGGCCGGACATCAGGCTGTAATTCGTCTCCACGGACATGCGCGCCGTCGTAGCGTTCAGGCACGCTTCATAATAGGTCTGGTCGCGCTCCAGCGTATAATCCTTGAGCGACTCCATCTGGCTCTGCGAGATCTCCGCCTTTACGAACGGGTTCACAAAGCGGTACCCCGTGCTCACGTCCATGCCCACCGCCTGCGAGAGCTTCTTTTTATCGGCCTCCAGCGTCAGGCTGTCATTGGAGATCTTGCTCTCCAGCGCCTCCAGCGTCCGCTCCATCGTCTGGATATCGCTTTCGGTAGCTTCCCCGGCCCGCAGGCGGATCCGGTTTTTCGCCAGCGTATTCTCCAGCTCATCCCGCCGCTTTTCGTTGAACGCGATGGAATCCTGCATGACCACGATATCGACATAGAGGTTGGAGACCTCCTCGTAGACCGCCAGCACCTGATCGGTCAGCTTGTGCTTTACCGTGTCGATCTGCGCCTGCGCCTGCGCCGGCTTGAACTGAAACTCATAGGCTTCCGCCAGATCGGGCTTTTCCGGGAATTTAAAGCTCAAGAGCGGCGACCAGCGGAACGCGGCCAGATCGCGCTTTTTCTCCTGCACGGAGCGCACGGCGTTGACCAGCGCCACCTCCTTGAGGTTCAGCTCATATTCCAGCTTCTCGTAGTCGCGGCTGTTCGCCAGCCCGCTCTGCTTCGCCATATCCAGCGTAAACACCGGATCGGCCGCCCGTGCCCGCAGCGGCGCATATCCGGCCGCCGCTGCGAGCGCAAGCGCCGCCGACAAGAAAAAGGGCAATACTCTCCTGCTCCATCTTTTCCGCATTCCTAAGCCGCCCCTCCTTCCTCTCTCTCGATCGAATAGAAGGAAAAGCCGCCGTCCCTATCCCCGCAGACGAACGTATAGACCAATCCGTCCTTCTCAAAGGAATACAGGTAGACGGCCCGCGAAGCGTCCCAGCCGTCCACGATACAATAATCGTCATATTCCGAGCGGATCTCCATCTCCACCGCGTTCCCGCCCCTGCCGGCCTCTACCATGCGGTTGATGGCCAGCGCCTCGGGCATCGTCACGTCGGAATTGCCCTCGTATACCGGCATTCCGAAATACTGCTCCAGATCCGCCACGCTCTCGCACGTCTCCCCGCCCGTGGGGAAGGTATCCTTTAATACCAGCACCTGCTCCACGGTCGTCTCGTCGTCTAGGCTCTGGCTGTTGTCCTGCCCGAGATAGATCGCGTCGATATCGTCTAACAGCACCGCGAAATCGTCCTCGCTCTCATAGAGGGTGCGCCCGCCGCTGTAGCTTTCCGCCACCTCGCTGACGCTTTTTCCGAGAAGGTCGCTGTAGACCAGCTCATCCTGCGAAAAACCGCCGGTATAGATCTCGTTGCTCCCGGAATCGTACAGAGTCCCCTGCCCGTCCTTTTTGCCCTGCGAAAACTCGCCGTCGTAGGCAAGGCTCCCGTTCTCCCGGTACAGCTTCCCCGTCCCGTCAAATTCATTCTCTACGAAGTTTCCCGTATATTCCATCGTCCCGTCGTTATAATAGCTGACGCCGTTTCCCTGATATTTATTCTTGACAAAAGCACCCTGATACACGACCACGCCCTCGGGATTGTAGAGCTTCCCGTTTCCGGTGACGCTCCCCTTCTCCACGTCCCCCTCGTAGGCCAGATAGCCCGACCTGCCGTTGATCCGCACCTTGCCGGTGGTAAAGCGCAGCAGCAGGGAATCGTAGTCATAGGTCTTGATCCCTACCGTCTTGGCCGTCTTTAACGTCTTGTTGACCGTGAGCAGATAGGAGAGGCTCAAAACGCCGATCACCACCAGCACAGCGAAGGCCAGCCGCTTGCTGATCAGCCAGCCGAATACCTCGTAATAATCCTTTTTATGGCGGGGCCTGACATTCAGCAGGGAAGCCAGAAAATCCCTGATTCTGGTAAAGAGCTGCGTGCGGATATAATTCCAGCTCAGCCACAGCCGCAGCTTTGTAACGATCGGCGTGATCCTAGCCTTGATGGTCGTGACCAGCACCTGCAGCAGATTATTTCCCATGAAGCGCCCCCTCCTTTCCTCTTCTCATCGTCCGCCGGGCGGCGTCAGTCGTTCCAGTTCAGACAGCAGATATCCCCTTCCAGATGGGTCTCGTTTAAGTATTTCTCACAGGTAAACAGATACCATTTCGCGATCAGATCCTCCGGGTTTTCCTTGAGCACGTCGGAAAACGTGCTCCTTGCCAGATAGAAATCATGCTGATAGAACAGCTCCAGCGCCCTCTGGAACTTATCGTCCGTCATCTGCTTTAAGCGGCTCTCGTAACCGGAGTACGCATCTAACGCCTCATATAAGCGGATCTGTTCCTGCGTCCCGCAGACGCATATATAACCGATGTAGCGCAGCGCGCCGCCGATAGTCTCCCGATCCCTTACGCTCTGCGTCAGCACCAGACGGATCCCCATAGACTGCAGCCACCTTGCGCAGTTCTCCATATCCCTGCCCTCCTTCGACAAGAGGAAGGGGAAGCTCTGCGTCTCGGTGCCGGCCACCCCGTAGGCGTACTGCGAATAGTGCAGGAAAATGCCCGTCTTTAAGGAGCCGAGCAGCTCGTCTTCGTAAAACTCATGCAGAAATACCGCCCCGGATTCCACCGTATTGCGGGATTCCTCGAGGAAGAGCAGGCGCATCATCGCCAGATCGCACTGGCCGGTGACGAAAAAGCCGTCGCTCTGCTCCTGATACTTCTCCACGCGGGCGATGAAACGATCCATCTTATCCGCCGTATCCGGCTCGGATTCCTCCGGATCCGTGGAGGAGAGCACCGCGATCGTGCCGTGCAGCAGCGCCATATCCCCGCCCTTTACCTCCGTGATCGAATCCTTGCGCAGGATCTTCTCGATATTCTTAGGCGCGAACCGGTAACACGATTCATAGATCCGGTAGCGCGTATAGTTGATACGGCTGATGATCTTGTCGATCTCCATTAAGCTGTTCCACATCAGGTTGATATCCTTGCCGTGGACCGTGCCCTTGACCAGCTCCTTCTTTCCCTCGGCTACGTCCCGCATAGCGCCCGCCAGCCGCCTGAGCTCGCGGTCCTGCCACAAAAGGAGCGCGATACTGAGCAGGCTCCCGAACAGGAACGCCAGCTCCGCATAGATCAGATAATCGCGCGGGATCTCCCCGGAGAGGATACCGGCGCTGTCCTGACGGGCGACGCCGATCAGCAGATATTCCGGGTGCAGCTCGTCGGAGGCGGCCATTCCAAAGACCTGATAACGGTCCCTGCCGATCCCGATCATCATGCTGTCCCTGCGGCTGCCGGAGGCCATCTCGTCAAGCAGCTCCCTCGTCCTTGCCGCATAGAGCTGTGAAAAGCCTTCTTTATTATGTCCGGCGGCGCTCACTAGGATCATGCCGTCGGAACTGCGCACCAGACAGATATCCGTAAACACGTCGGATACCTCTCCCATATCCGCGAAGCGGGAGAGATGGTTGCGCAGCGTATAATATTTGGCGTCCGTATAGAACTCCTCGTCTTCAAACCCGTATTGATGGGGATCCCCCATCTCGTCCGCGATCGTTTCCAGATAATAATAGCCAAAGCGTCTGGCCTCATCTTCGCGCGCCTGCGCTTGGATGAGCGGCGCCTGTACGGAACCGGCCAGCGTGATCGCCAGCAGCACCAGCTCTACGATGGCGATGGTGTAGATCGTATGGTTCCGGTTGCGGATCGCCGCAAAGAGCAGTACGAGCACCACATAGCCCACGATCAAAAGCTGCGCATAGAGCGCGATCCTCTCCCATGAGAGCTTTGCCCACTGCCCGAGGGTAAGGCTGCGGCCCGCGAACGCCCACTGCAGCTGCGGATCGTCTATAAACGCGTCCGCCCGGCTGCCGTCGTCCTTGCGCAGCGCAAACCCTTCCTTCTCATAGCGCGCCTCAACGATCAGACGCCCTTCCTCGCAGACGGTCATATCCGTCATGCGCAGCGCCAGCGCCTTCTCGGCTTCCTTTTCCTCTTTGGGGATCGGGAGCTCCTGCAGCGCGCTCCTTTCCACCGTATAGGCGGCCGCCTTCGCGCCCGCATCCATCACGACGGTCAGGTAAAAATCCTGCCCGTCCGCCGCAAAGCCGGTGAGGATCCCCTCCTGCCCTATCAAGAGCTCCGGCGTCATGGCGTACGCCTTTCCGTTTTCATCAAACTGGACGATCCGGTATCTCGCGCCGGTCTCTCCCTCGGCCCGCACGGTCTGGCGCAGCAGCGCGAACACGCCGTCCCCGCTGGCCACCCTGCAGAACTCGCTGCCCTTCCATACGGCGGAGCTTCTGGTCACAGAATACGCTTTCCCCTGAAGATCCGTCACATAGAGAATGCCGTCGTCCTTTGTATTTTCGATCAGGAAATATCTGTCCTCTACGGCGCAGCCGTCCAGATAGGAGGCCGTCATCCGCTCCTGCGCGCGTTCCACACAGTCCGCCGCCGCCAACACCGCGACTAAAACCGTCCAAACCGCCACCATGATATATGTAATTCGGCGTCCCCGCATAATCTATATCCTCCCTGCGATCACTGAAGAAGCGATTCCCTTCCTATCGTCTTAAACCCGTTATAGAAGATCCGCAGCCACGGGATATCTCCGAGCACGAGCTGCGAGATCAAAGAGGCGATCGTGACCGCCGCCAGAATACTGCACACGATCAAAAGCAGACGGAACAGCGTATCCTGATTGCGCACGAACCATGCCTTGATCCGTCTGAAAATGCCCTTTTTCTGCGGAGCGGCGCTGATACGGATATCCTTATACAGCTCGGTAAACTTATCGTAGCTCTTGCGGGCGATCTTCTTTTCCAAAAGCCGGTAGCTGAACGCCTTTTGAGACGCCTTCGGCGCTAACAGCCCCGCCAGTATCACCGCGCACTCCACCGCGCAGTCCCGCTCCGTCTTCTCGGGATCTAACTCCGTCAGATCCAACTGATAGCTCAGGTAGACCGAATGATCCCGCGCTAAATGGAGCTGGCGCTGCTTTAAGAGCAGATAGAGAAGCGGATAGGGCAGGTTGGAAGCGATACAGGCCATGATCACCTGCATACATACGTTCTCGCATTCCTGAAGCGTATAGGACTCTCCCATATAGAAATCCGCAAGCGGCCGCTCCTGCTTATACTCAAACACCATGCAGTGCGCGCCCTTATCTGAAAAGCTGTCTATGTAGGAATCCTGCGCCGATAACCCCGCGCGTTCAAATATCTCCAGATACATACGGGCCGTCCGGTGATCCCGGATCACGAACAGCGTATACAGGTTCCGAGCCGCCGTATTCAGATCCTGACAGATAAAGATGTCATTGACGCCGCTCTTTTTCACCGTGCGCACGCAGTTCAGCTTCATCTTCTGCGACTGATAGACCATCATACGATAATCTCCTTTTTATTTCTCCGTCTCCGATTCTTCATAGCCCTTTTTCTTGACGATCGCATACGCATAGGTGCATATGACCGGCATATCGATACAGTAGATACGGATCTCATAGACGCCTTCCTTCGCCGGCGCGGTATAGATCCCGTCCGAGGTGATCTCGCCGCTCCCCGGCTCCGTCAGCTCATAGGCTACGCTGCAGCTCTCCATGTTATGGTACTGCACATGGAAATAGTGGCTCTCCTTCGTGCCCATGACCACGGTCGGCGTATCGGTGGAAATACTCTTGTCACTGTAGTCCTCCGCAAGGCCGAGATCGTTCCCCGCCGGAAACTTGATCGCCACCCAGCGGTAGGTCAGCACCAGATAATCCACGTTCTCCAAGAGCCGCGCCGCCACGATAAAGCTCCCCCTGTCGTTCATCACCTTGACCGCGGTCTCCGCGTTGATGGAAGCCTTCTGATCCTTGCCGAACAGATCGGGGTTGCCGTAGATGATATTCTTCGTGCCGGAGCCCATGACCGGGTCGTCGGCAATATACTCGTAGCCGATCTCCACATAGACATTCCCCGCGCCGAGCCCGTGCATGATCTCGCCGGAATAGCGGATATCCCCTCTGCGGGCCGCCTCGCCTAACGGGATCTCCAAGATCCCGCTGGCCACCTCCGGCCCCTGATACTCGACGCCGGCCCGGCCCGGCTCTCCCGTCTTAGGCGCAGGCGCGGCGTCCATGCGCAGGATCTCCGGATCCTTATCGAAATATTCCAGATATTCATTACGCAGCATTTCCTGAGACGGCGCCGCGATATAATGCTTTACGTCCTTTTCAATGACCTCTTCGATGATATAGGCGCTCTCCGTGCGCACCAGACGCAGGTTTGCCAGACGGATATAATCGCGGATCCCGCTCATATTCCGCATTTCCAGACTCATGCGCCCGATCTCCCGGTTTACCAGCTCGCGCGGCTTGCTGTTCGTAATCATGACTTTCATCGAGCAGGCCGGCAGCGTCTCTTCGGCCTGACCGTCTATATAGGCCCGCGCCGTACCGCTCTTTAGCAGGATCGAGGTATCCACCATATCCACATCCTGCGTCAGCAGCCAATAATCCCTGCTCAGGCTCTCCCCTTCGCTCAGGGAGATATCCTCTAAATCCACGTCAAACTCGTGCCCGCCCTGCGCGGTGAGAAAGACCGGCGTCTGGATCGTGCCGTGATAGGTCAGCTTCCTGCTCTCGGCGGAGAGCTTCTCCACCTGTACGACCAGCTTCACATTCCTGCCGCGGCAGACCGAAGCCGGCATCACCAGCCTTATGACAAAATCGCTTCCCTCATAGAGCACGGCGCTCGTTAAGAACTCCGCCTCCATCGCGAACTCCTCGCAGCTCTCCGCGTCCGCCAAAAACAGCTGATAGCCCTCGCTGATCCGGTTATATTCATATTCCTTGCCCTGATCGGCGGTCCCCTGATTCATCGTATAGACCGTATGGACCGGATCCTCCTTATAGCGCAGGCACAGACAGGCCAGATTGCTCTCTAACGATTCAAAGCCTTCGATCGCCGAGAGCTTTTTGACGACCGACGACTCCATGACGATCTCGCGCCCCATTCCGTCGATGGCCACGCCGCTCTCCACTAAAATAGAGAGATCGTCGAGGCTGAACACGCCGCAGCCGCACACCACGCCGCTGCCGTACATCAGATTGTTGATAAAACGGCGCTTGTTGTTAAAATAAGTCTGCTCCGCCTGAAAATCCGAGGACGTGAGCATTTTTCCCGAGTAGTAACGATTTCGCTCAAATGGATACAATTTGGTATTCTTCATAGCCTTCCCTTTCCTGACGCTGTATATGGGGATCTTACCGGACGCATACATCATAACACGGATAAAAATCATGCGCCATATGTTTTCTACTCTAAACCTATCATTTCAAAGCCGCCATTTCAACCGCTATGCGCGAATGGGATTCTATGAGCGCGAATGGAATTTTTATGCATTGACGCGGCCGAAACGCTCATTTATTATAAAATCAGTTAGATTTTCTTCTATAATTATTATGTGTTTCTGTATATAAGTAGTATCTGTTCCTATAAGATATCGACATTGTGACAATCGGAGGTATTATGATGTTTTCCGCCATTCTGCACGGTCTGTGCGGCTTTTTTATCCAGATCCTTCCCTGCGCGTGCTTCTGCCTCTATCCGTTCTGGGCCTCCTTCCGCTATCCGCGAAGGAGGGTGCTGGCGCTCCTTGCCCTTATCATGGCCGTCATGTCCGCGGTCTTTACTTATTTTTATGTTTCGATGGATATCCTCTCGGGGAATTACGATTCCTATGTCCTCTTAAACATGATCTTTCTGCTGACGCTGGCGCTCCTGCTTACGGTCTATCTGCTCTGTATCCGGGCGCAGCTTCTCCATAAGCTCTTTATCTTTACCCTGTCCGCCAGCTATGGTTTCCTCGTCACGGAGACCGTTTCCTGCCTGTGCGCGTTTTTCCCCGAAGGCAGCGCGATGTATTCCAAGCCGGTCTTGGTTTTCCATCTGCTGATCAGCAGCACCCTTTTCTATCCGATGTTAAACCTGTTAGAGCATATCCGCAGATCCTTTCAGAGCCGGATCCAGTCCAGCGTCTGGAAGGGGATCGTCTCCATCTTCGGCCTCTATATCTTCTTCCTCATCGTATTCTATGAGGTGCCCATGAGCGCCGGTATCGCAAAGGAGCATGTCCTGACCATCTTCTCCAAAGCGATGGAGTTCATGCTGCTGATCCTGTGCTACGCGATCCTGCGCATATTAGAGACGGTGCAGCGGCAGGTCTACGAATATAATTCCCTCAAGACGACGGTGGAAAGCTATAAAGCAATGGCGGAAACGGAGAGTAAGATACGGGAGGCCCGCCATGAGACCAGCCACCATATCACGGCCCTTTCTATCCTCCTGCGCAATCAGGACTACAAGGGCGCGGAGAACTACTTAGATAAGGTCGCGCGCAGCAATTCCCGCACGCCCACCGTCTTTTATACGCCGCATATACTGCTCAATTCCATTCTCACGGAATACAAGAAACGCGCGGAGGAGGCGGAGATCCGCACCAAATATAACATACTCGTCCCGAATCTGTTTTCTATGGACGAGCTGGATCTGTGCCAGTTCCTCTCGAATCTATTGGACAACTCGCTCGAGGCCAACCTGCGTCTGCCGGCGCAGAAGCGCGCGCTCTCCCTGACCATACGCCAGACCGGGAATTTTCTCTATTTCCATTGCGAGAATCTCTGCGATCCGGCGCAGCTCCATATGTCCGGCGGCAGGCCCGCCACCAGCAAATCCGATTCCCGTTCCCACGGCTACGGTATCACGATCATGGAGCGTATCGCAAAGAAATATAACGGCGCTTTCCGTACCGTCCTTCACGACGGCCTGTTTATCGCCGAGGCCAATCTGTGTATGCCTGCAAAAATACAAAAGGAGTTATAAACGATGTACTATATTGGAATCTGCGACGATGAACCGATCTTTCTAAAAAACATCACGGAAATGACAAAAGAGATCCTTACGGAAGCAGGTATCAGCTACAATATCCGCACCTTTTCCAGCACATCGGCCCTCTCGGCCCATCTGCACACCGCCGGAGCGACAATGGATCTGCTGCTCCTCGATATCCTGATGCAGGGGCAGAGCGGGATCGAATTTGCCACCCAGCTGCGGCAGAGCGGGAATCCGATCCCGGTCATCTTTGTCACGACCACGATGGATTTCGCCCTCGACGGCTACCGCGCGGAGGCCGTCGGATATCTCCTAAAGCCGGTGCAGAAGCCGGAATTAAAGGAAGCGCTCACAAGAGCGTGGCGGTACCACAAAAAGCAGACCGTCGTGCTCAGCTCCTCCTCCCACTCCGTCAGCTTTAAGCTCGACGACGTGCTTTACATTGATATTTACGATAAGCAGCTCACGATCCATATGGCCGACGGGAAGAATCTCACGATCGCCGTATCGCTGAACTCCCTGTTTTCCAAGCTGCCGAAGGAGCAGTTTATCCAGTGCTACCGCAGCTACATCGTCTCTCTGCCGGCCATCATCTCCATCTGGCGCTACGGTATCGAGCTGAGGAACCATGAGACGATCCCCATCAGCAGGATCTATTATTCCGCCGTGCAGGAAGCGCTGATGAAATGGATCTCCCTGCAGTGACCCGTTTGTTTCGTTTTTGTGATTTTTCCTGCGAAAGCGCGGGGTCGGGCGGAAAATCTTGTGCAAAAATACCTTTGCCGTCCTCCTCATATCCTGCTATACTATAAGACAGTGAGCAGCCGAAAAGGTGTAAGTCCAGCTTATGGACTTACATCTTTTTTGCGTTTATCAGGAGGTAAGAAGCTATGAAACAAGAAGCTATGAAGCAAGAA
>CANQTG010000003.1 GCA_947626715.1 uncultured Lachnospiraceae bacterium | reverse complement strand
GTGACACCACAGGGCGACTGTACGGTACAGCTTTACGGGTATCAGGATGATGAGAGCAATCCGTCAGGCGATTTCCCCGCTAAGGTCAATGCCGTCATTTCCGAGACAACGGAAGGGGCAGACGAAGGCTTCAAGAAGGTAAGTATGCGGTTTACGATCGATGTGAGTGATAACACAGGAAATGGAGATCAATATTGGAGCAGTGCATTTGACCGCTATACCGGCACCAGTTTTGAGTTTGACAGTAGTACGACATATACGAATCCGGGCGATCATGTGGCAAAAGAAGGGTTTGTGACCATCCAGAACGGCGATACGTCCTACGATGTATCAATTACGTTTGATACTGAGAATCAATATCCTATCATCTATAAGACAATAACGGTGACCTGCCCGGTGGACTATGACGGCACAGTGTTCCAGATCGGGTATTGGTCGCCTGAATTGGCGGAACAGAATCAGCAGATCGACTATGCCGCCAGACTTTATACCATTGATGAGTTGCCCGCTTATGGGGACGGCTATTTATACTTTACCAACAGTAATGAGTAGGAGGCGGACAGATGATGGGTGTTGCGTCAGGTCAGCGGAATAAAATTATAGGGGACAGGAGATGAATGTTCATGTGGGAGACTATAAAAGCGGACGTTAAGAACTGGCTGCATAAGGAGTTTGTTAGAATATTTTCCTGCTTTAGCGTAGGTTGTCTGCTGATGGGTGTTTTGATGATCGTTGTCGGAATATACAACCCGACAAATCCTATGTCTCAAAATAATACAAGACTCATTATAGGAGCAGTATGCATGGCTGTTTGCCTCGTGTTCTTCCCTGCGGTCGAGAGAAAAACGAAAGATATGCTGGCTTGTCGCATTGCAGGAGATGTTTTTGGACTGGCCTTAGCGACGACAGCGCTTAGAGGCACGCTTTCTTATTTATTAGGCAGTTGGTCATGCGTAGGAGGCGATATACTCTTTTGTATCATTGGCATTATGGCGTTTTCGTATTTTATATATGTTGCTTGGGATATTTGGCGGCTTTTTAACGCCTTAGGAGAAAAAGCAATTATTGTGTGTAAGAACAAACGTATCTCAGAGCATTTACGGCTGTTGAAACTGATTATAAAAATTTTATCACTCATCGTAACCATATTTTCTGTTACAGGGACGGCACAAATAATAACATGGGTAAAAGGATCTGCTTTTTACCAGTTGTTGGAAATACTTGAAGCAGGTTGTTAGGAAGTACACGGCGGCGGAGTCATACGGCTCTGCCGCTTTTTCCATCCTGCTGCGGGCGGCTGCGCGGGGCTCGGCGTTTGGGGCGTTTTCAAAAACATCGTTGTAAGGCGGCGCTTTTTGCGGTATGATGTTAAGGAGGGGAAAGGCTGGACGAAGAGCTTGCCATGAAATAGGTATTTTTGGACGAAGGGAAAAGTATGAACGCGGAGAACTTTGTAAAGACAGCATATAATAAACCGTTTATCGCGCAGCGCGCCGACCCGTATGTCTATCGGCATGTGGACGGGAGCTATTATTTTACCGCTTCGGTGCCGGCCTATGACCGCATTGTGCTCAGGAAGGGCGATACGCTGGATGCGCTTGCGGACGCGGAAGAGACGACGGTGTGGAGACGGCATGAATCGGGGATCATGAGCGTCCATGTGTGGGCCCCGGAGCTCCATTGGATTGATGGCAGATGGTTCCTTTATTTTGCGGCGGGCGATAAGGACGACGTCTGGGAGATCAGGCCCTACGTGCTGGAATGTGCGGGGGACGATCCCATGCGGGACGCATGGCTGGAACGGGGACGGATGAAAGCGGCGGATGAGTTCTCTTTTCAGGATTTTTCCCTTGATATGACGGTCTTTGAAAATCGCGGGAAATGGTACTGCGTCTGGGCGGAAAAGGTAAATAAGGGAAAGAAGATCTCGAATCTTTATATTGCGGAAATGAAAAGCCCGACGGAGCTTATGACGCCGCAGGCGCTGCTGAGCGCCCCTGATTATGACTGGGAACGGGTCGGCTTCTGGGTCAATGAAGGGCCGGCGGCGCTTATGCATGACGGTATGCTGTATCTGACCTATTCGGCGAGCGAGACGGGAGCGTGCTACTGCATGGGTATGCTCAGCATTCCTCAGGACGGGGATATCCTCGATCCGCGCGCATGGAAAAAGGAACGTATGCCGGTTCTTAGGACGGACTGGGAAAAGGGGCTTTTGGGGCCCGGACACAATTCCTTTACCGTTTCCGGGGACGGGAAAGAGGATATCATGATCTATCATGCGCGGCAGTATGACGAGATCGAGGGCGATCCCCTCTATGACCCGAACCGCCATACCTACCGCATGAAAATAAAGTGGGAGAAGGACGGGCCGGTATTCGATTTTAAGAATAATTTTTAGGGATGCCAGACTTTATCTGCTTACCGATGAACTGGATCGGGAGCAGATAGGCGGGCGCATGGAGGAGATCCGGGATTCCATTCCGTGCGGCGGCGTCTTTATTTCCCGAACAGATCGCTATGCGTCCCGGTGCGGGCCAGCGTCAGCACCAGCACATCGTCCTCAATGCGGTAAACCAATAACCAATCCGGCTGGATATGGCATTCCCTGTGTCCTGTCCAATCGCCGGTCAGCTCATGATCTTTGTTTTTTTCCGGCAGTGTCTCTCCACGCGACAGCGCCCGGATAATATTATCCAGCAGCTCTATGTCGAGATGGCGTTTTATTGCCAGTTTGTAGTCCTTTTTGAATCTGGTAGTCCAGACAATATCGCGCTTCATCGTTTCAACTCCCGGAGCGCTTCTTCCACATCGGAATAATGCTTTACGCGGGGATCACGCGCAATCCTTTCCGCCTCCAGCATAGCGGCGATCGTTTCTTTGTTGGGCTGATCCAGCCGTACGTCAAACGGGAATCCGCCGACCCGGAGGGACTGGCGCAGAAAGACGTTGATCGCGGTGGTAAGGTTGACTCCCAGTTCGTTATAAAGGCTCTCGCATTGTTTCTTGATGTCGCTGTCCATGCGGACGCTGAAATTTGTTGTGCTTGCCATGAAACTGCCTCCTCTCTTTACCGATTGCACATATATTATATGCTATCTGCACGGCAAAATCAATTTATAAGGCGGAAATTTCCAAAATAAGATGAGGTTCCGTTTCAACCGCCTTTTGGAAGGCCGTTACAAAAACGATTGACAAAATTCGTTTTTCAGATTGACAAGTAAAGACTGCTGTGATAAGATTATCTCCGTGCTGAATGTGTATTTGTCAGCCACGCTTATATTTGTGTGTTCGTAGCTCAGCTGGATAGAGCAACGGCCTTCTAAGCCGTGGGTCGGGGGTTCGAATCCCTTCGAGCACGCTGAAAAGGATATTGGCCGATCGGCCGTATCCTTTTATGGTGGGTATAGCGCAGCTGGTTAGCGCGCCAGATTGTGGCTCTGGAGGCCAAGGGTTCGAATCCCTTTACCCACCCTGATACAGGAGGATATCGTCACAATGGGCTATCGCCAAGCGGTAAGGCACAGGACTTTGACTCCTGCATTCGCTGGTTCGAATCCAGTTAGCCCAGTTTTATGATCTTAGGTTCTGTTAGGTTCTGTATTGCTGTGGGACACTAGCTCAGCTGGTAGAGCACTTGACTTTTAATCAAGTTGTCGGGGGTTCGACTCCCCCGTGTCTCATTGGTGGAAGGCGGCTGAAAGTCTGCGGAAGGAGACTTTTGGCTGTTTTTATTTTGCCCGCCGCAGCCTGCCGGGGCGTGCGTGCGGCGCGCAGATAAGGATTGACACGGAAAAACGGGAAGAGTATTCTGGATAATAGGAAGGTATGAGAAAATACGGGAGGATGAGCGATGGGAGAGAAACCAAAAAACGATCTGAAGGTAAAGGCATTGCGGGGGATCAAGAGCAGGCTGCTGCTGACGATCATTCCGTGCGTGGCGGTGGCGATCATATTGATGATCGTATTGTCCTACAGCGCTTCCAAAAAGATCATTACCGGCAAGGCGATGGAGCAGCTGGCGGCGGAGTCGGAGGGGCAGACGGCGGAGATCGAGAGGTGGTCGGAGGGGATCCTTTCCACCCTGAAAATGGTTCACCGCGATTTAGAGCTCTTATGGCCGAATGAGGAGTTAAAACATGCTTATCTGGAGTCCTTAGTAGACGCGTATGAGGATTTCCCGCAGGGGATCTATATTGGGGACGATCAGGGGAATTATCTGGACGTGGCGTGGGAGCCGGGGCCGGACTATGTCGTGACGGAAAGAGACTGGTACAGGGAGGGCTTAGAGCATAACGAATTTACCTACGGGGCCCCGTATCTCGATGCGGATACCGGGGAATATATCGTCAGCGTGACGACGCTCTTAGAAAATGAAGAAGGGGTGAAGCGGGTCGCCTCGACGGACGTATATTTGGGCAGCGTGTCGGATCGGGTGGCCGATATTAAGATAATGGGTACGGGGAGCTCTTTTCTGCTGAACGTGCCGACGCAGGAGATTTTGGCGCATCCGGATCAGGCGCTGATCGGGAGCAGGATATCGGATATTGGCGATCCGCTGCTGGATCGGGCCATGCAGAAGATAGAGAGCGGGGATCAGGGAGTGGAGCTGGTCGCGGCCGGCGGCGAAAATTATTATATGATCACGGAGCCGATCGACGGGACGGACTGGGTGCTAGTCTCTTCGGTCAGGGAGGCGGACGTCTTAAAGGATCTGTACGCGCTCAGGCTGGAAATGATCGTCATACTGCTGCTGGCGCTCGCAGTCATATCCGTTGTCGTATACGGGGCGGTGCACCGGATCGTTCTTCCGATCCGCCAGCTGACCGAGGACATCGGCAGGATCACGGAGGGGGATTTTACCGTAAAGATAGCGCCCAAAGGACAGGACGAGATCTCCAAGATGGGAGCCGGCATGAAATATTTTATCGAGACGATGCGGGATACGATACGGGAGATCCTGCAGATCTCAGGCAGGCTCAACGAGCAGGCGGAGACGAGCAACGAAGCGTCGAAATCGCTGTATGATTCGGCCTCCTATCAGTCGGAATCCATGCAGCAGTTAAAGAGCACGGTGGAGGATCTGGCGAAATCCGTCGAAGAGATCGCGAATAACGCCACCTCTCTGGCAATGGTCGTGGCGGAGACCGGCGATCGGGGCACGAACGTAAAGCGGGAGATGATCGAGACCGTGGAGATCTCGAAAAAGGGCCGCGACGATATGGAGCATATCATACAGGCGATGGAATCGGTGCAGTCGGCGGTAAGGCAGCTTGAGGAATCCGTAAACCGCGTCGGAGGGGCTACGGGAGAGATCACAAAATTTGTGGAGATCATCGGGGACATCGCTTCTCAGACCAATCTGCTGTCCCTAAATGCGGCGATCGAAGCGGCGAGGGCCGGGGAAGCCGGCAGGGGCTTTGCGGTCGTAGCGGACGAGATCGGGAAGCTCGCGGAGACGAGCGTGGAGTCGGTGCACCGTATTTCCGATATCACCGCCGAGATCAGCGCGCTGGTGGAGGACGCGGTCGGCAAGACAAAGGTCAGCGCCGGCAGTATCCGCGAGAGCGGCAATATGGTGACGACGGCGTCCGCTACCTTCCGGGATATCTATAAGAAGGTGGAGGGGACGAATGAGATCGTGCAGCAGATCATTGAAGATATCGTGAAGGTGGACGACGTCGCTTCCTCGATGGTCGCGATCACGCAGGAGCAGTCGGCATGTGCGCAGGAGATCCTTTCTACGGCGGAGAACCTTACGCAGGAGGCCGCGAACGTGGCGGATAACAGCGGCGGCGTCGCGAAAACCGCCCAGAGCGTCGCGGAGGATGCGGAGAATCTGGCCGATGAGATGCGCCAGTTTAGGGTTTGATCGGGAATCGGAAAGAAAGGATACCATACGGGCGTTTCGCCTGCGGTCAGGGACGGGACATGAAAGAGAAAAAGATACTTTATAACATCGGGAGAATGCTCCCGTTAGAAGGAACCCGGGAGGAAGAGGCGCTGCAGATCCAGAAGCGTCTGAAGGACGGGAGGACGGAATTTAACCAGCTGGTGCAGAAAGTGTTCGGAGCGGTAATGAAGATCAGCGCGCTCGATCTGTCGCTCCATGACTGTATGGAGCGGGTCTCCGATATCAGCAGCGTAGTCAGAAGCGTAACAGAGCGGGTCGTGTCCGCTTCGCATAAAACAGAGGAAAATATGTCGGAGGTCGTGTCCGCGCATGAGAGCTTCACCCAGAATGCGATCCGTATCTCGGAAGCGGCGGCGGAGATGAAGGAGCACTTAGCCGCCGGGACAGCGGAGTTGGAAGAGGTCGTAACGGAGTCGGCAGAGACGATCCGCAATTCCAACGAGACAAAGCAGGATATGGAACAGCTGATGAACGTCCTAAAGGATATGAACGATGTCATCAAGGGGATCAACTCCATTTCCGCCCAGACGAACATGCTGGCCTTAAACGCGTCCATCGAGGCGGCCAGAGCCGGAGAAGCCGGACGAGGCTTTGCCGTCGTAGCGGATCAGATCAGGGCACTGGCAGATGAGACAAAGCAGCTCACGGCCAATATGGACGAGCTGGTGGTCAGGATCGGTTCGGCTTCCCAAATGAGCTGTGAAAGTCTGGACAGGACTGTGACGGAGCTGCGGGATATGCAGGAAAATCTCGGCAAGGTGATGCAGATCAATCAGGTAAATGAAAAAAGCCTTGTCCAGATCGTCGATCATGTGACGACGATCGCGGCTTCGGGAGAAGAGATCCTCAGCGCGGCTTCCAATGTGCAGAATCAGATGAGCGAGCTCAGCGACGACTGCACGCAGTTAGAGACGGAAACGGCGGCCATGAGCAGCGTTTCGGCCGATCTGCAAAACAGCGTATCTCCCGTTCAGGAGGTGGAGAAGGAGCTCGACGATGCCGCAAGGCGCATGGGGACGATGGTGAGCGACGTTTTCTATATGCTGGACAACCAGATCTTTATCAACACGGTGCAGGGCGCGATAGGCGCGCATCAGAAATGGCTGGATACGCTGGGTAAGATGGTAGAGCAGCGCTGCTGTATGCCG
The DNA here is from genome assembly GCA_947626715.1 of uncultured Lachnospiraceae bacterium. Taxonomy (GTDB): domain Bacteria; phylum Bacillota; class Clostridia; order Lachnospirales; family Lachnospiraceae; genus VSOB01. The sequence continues at coordinate 72,331 of CANQTG010000003.1, read as the reverse complement.
CTTCAGCTCGACGATACCAAATGTGCGTTCGGGCATTTCTATTATGCAATGCACCCCGGGAATCGGGAGGTCGCGCAGATCTGGGCGGGGCTGGGAGAGAAACACCGGCGTTTTCACGGCTTTGGGCGCAGCGTGATGAATGCGATCAGGCGCGAGGATTACGGCGGCGCTGCGCGGGAGCTCGGGGAGGCCAAAAAGCTCTCGGAGGAGCTGATCGGCGATTTCAATAAGATCATAGAGATCACAAAACGGCTGGATACAGGCGGGATGGCCGTATTCGAAGGATAAGGAGGCGGGCGCGCCGCCGGGCGTTCCTGCCGCGCCGGACAATGTCGAAAAATAGGAAAATGGGTAAAAAAGTGGCTATTTTGGACATAAAATAGCTACTTTTTTACCCTTTCTGTCTCGCTTGCTTTTTGACGGGGAAGCTATATAATGAAAAGAAACGCCGTAAAATGCCGCTGACATAGGTGTCGGCGCGGGTAGAAAAGGGGAAGGATCAGAATGGATATTCAGGAAAAATATGAAGCTCTAAAGCGGAACTTAAAGGAACTTGGCAGCGTGGCGGTCGCCTTCTCGGGAGGCGTGGATTCCACCTTTCTGTTAAAGACGGCGCACGACGTACTGGGAGATAAGGCGGTCGCCGTGACCGCGCGCTCCGCTTCCTTTCCGCAGCGGGAGTTAAATGAGGCGAAAGCCTTTTGTGAAAAAAACCAGATCGCGCATATTATCTGCGACTCCGAAGAGCTGGACATCGAGGGGTTCCGGCAGAATCCGCCGAACCGCTGCTATCTGTGCAAAAAGGAGCTGTTTGGCAAAATAAAGAGACTCGCGAAGGAGCGAGGGCTTGAGGCCGTCGCGGAGGGCTCCAATACGGACGATAACGGAGATTATCGGCCGGGGCTGGCGGCTGTCCGCGAGCTGGGAGTAAAGAGCCCGCTGCGGGAGGCGGGGCTGAATAAGGAAGAGATCCGCAGCCTGTCTAAAGATCTGGGATTGCCGACGTGGAATAAGCAGTCCTTTGCCTGCCTCGCCTCCCGTTTCGTATACGGGGAAACGATAGAGGAAAAAAAGCTCGGCATGGTGGAGCAGGCGGAACAGTTCCTTTTGGATATGGGCTTTCATCAGGTGCGCGTAAGAATACACGGACTGCTCGCCCGTATCGAGGTATCGGCGCAGGAGCTGCCCCGGCTTATGGAAGAAAAGACCCGGGAAACGATCGCGGCGCGCCTAAAGGGGCTCGGCTTTGATTATGTGACCGCGGATCTGCTGGGATATCGGACGGGCAGCATGAACGAGACGCTGCCGGAAGAAGAAAAGGCGTTATAGCGCAAAGCGGGAATGGGACGGAAAGGAAATTTATCATAAATGGAGATCACGGTAGAGGAATTGCAGAAGCTGGAGGCGGGAAGCTATCAGATCATAGATATCCGCAGCCAGATCGAGACCGCGCACGGGAAGATACCGGGAGCCGTTTGTATCGACCGGGAGCATGTGCTGGAAACGGAGCTTTTGGAAACGGGAAAGAAGCTGGTCGTCTGCTGCAGCAGGGGGCAGTACAGCGGGCAGATCGCGCAGGCGCTCTGCGAAAGGGGGTTGGACGCGGTCAGCTTAGCGGGCGGTTACGCGGCGTGGCTGTTGGATACAATGCGCCGGGAAGAGGATCAGGAGCTCTGCGGGCGGGTCGAACAGAGTATCCGCAAGCGTTTCCACAAAAAGATATGGAGCCGGTTCACAAAGGCCATTACGAGCTATGAGCTGGTAAAGGAGGGGGACCGCATTGCGGTCTGCATTTCCGGCGGCAAGGATTCTACGCTGATGGCCAAGCTCTTTCAGGAGCTTGAGCGGCACCATAAATTCCCGTTTACGGTAAAGTTCCTCGTGATGGATCCCGGCTACAGTCCGGCCAACCGCAAGGTGATCGAGGAAAATGCGAGAAAGCTGGAGATCCCGATCCATATCTTTGAGTCGGATATCTTTGAGAGCGTCTATCATGTGGAGAAATCCCCCTGCTATCTCTGCGCGCGGATGCGCAGGGGACATCTCTACAGCTACGCGCGGGAGCTGGGCTGCAATAAGATCGCGCTCGGACACCATTATGACGATGTGATCGAGACCATTTTGATGGGAATGCTGTACGGCGCGCAGATACAGACGATGATGCCAAAGCTCCACAGTACGAATTTTGCCGGAATGGAGCTGATACGCCCTCTGTATCTGGTGCGGGAGGAGGACATCGAACGCTGGCGGGACGAGAACGGCCTGCATTTTATCCAGTGCGCCTGCCGCTTTACGGATACCTGCACGAGCTGCGAGAATGAAGAGACCCGCTCTAAGCGGCTTGAGATCAAGTCCCTGATACGGGAGCTGAAAAAGACCAATCCCTTTGTGGAGGGCAATCTGTTTAAAAGCGTGGAAAATGTAAATCTCGATACGCTGATCGCCTACCGGCAGCATGGGGAGCGGCATCATTTTCTGGACGATTATGATTCTGTAAAAGAAGGAGAGAAACGATGAGATCATGTAACGAACTGCGCACAACGCTGCGCTCGATCGATCATAAGGGGTATCCGGCGTATAAATCGCTGGCCGGGAGCTATCAGTTTGGGAGCTATTCCCTGCACATCGACCATGTGCAGGGCGATCCCTTCGCTTCGCCGTCCAGCCTGCATGTGGAGGTGGAAGGCGGCGCGGCGGGATTCCCCAAGGAATTTTACCAGAAAGATTGCTCGCGTATCGCTTTGCAGGATTTTCTGACAAGGCGTTTGTTTTCCTAGTTTGAGGAATTTAATTTCAAGGCGAAGGGCTCCGGCAAAAGCGGGCTTTTGTCCATTACGAGGTGCGGACAGGAGGTGCTGGAGCGGAGCGCCTGCGAGATCGCGGGAAACGGTGTCGTTACGGCCCGCTTCCATGTCGGCTTTCCCGCGTTCGGGCGCACGATTAACGCGGGGGAGCTGGAAAAGATCCTGTTTGATTTCCTGCCCCGCTGTATCGAAGGGAGCCTGCTGTATCGCAGGCTGGATGCGGAAGCGGTAAAAAACGCCGTATTTCTGGCGGAGGATCAGGCGGCGGTGCGGGATATCTTAAGGAGCGAGGGGCTTGTCGCCTTCGTTGCGAACGGCTCCGTCCTGCCGCGTAAGAGCGGCGTTTCCGATCTCCCGATGGAAAAGTGCGTGCCGTTTGTCTCCCCGGCTTCGCTGGAGCGGACGTTCCTGCTGCCGCACCGCGGGCAGATCACGGGAATGGCCATCCCGCGCGGTATCACGCTGATCGTGGGAGGCGGCTATCATGGGAAATCGACGCTTTTGGAAGCGCTGCAGATGGGCGTGTACGACCATATCGCGGGCGACGGGCGGGAATTTGTACTCTGCGACGATACGGCGGTAAAGCTGCGTGCGGAGGACGGCCGTTCGATCCGCGGCGTGGATATCTCGCTCTTTATCAACGATCTGCCGAATCATAAGGATACGGGCTCGTTCAGTACGCTGGACGCGAGCGGGAGCACCTCGCAGGCGGCGGGCGTGATCGAGAGCATAGAAGCGGGCAGCGCCCTGTTTTTGGTGGACGAGGATACCTCCGCGACCAATTTTATGCTGCGGGACGAATTTATGCAGCAGGTCGTCAGCCGCAGCAAGGAGCCGATCACGCCGTTTCTGGAGCGCGCCGTGGATCTGTACCGGGAAGCGGGGATCTCGACGATACTGGTGGCGGGCAGTTCGGGCGCGTTTTTCCATATCGCTGATCTGATCCTGCAGATGGACTGCTACCGGCCGCTCGATATCACGGCGCAGGTAAAGGAGCTCTGCAAAGCGCGCACAGCGCCCAGAATCCAAGCGCCGGATTTCGCGCTCCCTGATCTTACCCGGATCCCGTCGCCTGCGCATGGCGGCGGAAGGGAGAAATGCGCGTATGGAAGAGGCGGACGCGCAAGAGGGGCGGACAGGGGCGGACGCGCCGGATCGGGGACGGCGGATCCTCGGCATGAGCATAAAAAGATCAAGACCTTTGGAAAGGATTCCTTTTCCCTCGACCGCGAGAGCGTGGATCTTAGGTATGTGGAGCAGCTCGCGGACGCGGAGCAGACGGCTGCGCTGGCGCATTTGCTGCGCTATGCCGTGGAGGAGGCGATCGACGGGAAACGCAGTATGCGGCAGATCGTGGATACGATCTTTGCCACGCTGGAAAAGCGGGGCTGGGATGCGTTCTGCGGCTCGTTCGTACCCTGCGGGCTCGCAAGGCCGCGCAGGCAGGAGCTGTTTGCCTGCCTGAACCGTTACCGGGGCTGAAGGGAGCAAATGAAAGAGGGCTATGTGGAAGCGGATAAAAGAGCGGATCGGAAAGCGGGCTTTTGCCACGCCCGCATTGGGCAGGATCGCGGCGCGCCGTCTCCTTCCCTGTGTTTTGGGCGGCGCGCTGTGTGTTTTGATCGTTTCCTGCCTGATCTGCCTGAAAGGGGAAGAGATCCTATCGTCCCTTAGCCGGGTATGCGACCCGCTACGCGATACGATCGAAGAAGACCCCTCTTACCGGGACGGGAAGTTTTATATTTACGACCGAAAAGACTATCAGCGTTTTAACGGCTATCTCAACCGGGAATGGGAACGGTGGAACGCGGCGGACGGAAACGCGCGGGATAATGTGAAAAGGCCCTTGCCTTGTCTGGAAACTCCGGCGGTGCTGATGGCGGATCTCGATATGCGGACGGATCGGGGATACCGCGGCGTCCGGCTGGGGAAATTTATAAAGAAAAATATCGCTCGCTATAACGGTGAATTTGACGGGAACGGGCATACGATCGTCTGGCATGAGAACGCGCGTTACGGAATGTTTCTCGTGCTGGACAGGAAAGCGCGGGTCCATGACCTGAAGCTGGAAGGAGAGATCAGGGATCAGGACGCATATACGAGAGAGCTGGTGGCGTCGGGCGCGGGTCTGGGGCTTTTCTGCCTTAGAAATTACGGAACGATAGAAAACTGCGGGACGGACGGTTATCTTGAGGGATATTGCGCCGTGGGCGGTATCGCGGGGCAGAATTACGGGATCATAAGGGGCTGCGTCAATCGGGCGCGGGTCGTATGTCTGGCGGCCGGCGAATACGGCGCAGGCGGTATCGCAGGAGTCAGTATGCTTTGGGACGGGGAGAGCGAAGCGCTGATAGAAGACTGTGTCAATTATGGAGGGATCAAAGGGCCTTATCTTGCGGGCGGTATCTGCGCACAGATAGAGGATATGCAGAGCCGGATCATAGGCTGCGGCAACGAGGGCGCGGTCTGCGCCCTGTATCGGCAGGCGCAGCCTTACCGGGACGACCCCGCTTATGCGGGCGGGGAAGACGCGGAGATAAGGGAACGCTGGGAGGTATCCGGCGCGGGCGGTATCGCCGGAAAAATGAATGCGGGATATCTGGAGAAATGTTATAATACGGGAACGGTTACGATTCTGGAAGAAGGAGCGGGAGGGGTCTATGCGATCGCGGGCGGCGCGTTCGGAAACAGCGAACTGCGAAATTGCGTCAGCCTTGCGGGCGCGGCGCAGGGCCATATGCGGCATGAGAATATCATGGAGCTGAGCCGGGAGGAGATGGAGCGGTGGAAAGCCGACCCTGACAGCGCCGCGTATGTATACAACAACTGGCAGTTCGACCTAAAGGAAGCGGCGGAAAAGCTGAATCTTTCTCCGCTCGGCCTAGAAGAATCCGAGATGACGAAAGGCAGGGACGACGCTTATCTGTGCGGGGATTTCTGCCTGCGCGCGCCGGAGGGCTTTGCGGTCAGGAGGGTATCGGACTATGCGCTGTGCATGGAGGCGGACGCTGCCGCCGATCTTTTGGAGCTGGAGCGGCTGTACGGGTCTGGGGCCGGCGGGTATCAGCTCTGGGTGCTGCGACTTCCGGCCCGGGAAGAGGAGGAGATGAACGGATTCCTCGAGCGGCTTGAGAGTCTGGATACCGCGTATGCATGGGGACAGGAGGTTACGCGCGACAGGGCTGCGGCGTCGGATAACAGGTTAAAGCTGGCGGTCGCGTTCTCTATCGCAGATATTGATGTTGAGACGGATGTTTCCCATATCTGGAGCTATGTGGACGGTCTGGACTGGCTGCATCCCCTCGATTTTTCCAATTCCTTTGACCACCATACATGGCGGGGCGCTGGCAAAGGGCTGTCCTGCCGTTCTTTTAACTATTATAAAGAAGAGATGAACGCGGTCTGGTACACGTATGTAAAGGGCGACGAAACGGGAAAACTGCGGCTCGACAATATCGTTTCCCTGCCGGTGAAGGAGGATTTTACAGGGAAACGCTCGGTCCGTTATCTGCTGCTCTTTACCAACCGGGAGAATAATTACCGGCCGGAGCTGTCCTTTGCGCAGACGGTCATGGAGGACTGCTTCCGTTATCTTCCCTGTGAAGTGCGGGTGCAGAGGGGCGAGACGCTTTCAGAGCTGGCGCGGCGCTATACGGGGGACTGGCTGGCCTGCCGGGAGCTGGCGGCGTACAACGGGATAGAAAACGCGGATAAAGTCCGGGCGGGCAGGATCCTGCGCCTGCCTGAAAAATGGCTGCTCATGGAGGACTGGCTCGCAGAAGGAAGATAAGAGGCAGGGAAGATAACCGTCGGAGAAAATGGCCGCCGATGGCAGGGCAGCCTAAGATTAAGAAAATGGCCGCAGGGCGGGAGAAGAGGCAACGCTTAGAAGGGAGAATATATGAAGGTTTATGTAAATGAGATCACGGGCATTGCGGATGCATTCGTATCGATGTTTATGAGCAAACGCTCATGGACGAGGGAAAAGGAGCTTGAGATCCGCCGCGTCTGTGAGCGCGTGCTGGACAGGCAGGGCAGGATCGTGCCGGAGGCGGGGCAGGAGGAGCTCTCGCAGTACCATAAGTGGCTGGAAAGCCTGTTAAAATGGGGCTGGCGGCATGTGACAATGCTGCGCTATATTGATATCTGCGTCACGGTGGAGGGGCTGCACCGCGCGGGACAGGACGACTGGGATTCCCACGCCGCGCGCTTTAATAACCGTATCATACGCAGCAGCACCCGTCTGGCAGACTTTGGAGACGAGATGTCGGAGTGGTATCAGGGGAAGATTTTGACGACGGACAATGCGCTCGCCCTGCTGGGCATGGAGTTGCCGGAAACGATCGAGCGGGAGGGAGAGATCTTTGTCAAAACCGTCAACGGCTATATCCGGGAAGAGATGAAAGAGGATCCTGACGTAAAGCGCGGCCTGTATATGCTCAGCATACCGAGCAATTTTATCTTTAAGATCAATCTGACCGAGTGGGCGCACGTCTATAAGGAAAGGAACGAAAAGGGCAGCGCCAATCCCGAGGTCAAGCTCTGCTGCGAAGCGATCGCGGATCAGATCGAAGCGTTCCAACCCGCCTTTAACCGGGAATTATTTGAAAAGATCAGGAATTGAGAACGCCGCGGAGAGTTAGATACGCGATTTTTGAAAATGCGCAATATCTTGACATTCCTATTGCAAAATCCCACTATATCTTGTATGATAGATAGGAACCGTTCCGCAGGCAGAGGTCGGGGAACGGATAAGGCGAAAGCGATCGGGGAGGAATGGGTGGAATGAAGGTAATCAAACGTAACGGCGCCGAGGTGGATTTTGATATCCGAAAGATACAGGCGGCGGTCAGGAAAGCGAATAAGGCGGCTGTGCGGCAGGAGCTGAGCGAGGAGCAGATTCAGGAGATCGCGGAGTATATCAATTTCAAATGCAACCGCATGAACAGGGCCGTTTCCGTAGAGGAAATGCAGGATATGGTGGAGAATCAGATCATGTCGCAGGGAGCGTTCAATGTGGCGCGGTGTTATGTGCGTTACCGCTATACCCGTTCTCTGGTGCGTAAGAGCAATACGACGGACGACCGTATCCTCTCGCTGATCGAGTGCAATAACGAAGAGGTGCTGCAGGAAAATTCCAATAAGGATCCGATCATCAACAGCGTGCAGCGCGATTACATGGCCGGAGAGGTCAGCAAGGATCTGACGAGGAGGCTTTTGCTGCCGGAAGATATCGTAAAGGCGGACAGAGAGGGCCTGATCCATTTTCATGATTCGGATTATTTCGCGCAGCACATGCATAACTGCGATCTGGTCAATCTGGAGGATATGCTGGAAAACGGGACGGTGATCAGCGAGACCTTTATTGATAAGCCGCACAGCTTTTCGACGGCGTGCAATATCGCGACGCAGATCATCGCGCAGGTAGCCAGCAGCCAGTACGGGGGACAGAGCATATCCCTGACGCATTTAGCGCCCTTTGTTCAGGTATCGAGGGAGAAGATACGCAGGGAAGTCCTAGAGGATATGGAAATGCTCGGCGCAGAGGCTTCCGAAGAGGTGCTGCATAAGATCGTGGAAAAGCGTCTGCACAGCGAGATCGAAAAGGGCGTGCAGACGATCCAGTATCAGGTCATCACGCTGATGACGACGAACGGGCAGGCGCCGTTTTTGACGGTGTTCATGTATTTAAACGAGGCGAAGAACGAACGGGAGAAGCGCGATCTGGCCCTTATCATCGAGGAAATGCTGAATCAGCGCATTCAGGGCGTAAAGAATGAAAAGGGCACCTTTATCACGCCGGCCTTTCCTAAGCTGATCTATGTGCTGGAGGAGGACAATATCCGCGAGGACGGGGAATATTTTTATCTGACGCAGCTAGCCGCAAGGTGCAGCGCAAAGCGTTTGGTGCCGGACTATATCTCCGAGAAGATCATGAAGCAGCTAAAAGAAGGGAACTGCTTCCCGGTCATGGGCTGTCGGAGCGCGCTCTCGCCGTGGAAAAATGAAAAGGGCGAATATCAGTTTTACGGCAGGTTCAATCAGGGGGTCGTGACCATCAATCTGGTCGATGTGGCGCTCTCCTCCGGAAGGGATATGGATAAATTCTGGCAGATCTTTGACGAACGTCTGGATCTGTGCTATCGGGCGCTGATGTGCCGCCACGAGCGCTTAAAGGGGACTTTGTCGGACGCTGCGCCCATCCTCTGGCAGTACGGCGCGCTGGCGCGGCTGAAAAAGGGGGAGAAGATCGACAAGCTGCTCTACGGCGGATATTCTACGATCTCGTTAGGCTATGCCGGACTGTGCGAGTGCGTGCGGTACATGACGGGGAAATCGCATACGGACCCGTCCGCGAAGCCCTTCGCGTTAGAGGTTATGAAATATATGAACCGGGCCTGCGATAAGTGGACGCAGGAGACGGACATCTGCTTTAGCATTTACGGCACGCCGATCGAGAGTACGACCTATAAGTTCGCTAAATGCTTACAGCGGCGCTTTGGCATAATCGAGGGCGTTACGGACAAGGGCTATATCACAAACAGCTATCACGTGAAGGTGACGGAGCAGATCGACGCCTTTTCCAAGCTGAAATTCGAGGCGGAATTTCAGGCGCTCTCAAAGGGCGGCGCGGTGAGCTACGTGGAGGTGCCGGATATGCAGGACAATATCCCGGCGGTGCTTACGCTGATCCGCTTTATCTACGACAATATCATGTATGCGGAGCTCAATACCAAGAGCGATTTCTGTCAGGCGTGCGGATATGACGGCGAGATCCAGATCATAGACGACGGCGGCAAGCTGGTATGGGAATGCCCCAACTGCGGGAACCGCGATCAGGAGACGCTGAACGTAGCGCGCCGTACCTGCGGCTATATCGGGACGCAGTTCTGGAATCAGGGCAGGACGCAGGAGATCCGGGAACGCGTCCTGCACCTGTAGAACGGGGAAGCCATGTATTATGGGAGGATCAAGCCGTTTACCATTGAAAACGGCCCGGGCGTGAGAGTCTCTCTGTTCGTTTCCGGCTGCACCCATCGCTGCAAGGGCTGCTTTAGTCAGGAAACGTGGGATTTTTCCTATGGAGAGCCGTTTACAGAAAAGACGCAGGAGCGGCTCCTAGAGCTGCTGTCCCCGCCCTATATCGCGGGACTGACGCTTTTGGGCGGCGATCCCGGCGAGCCGGAAAATCAAGAGGCGCTCCTTCCGCTGCTTATGCGGGTGCGCGGGGAGCTGCCCCAAAAGGACGTGTGGCTCTACAGCGGGTATCGGTATGAGGATTTCCTTCCGGGAGGCAGGGCGGCGTGCGGGGTCACGGACAGCTTTCTGGCCTTGTGCGACGTTTTGGTGGACGGGCCGTTTGTGGAATCGCAGAAGGATCTGACCCTTGCGTTTCGGGGCTCGGGCAATCAGCGTATCATCGATCTAAAGCGGATGAGAGAGAGCGGCAAAGACGGCGGGCCGTTCCTTTGGCAGCCCTAAAGGCTCTCTCAATGGGAAGAGGGGCAAAAGAGAGAACGGCGGAGACGGCGGGCCGTTCCTTTGGCAGCCCTAGAGGCCCTCTTAGCGGGAAGAGGGCCGGAAGAAGGATAGGGCGAGCAGCTCATGCGCCAGCAGCGGGAACGCCGCCAGCAGGAACAAAAAGCACCATTCCGGGAACAGGAGACGGACGGCGCCGAATGCCTGAATGAGGAAGGGGATCTCCGTTACGGCGAGCTGGAGCAGCAGGCCGACGGCAAAGGCGGCCAGCATTAGGGGATTGCGCCTGCGCCTTTTCAGCAGGGAGCTGTGGATATCCCGCATACCGACGGCATGGAAGAGCTGCGAGAGGCCGAGCACGGTAAAGGCGTAGGTCTGCGCGCGCCTTAGGATCTCTTCGTGTCCCAACAGGGAGGAAAACGCGGCAAGGCTTAGAGGGATCCCGCGCTCCCGCAGCAGGAAATACGGGAAGGACAGGAAGGCGCTCAAGCTGATGGCGGCGATCAGGATGCCGTAAAAGCAGGTACAGGTCAGCGCGCCGCCCGCAAAGAGGCTTTCCCCGCTTTTTCTGGGCGGCATCCGCATGAAAGCGTCCCCGTCGTTCTCATCGATCCCCAGCGCGAGCGCGGGCAGGGAATCCGTGATCAGGTTGATCCAGAGGATATGGCTGGATCGAAGCGGCGAGGCGAGTCCCGCGATCACCGCCGCAAACATCGTCAGCATTTCCCCCAGATTGGAGGAAAGCAGGAAGACGACGGACTTTTTGATATTCTCATAGACGCCGCGCCCTTCGCGGATCGCCTTTTCTATCGTAGCGAAATTGTCGTCGGTCAGGATCATATCGGCGGCCTGCTTCGCCACGTCTGTACCGTTTTTTCCCATAGCGATGCCGATATCGGCGCTTTTCAGGGAAGGGGCGTCGTTGACGCCGTCTCCCGTCATGGCGACGATATGGCGTTTGGCCTGAAATCCCTTTACGATCCTGACCTTTTGACCGGGCGAGATACGCGCAAAGACGCGCACGTCGTCCAGCTTCTTTAGAAAATCCTCCTCCGATAGTCCGGCGAGCTCGCTGCCGGAAAGGCATTGGCTGCGTCTTTTGGCGATACCGAGCCTGCGGGCGATCGCGTAGGCGGTATCGATATGGTCGCCGGTGATCATGACGGTGTCGATACCGGCCCGCCTGCATGTCTGTATGGCCGCGGCCGCCTCCGGTCTGGCGGGATCCTGCATTCCGACAAGGCCGAGAAAGACAAGATCGCTCTCGATGGGCCCGCTTCCGTCCCTCCGCATGGCGATGGCGAGCGTCCTGAGAGCCTGCGACGACATGAGGCGCATATGCTCGCGGATCTTGGAGCGATGTTCGCGGGTGAGGGGAAGGATCTTTCCATATAACAGGATACCGCTGCAGAGCTTTAGGATTTCGTCGGGCGCGCCTTTGGTATAGCTGACGCTCCCGTTCCCGAGGCGGTGGAAGGTGGTCATCATCTTGCGCTCGGAATCAAAGGGAAGCTCCTTTAGGCGCGGCATTTGCCCCTCCAGCGCCTTTTGGCGGATATCCTTAGCCGCCGCGAGCTCCAATAGGGCCAGCTCGGTGGGGTCGCCGATCGGGCCGCCGTTCTCGATCGAGCTGTCGTTGCACAGCGCCATACCGGCCAGAAAATCAAAATGCTCCTTCCGGTTGACCTCGTCTGTCTGGATCAGGCGCAGATCGCAGAAGCAGCTTTCCACGCGCATACGGTTCTGGGTCAGGGTGCCCGTCTTGTCGGAACAGATGACGCTGACCGCGCCGAGCGTTTCTACCGAGGGCAGCTTTCTTATGATGGTGTGGACGCGCACCATGCGGGTAACGCTGAGAGCAAGGCAGATCGTGACGATGGCGGGCAGTCCCTCCGGGACGGCGGCGACGGCAAGGGAAATGGCGACGATCAGCATTTCAAACAGGTTGCGCCGCTGGATCAGGCCGATGAAAAAGAGCAGGGCGCACAGCAGCAGAGAGAGAACGCTGAGTATGGCCCCGAGCTCGCCGAGACGCTTTTGCAGCGGCGCGGGCTCCTCCCTGCTGCCTTGTATCAGGGCGGCGATCCTGCCGATCTCCGTATGCAGCCCGGCAGCGGTGACCATGCCCCTGCCCCTGCCATATGTGACGATCGTGGACATATAGGCCATGTTGCGGCGGTCGCCGAGCGGGATCTCGGCAAAGGAGCCGTCCCGGCTGCGCGGCAGGAAGGAAGCGTCTTTTTCTACGGGCAGGGATTCCCCCGTAAGGGCGGATTCTTCGATCTTGAGCGCTTCCGTTTCCAAAAGCCGCAGATCGGCGGGGACTTGACAGCCCGCCTCCAGACATACGACGTCGCCTGTGACGAGCTGGGACGCGGGGATCTCGAAACGCCTGCCGTCCCGTATCACGACGGCGCGGGGGCTCGTGAGCTTTTTGAGGGAATCCAGCGCCTTCTGCGCCTTTCCCTCCTGTATCAGGCCGGCGAGCGCGTTCATCACGACGACGAAAAGGATAATGACGGTATCGCTCACGTCATCGAGCATAAGGGAGATCGCGGAGGCGGCGAGCAGCACGTAGATCAGCGGATCCTGAAGCTGTCCGAAAAATGCGGAAAGCGGGTTTTTCCGGCCGCTCTCTGGAAGCTCGTTTCTGCCCTCTAGGCGGAGCCGTTTGGCCGCCTCCATTGCCGTGAGCCCCTTTTGCGCGTCGCTTCTGCATTCTTGGCAGCATTCCTTTATGGTCTTATATGCAAACATATTCTCTCACTTTCACGGGATTGGTTCTGGTACAACCTTATGCGTATCCGGCGGGAAATATGTTCCCCTGCGGTTAAGGAATCCGGGAAAAAGCCGATATCTATGTAGAGCAGAGATTCGGCGAAAAAAAGAAGCGGTACGCGGCGGAGCGTTAAAAAAAATGGAAAAAGCATAAGGAGGGGCAATTATGGCGGCGGGAAATGTGACACAGGGAAAATGGACGGATGCGTTCCATGCCTATCAGGCGGAGCTGCTCACAAAGATCAAAAAAGGGGAGACGCAGGACGAGATCCCGACCGGAGCGGGCTCCTATACGCAGACGCAGTGGGATAAGATCATGAAAAATGTGGATCGTCAGATCGACGAGATACAAAAGCAGCAGAAGGAGCGCCTTGAGCGTCGGAAGGAAAAGGCAGAGGCGCAGCGTATCTATGAGGCGGCTTCTTTGGGCAAAGGCCCCGCCGATATCCTGAAAGCGGATATTACGAAGGGGGAAGCGAAGGTCCCTTACGGGTATTTGGCAAAGGACGGCGTGATCGAATATCACGGAGTTGTCTTTTGGTGCGACGAAGAGCATAACAGCCTCTGCCTCGGAGATACCTCAAACGAGGCCGATACGCTGGTTATCCCGCTGTCGGCGGGCGGATGCCTGAAGGTAAACCGGGACAGTCTGGATGGACTGCAAAAGGCGCTGGGCATGTTTTCGCCGGAAGACGTAAACCGGATCCTGCGGGCGATCGCAGAGGACAATAAAGTAAGGCAGGCCCGTTTTGCGTTAGAGGACGATAAACGGGACGTATCCAAGCTGGGCTTAGAGGAATCGGGAGAAGACGGGGAGAGCGGGACGTTCTCGAAAGAGAAATGAAGCGGGCTCTTGACAGGATCGCGTCGGATATCCGAAAATACCGTCTGGCGGCCGCGTGCCTTTTGCTTTATTATGCGGTCGTCAGGCTTGTTTTTCACGCCTTTTGCCCTTTGGTCATACTGACCGGCCTTCCCTGCCCGGGCTGCGGGCTGAGCCGGGCCGTCTGGTTCCTTCTGCTGGGACAGCCCGTCAGATCCCTGCGGATGCATCCGCTGGGGATATTCTGGCTGCTGCTTCTTATCGCGTTTTTGGGAGACCGTTATCTGGCGGGGAAGCCGCATACGAAGGGTCTTGCGCTTTATGCGGCGCTTTTGTGCGCGGCGACGCTGATCCTGTATCTGTATCGCATGGCCGCGTTTTTTCCGGGCAGGGCCCCGATATCCTATACCGGAGGGAATCTGGCCGAGAAGTGGATCCCCGGATACAGACAGCGGGTTTTGGAATTTTTCCGGTTGTGGCGTTCGGGCGTTTATGATACACTGAATACGTAACGGATACGAAAGCAGGAGGGGGAAACGATGGACAATCAGAATAGGTATAACCAGTACGGTCAGGACAATATGGGACAGAGCGCGTATTCGTCGTATTACGACGCGCCTGCGCCGCAGGGGCAGACGCCGGGCCCGCAGTTAGAAGAGCCGGTCAGCATGGGAGAATGGCTCATTGCCATGCTGCTTATGCTGATTCCCTGCGTCAATATCGTGCTGATGTTCGTATGGGCCTTTAGCGATTCGGAGAAAAAGAGCAAGTCCAATTATTTTAAGGCCGCGCTGATCTGGGCGGGTATCAGTATCGTCTTAGGGATCGTTATGACGATCCTGATGTCGGTCGGCATGGTGACGGCTATCGGCTCTTTATAAGGGGCTCCAGCGGGCGCAGGCGCCGCAGGGGAGGATCAGGCGGCTGTCCGTGACGGGCAGTCCGATCTCGTCCGCCTGTACGCGTCCGCCGTATCTTTTGACGATGATACTGTTTATCAGATAGGACAGGACGGCGGGCTGCAGCCCCGTGGTATAGGAGTTGAGCAGGTAAAATACGGGCTCGTCGGAAAGGAGCCGCGCGGTTCGTTCCAGAAAAGGATAGAGGGAGGCCTCTATTTTCCAGACCTCGCCCTTAGGCCCTCTGCCATAGGACGGCGGGTCGAGGATAATGCCGTCGTAGCGGCTGCCGCGGCGGATCTCGCGTTCTACGAATTTAACGCAGTCGTCTACGAGCCAGCGGATCGGAGCGTCCGCAAGGCCGGAGGAGGCTGCGTTTTCCTTTGCCCAGCCCACCATACCGCGCGAAGCGTCCACATGGGTGACGGCGGCTCCCGCAGCGGCGGCGGCAAGCGTAGCGCCTCCCGTATAGGCGAAGAGGTTTAAGATCTTTAATGTCCTGCCGCTTTTGCGGATCCTTTCGGAGAACCATTCCCAGTTGACCGCCTGCTCGGGGAAAAGTCCGGTATGCTTGAATTTGAACGGTTTGAGATGAAACTGCAGGTTTCGGTAGCGGATAGACCATTCCTGCGGCAGACGGAAGGATTCCCATTCCCCGCCGCCTCGGCTGCTGCGGTGATAGTGGGCGTCGGGCCTGTCCCAGCGGGGATCCGTTTTCTCTGTCTGCCAGATGACCTGCGGGTCGGGCCGTATGAGGAGATAATCGCCCCATCGTTCCAGCTTTTCCCCGCAGGAGGTATCCAGCACTTCGTATTCGTTCCATTTGTCAGCGATCCACATGTCAAATCCCTCATATCGTTTTTATAATAGCAGCGCACACTCGAAAATCTGCGATTTTCTCGCTTGCGGGCTTCGCCCTATGAAAACAGTGTCCGGTAAAATTATCTGCAAGCAGGATTATGCCGCTCCCTGTTTTCGCACTTGCATAGTACCGCGGCTTCGCAGCGCGCTCGAAAATCTGCGATTTTCTCGTTCGCGGGCTTCGCCCTATGAAAACAGTGTCCGGTAAAATTGCCTGCAAGCAGGATTTTACCGTCCTCTGTTTTCGCACTGCTCATTGCTTACGCGGATATTGTATCACACAACCAAAAAGAAATCCACCGGAACGCGGAAAGCGCCCGATCCGTGACGGTCGGGCGCTCGTTGTCACATGCAGAAGCGCCGCCGCGGCGTTTTCTGCACATCACCTGTTTTTTATCTTATTTTTTCCGCTGTTTTTCAGCTTTTTATTCGTTCCGTTTTCTGAAGCTGTTACTTCATCTGCTCTTCCTGGCGCTTGATCATTCTACGCACCATCTCACCGCCGATACTTCCGGCTTCTTTGGAAGTCAGATCACCGTTGTAACCTTCCTTTAAGTTGATCCCCAGCTCGGATGCAACCTCTGTTTTAAAACGATCCATAGCGGCCTTTGCTTCCGGCACTTCAGTCCTGTTACTGCTGTTGGAACTTGCCATCTTCATTCACCTCCATTTAGTTCTTTTTTCCTTTATCTATTCTTCAAGATAAGCGGATTTTGTGCTTATCCTGAAGAAGTTCGTTCCTCCGCAAGCACTCGTCACGCTTATCCTGCAGATAGTATTGACGAAACAGGATGAATTATGATGGTAAGTTTTTCAAGAATTCTTGCGCTTTTAAAAGTCGTATGCTATAATTTGAAAATGACTGTAAATAGGAGAATCGGAAAAGCCGTATGGAAAAAAGAAGAACAGAAGCAGATTGAAGGAGGAAAACATGAGTTTACAGGTCGAGAAATTAGAGAACAGCATGGCAAAACTGACAATAGAGGTATCGTCACAGGAGCTTGAGGCGGCGATCCAGAAGGCTTATCAGAAAAATAAAAACAGGATCAGCGTCCCGGGCTTTCGGAAAGGCAAGGTGCCGCGGCAGATCATCGAAAAGATGTACGGCAAAGAGGTATTTTATGAAGACGCGGCGAATATCCTGCTTCCAGACGCTTATGAAAAGGCGCTTGCGGAATGTGAGGAATCCATCGTATCCTCTCCCGAGATCGAGGTGACGCAGATCGAGGCGGGCAAGCCCTTTATCTTTACCGCGCAGGTGGCTTTAAAACCGGAGATCCGGCTCGGGAAATACAAGGGCGTTGAGGTCGAAATGCAGGATACCGGCGTGAAAGAGGAAGAGATCGACGCGCAGATCGAGAAGGAGCGGGAAAATAACGCCAGAACGATAGAGGTCGAGGGACGCGCGGTCGAAAACGGCGATATCGTTACCATTGATTTTGAAGGCTTTATCGACGGCGTCGCGTTTGAGGGCGGCAAGGGCGAGAATTATCCGCTGACGATCGGCTCGGGCGCTTTTATCCCCGGATTTGAAGAGCAGCTTATTGGCAAGAATAAGGATGAAGAGACGCAGGTCAACGTGACCTTCCCGGAGGATTATCATGCGGAAAATCTAAAGGGTAAGGACGCGGTGTTCCATGTCGCGATTAAAGAGGTAAAGACAAAGGAGCTGCCGGAGTTAGACGATGAGTTCGCGAGCGAGGTATCCGAGTTCGATACGCTCGCGGAATACCGGGAGGACGTTAAGAAAAAGCTCGCCGAGCGCAAAGAAAAGGAAGCGGCGGATGCAAAGGAGACGGCCGTGATCGACGCGATCATTGCGGACGCCGCGTTAGAGATCCCCGACGCGATGTTAAAGACGCAGCAAAGGCAGATGGCGGACGAGTTCGCGCAGAGGATACAGATACAGGGGCTTTCTCTGGAGCAGTACTACCAGTTTACGGGAACTGACAGCGAGAAGCTGATGGAGGAGCTAAAGCCGCAGGCGGAGAGACGGATCCGCTCCCGACTGGCTCTGGAAGCGATCGTAGCGGCGGAAGGGATTACGGCCTCAGAGGAAGACTATGAGAATGAGATGGCGAGAATGGGGCAGATCTATAATATGGAACCGGACAAGGTAAAGGAAATGCTCGGCGAAAATGAAAAGGCCAAAAAGCAGATCATGGATGACCTTGCGATCACGAAAGCCGTCGAATTTGTAGTGAAGCAGGCAAAAGAAAAGCCCGCGAAAGAAGAGGCAAAATAAGAAGAGATTCCGGCGAGGAGGCATTTATGATGAGTTTAGTACCCTATGTCATAGAACAGACAAGCAGGGGCGAACGCTCCTATGATATTTATTCGAGACTGTTAAAGGACAGGATCATATTTTTAGGGGAAGAGGTCAACGAGGTAACGGCGAGTCTGGTCGTGGCCCAGATGTTGTTTTTGGAGGCGGAGGATCCGGAAAAGGATATCCAGCTGTATATCAACAGCCCGGGCGGCTCTGTAACGGCGGGGCTTGCGATCTATGATACCATGCATTATATCCGCTGCGACGTGGCGACGATCTGTATCGGCATGGCGGCCAGCATGGGCGCTTTCCTGTTAGCGGGCGGCGCAAAGGGCAAGCGGAGCGCGCTTCCCAACGCGGAGGTCATGATCCATCAGCCGCTTGGCGGGACGCAGGGGCAGGCTACGGAGATCGAGATCGCGGCGAAGCATATCCTGCGCACAAAGGAAAAGTTAAATAAAATGCTTGCAGAGAATACCGGGCAGCCGTACGACGTGATCTGTGCGGATACGGAACGGGATAACTGGAAGAGCGCGCAGGAGGCGCTCGATTACGGCCTGATCGATAAGGTGATCGATGTCAGGCCCGCAGTATGATGGTAAGGAGATCGTAGGCAGAAAATGACAAAGAATCCTGACGATAAAGTAAGATGTTCGTTTTGCAATAAGACGCAGGGGCAGGTCAGAAAGCTGATCGCGGGGCCCGCGGGCGTGTATATTTGCGATGAATGTATCGATATCTGCGCGGAGATCATGGAGGAAGAATACGGCGACGAGCCCGCGCAGGAGGAGATCGAGATCAATCTGCTCAAACCGGCGCAGATCAAGGAATTTTTAGATGATTACGTGATCGGGCAGGAAGCGGCGAAAAAGGTGCTGTCCGTGGCCGTTTACAATCATTATAAGCGCGTTATGGCTCCCAGAGATTTAAACGAGGTGGAGCTGCAAAAGAGCAATATCCTGATGGTGGGGCCTACCGGCTCCGGCAAGACCTATCTGGCGCAGACGCTGGCGCGGATCATCAATGTGCCGTTCGCGATTGCGGACGCCACGACCCTGACGGAGGCCGGATATGTGGGCGAGGATGTGGAAAATATCCTGCTCAAGCTCATTCAGGCGGCCGATTACGATGTGGAGCGCGCCCAGTACGGAATGGTCTATATCGACGAGATCGATAAAATCACCAAAAAGGGGGAAAACGTATCTATTACGCGCGACGTTTCCGGCGAAGGCGTACAGCAGGCGCTGCTCAAGATCATTGAAGGGACGGTCGCGAGCGTACCCCCGCAGGGCGGCAGGAAGCATCCGCATCAGGAACTGATCCAGATCGATACCTCCAATATCCTGTTTATCTGCGGCGGCGCTTTTGACGGATTGGACAAGATCGTGGAGGAGCGGCTGAACCGCAAGCTGATCGGCTTTAACGCCGAGATGGGGAAAAAGACGACGAAGGAGATCGGCGAGATCTTAGGAGAGGTAACGCCGCAGGATCTCGTTAAATTCGGGCTGATCCCCGAGTTTGTCGGCAGGGTGCCGATCAACGTATCGCTGGAGGGTCTGGACGAGGAAGCGCTTATCCGTATTTTGAAGGAACCGAAAAACGCCTTGATCAAGCAGTATCAGCGTTTATTTGAATTTGACGATGTGAAGCTGCGCTTTGAGGAGGATGCGATCGTGGAGATCGCCAGAAAGGCGCTGGAGAGAAAGACGGGTGCGAGGGGCCTGCGTTCCATCATGGAAAACGTGCTGATGGACGTTATGTACCGTATCCCTTCGGACGATACGATCGTACAGTGTATCATCACCAAAGAGGTGATCGACGGTACGAGCGAGCCGTTAGTCGTACATCGGGAAGCGATCAGAAAAGCGAAGTAATACCAAAGGAGAAAGCGCCGCTAATCAGTTAGCGGCGTTTTGTGTACCGAAAAGGGGATTGGGGTAAAGGGGTGAACGACAAATGAATCAGGAAGAAAACAGATACCGCGTTCCGGCGGTCGCGCTGCGCGGAATGACGATCTTGCCGGGTATGCTCATACATTTCGACCTAAGCCGCGAGAAATCCATTCTGGCGGTGGAACATGCGATGAACGGGGATCAGATGGTGCTGGCGGTCGCGCAGAAGGATCCCGCGGTAGAGGATCCGGCGTTTCAGGACGTTTATGAGATCGGGACGCTGTCGGTGATCCGCCAGATGACAAAGCTGCCGGGCAATATCCTGCGCGTATTGGCGGAAGGGAAGGAGCGCGTAAGGCTGCTGGGCTTTGACGGGGAAGAGACGGAGTATCTGGCCGCGGAGGCAGAGGAGATCAAAACGTCGGAGCCGCTTGCCGGAAGCGAGAAGGAGGCCGCGCTGCGGGAGCTGCGCGCGGATTTTGAGCGGTACAGCCAGTGCTATCCTAAGATCGGCAAGAGCCTGTCGCCTAAGACGCAGGAGATCGACGATCTGGAACGGCTCATCGACGAGATCACGATCAATATCCCGCTGCACTATGTAAATAAGCAAAGGATCTTGGGCGAGCTGGATCTGCGGGAACGCTTTACGCTGCTGTGCCAGATCCTGCTCAATGAGATCGAGGTCGCGAGAGCGCGGGCGGAGCTGACGGAAAAGATACGCTCGCGGGTGGAGAAAAACCAGAAGGAATATCTGCTCAGGGAACAGCTCAGCTTTATCCGCGAGGAGTTAGGGGAGGGCGGCGCGCTTTCCGACGCGGAGCAGTTTTTGGAAGATTTAAAGAGCTTAAAAGCGCCGAAGGAAGTAAAGGAAAAGATCAAAAAGGAGATTTCGCGTTTCCAGAATATCGCCGCGAGCAGTTCGGAAAGCACGGTAGAGCGGGGCTATATCGAAACGCTGCTAGAGCTCCCGTGGGATAAGGCGTCCAAAGACAATACGGATATCGTAAGGGCGGAGGAGATCTTGGAAAAGGATCATTACGGTCTGGAAAAGGTCAAGGAGCGCATTCTGGAATTTTTGGCGGTCAGGAGCCTTACCAAACGCGGGGATTCCCCGATCCTGTGTCTGGTCGGCCCTCCCGGGACGGGTAAGACCTCGATTGCTAAGAGCGTGGCGCGGGCGTTAAATAAGAAATATATCCGTATCTGTTTAGGCGGCGTCAGGGACGAAGCGGAGATACGGGGACACAGGCGCACCTATGTGGGCGCAATGCCGGGACGGATCGCCGCGGGACTGCGGCAGGCCGGGGTCAATAACCCGCTGATGCTGCTCGACGAGATCGACAAGGTGGGCACCGACCAAAGGGGCGATACGGCTTCCGCGCTGCTAGAGGTGCTCGACGGGGAGCAGAACAATAAGTTTCGCGACCATTATGTTGAGATCCCGCTCGATCTGTCGGAGGTGCTGTTCTTGGCGACGGCCAATTCGGTCTCGACGATCCCCAGACCCCTGCTCGACCGTATGGAGCTGATCGAGGTGACGAGCTATACGGCGAATGAGAAGTACCATATCGCAAAGGAACATTTGGTCGGCAAGCAGTTAGAAAAGAACGGTTTATCAGGCGCGCAGCTCGAGATTACGGACAACGCGCTGCGCATGATGATACAGGGCTATACCCGGGAGGCCGGCGTGCGCGAGCTGGAGCGCCAGATCGGGCAGATCTGCCGGAAAGCGGCGCGGGAGATCCTGCAGAGCGGCAGGGAGAAAAAAATACGGGTCAGTGTCCAGAATCTGGAGCGGTATCTGGGCAAGGTGAAATATACGCAGGATATGGTGAATGAAAACGACGCGGTCGGTATCGTCAGAGGGCTGGCGTGGACCAGCGTCGGGGGCGATACGCTGGAGATCGAGGTCAATATCATGCCGGGGAAGGGCGAGATCGAGCTGACCGGACAGATGGGCGACGTCATGAAGGAATCCGCGCTTGCGGGGATCAGCTTTATCCGTTCGATCGCGAAGGAGCACCGGATCGCGGCGGATGCATTCCGCAAAAATGATTTTCATATCCATATACCGGAGGGCGCGGTGCCAAAAGACGGGCCGAGCGCGGGGATCACGATGGCGACGGCGGTCTTTTCGGCCCTGACAAAGCGGCCTGTCAGCGCCTCGGTCGCGATGACGGGAGAGATCACGCTGCGGGGACGGGTGCTGCCGATCGGCGGCTTAAAGGAGAAGATACTGGCGGCGAAGTCCGCCGGGATCAAAAAGGTGCTGGTGCCCGCGGAAAATAAGAAGGATATCGAAGAGATCTCGAGGGAGATCAAATCGGGCGTGGAGATCGTCTACGTGACGCATATGGAAGAGGTATTAAAGCACGCGCTGGTAAAGCGCAGGACGGCGGCCGCGAAGGGAGCCGCGCCTGCAAAGGCGGCGGGCTTTGCTCAGGATAAGGGCGCAGGAAGCGTCGGCGGTGGACAGGCGAAACGGACAGGCGGCGCAGGACGAGCTGATGATGGAGAACAGGAAAAGCGTGCAGGCGGCGCGGGCCGAGCCGGCGGGGAGGAAAGATAGTATGGTGATTAAGAGCGCCGCTTTGGAGACCGTGTGCGGCATTACCAGCGTCCTGCCGAAGAATGAAAAGCCAGAGTTCGCGTTCGCGGGAAAGAGCAACGTCGGGAAATCCTCTTTGATCAACGCGCTCATGAACCGGAAGTCGCTGGCGCGCACGAGCGCGCAGCCGGGCAAGACGCAGACCATTAATTTTTATAACGTCAACGGGGAGCTGTATTTTGTAGACCTGCCGGGCTACGGATACGCCAAAGCGCCGGAAGAGATTCGGGCGAAATGGGGCAGGATGATAGAACGCTACCTGCACGGCTCTGACATGCTGCGGGCGGTATTTCTGCTGGTCGATATCCGGCACAAGCCGTCGGGCAACGATAAGATCATGTACGACTGGATCACGGCGCAGGATTACAGGCCGGTCATTATCGCGACCAAGCTGGATAAGATAAAAAGGAGCCAGACCGCAAGGCAGTTAAAGGAGATCCGCGAGGGGCTGGGAGCGCCGGCGGATACGGTCATGATCCCCTTTTCGGCGAAGACGAAGCAGGGACGGGACGAGATCTATGCGCTGCTTTCCCGCTTATGCTCCGCGGAGGATACGCAGCGATCGGAGTAGGAAAACGTCTGCGAAAGCAGGCCCGGATCCCGCGCGGGATCTGCAGGCGGGTCCTGCACCAAAGAAGGGAAAGTAGATAGGAAGCGGATAGAAAGCCAATGGAAGGGGAAGCCTATGAAGCAACCGTTTAAACGATACAGTAAGGTGTTTTTCAATCTGGCGTGGGCGCTTTTGGTGCTCGTGGTATGCGTTTTTCTGCTGCCGCGGGCGCTGGTCTTTTTCCTGCCGTTCGTCATCGGCTGGCTCATAGCCGCAGTCGCGAACCCGCTGGTGCATTTTTTTGAAGAAAAGCTCCGTATCCGCAGGAAGGCGGGCTCGGCGGTCGTGATCGTATCGGTGATCGCGCTGGTGATACTGGCGGCCTATCTATTGCTGGCGCGCCTAGCCGCGGCGGGGATCGGCTTTCTCTCTTCTCTTCCCGCGCTGTGGAGCAGCGTGGAGCGGGATCTGGGAGAGATCGGGAAGAATCTGAGCGTATTCTATGAGCAGCTTCCGCTGGATATGCAGGAGCGCATTACGCAGATGGGGCGGCAGATGGACGATTACGTCGCCGGGATCGTGGGGAGCTTTGGGACGCCTACGGTCAGCGCGGTGGGGAATTTTGCCAAAAATATCCCGAACGCGCTGCTCAATATCGTCATGTGCATTCTTTCCGCGTATTTTTTTATCGCGGAAAAGGAAACGATAGGACAATACTGGCAGAGCTGTATCCCTAAGGCGTTTCGGGACAAATGGCATATCGTTGCGGGAAGCCTGAAAAACGCGGTCGGAGGCTATTTAAAGGCGCAGTTAAAGATCGAGCTGTGGATCTTTCTGCTAATGCTGATCGGTTTTTTGCTGCTGCGTATCCCCTACGGGCCGTTTGTGGCGTTTTTGATCTCGATTCTGGACTTTCTGCCCTTTTTCGGGACGGGAGCGGTCATGATCCCGTGGGCGCTCATCAAGATATTGAGCGCGGATTATAAGATGGCCGTCTGGCTCTTGGTGATCTGGGGCGTCGGCCAGCTCGTGCGGCAGATTATCCAGCCTAAGATCGTGGGGGATTCCGTCGGGATCGCCCCGCTGCCTACCCTGATCCTATTGTTTATCGGCTATCAGTATGCGGGCGTGCTGGGCATGATCTTGGCGGTGCCGGTCGGTCTGATCCTGATCAATATGAACCGCGCCGGCGTTTTTGATACGGTCAAGACCAGTTTTCGGATACTGTGGGCGAGTCTGGAGCGTTCGCGCAGGTTTGACGATGAGGACAAAGAGGTATTAAAAGACGGCGATGAGTGACGGAATGCGTAATTTTAAACTGATCCTGCAATATGAGGGCACCCGTTATCAGGGCTGGCAGCGGCAGGAGAGCACCGGGAATACCATTCAGGGAAAGCTGGAAGCGCTGCTTGTGAAGATGACGGGCGCTCCGGTACAGGTGCAGGGCGCGGGGCGGACGGATGCCGGCGTCCATGCGCTTGGGCAGACGGCGAATTTTCATGCGCGGACGGCGCTTTCCTGTGAAGAGATCCTTTGCTATATGAACCGGTATCTGCCGGAGGATATCGCCGTCATTTCCGTGGAGGAAGCGCCGGCTAGGTTTCACAGCAGGCTGAACGCCGCGGGGAAGATCTATCGCTACCGTGTCATGAATACGGAGATACCGCATATATTTGACAGAAGATACGTCTATGAATTTCCGGCTCGTCTGGACATAGCGGCCATGCGGGCGGCGGCCGGGCTTTTGACCGGCACGCATGATTTCTGCGCCTTTACCTCGGCGAAAAAGGGAAAAAAGTCCACGGTGCGCACGCTTTATGAGATCAAGATCGAGCGGCTGGGCGACGAGGTCGATCTGACGTATAAGGGCGACGGCTTTTTGTATCATATGGTCAGGATACTGACGGGGACGCTGCTCGCCGTCGGCACGGGGGAGAAAAGGCCGGAGGATATGACGGACATCTTAGAGAGAGGAGCAAGGGAGTATGCGGGGGAGCTGGTTCCCGCAAAGGGTCTGACCTTGATGGAAGTTTGCTATCACAGCGGGAGTTTTTATGAAGATAAGGGAATCTGGTAAGTGGAAGTGGGCGTTTTTTCTGTATGCGCTGATCGTTCTGCGCCTGATCCTGTTCAAATACCCGTACCGCGAGCTGCGGGATATGATAACGGGCTGGCAGGCGGGCCTTGTCGCGCAGGGGCTGCGGGAAGCGAATCTTACGCTCTTTAAGACGATACGGATGTATATCCGGTATTATAAACGCCTAAACAGCTTTGAAAATCTGTTTGGCAACGTACTGATCTTTGTGCCGTACGGGATCCTGTACCGGCTGAGCTTTCCCGGGCGGTGGGGAAAGCGGCTCTTTCTCCCGTCGCTTTTGGCCTTTGTGACGGGGATCGAGCTGGCGCAGCTCTTTGGCGGGCTGGGGAAATTCGATGTGGACGATATCCTGCTAAACTGCGCCGGAGCCGTCTTAGGAACGATATTTATGATTGCAGTTGAAAAAATAAAGTGGTATGATATCTGTAAACGGCGGCGGTAAAAGGCAGCCGCCGAGCCTTATAAGGAGTGGTAGATATGCGTATCGGTTCCGTTTATCCGAATTATTTTCCGACTTATGTATACAATACCAATCAGATCAGCGCAAGGAGCCTGAACAGGATCCGTCCGATCCCGAATGACGCGCTGGAGAGTAAGATCGGGTATCATCATTCTGAATCATCTGAAAATACCAATCCGCTCAGGCCGGGAGAGAGCAGGGACTTTGCCGGGATCGCAGCCTCTCAGATGGCGCTTGGGAGAATGAATGCGGCGAGGCTCTTTGGCTGACGCTTCGATTCTTGCGGCAGGGTGTTTGACGATCAGGGAGCTGGAGGCATAAAGCAGTGGCAAATCTAAAAACGGGCGGCTCGCGCGGCGGCCGGGGCTTGAACCAGATAACGAACAGCACGAGGGGCGCGGAATCGACCGAGCTGACGAGCGTTAAGGTCAATAACGAGGTGGCGTTCTGCAAGGTCTACAATATCAAGCAAAAGGAAGCGATCGAGCGGCTTTTGCTGCAGAACCGGATCTCCTATTATGTGAAATGGCAGGAACAGGGATTTTTTAAGCGCATGTTCGATTCCGAGACAAAGGAAAAGATCATCTTTATCATATGTATCCATGATACCGCGATCGAACAGGCAAAGGAGCTGGTAGCCGACATGCAGGATATCAAGCTCTTGGTGACGTAGAATGTCCGGGAGGCCGGGCGGCTCCTGCGGTACAGGCCGCTGCGGGCGTGCGGCGCGGCTCCTGTGGCATAGGCCGCTGTGGGCGGCTGGCGCGGCTGCTTTAAAAATGAGCCGTGATGAACGGGCCGGGCGGCGCGGACAAGCTGAGAGAAAGAGAAAAAGGGGGGGGACTTTCGCGGCGGCGGAAAGTTCTCCCTTGTTGCATATAGCGGATAGGAGAGACGCGAAGAGACTTGCAAGCGGGTCTTGCGGGGAAAGACGATAAGAAGGAGGCGTTTTCATGCTTTTGGCGGGTTATATGGTTCCCCATCCCCCGATCGCCGTGCGCGAGGTCGGGAAAGGGGAGGAACGGAAGATACAGGCTACGCTGGATTCCTTTGCGGAGGTCGCAAAGGATATCGCGAGGATCCGGCCTGAGACGATCCTTCTGACCTCGCCCCATGCCGTCCTATACAGGGACTATTTTCATATCTCGCCGGGGAGCGGCGCAGAGGGGAGCTTGGAAGCGTTCGGAGCGGGCCGGGTGCGTTTTAACGTCGAGTACGATAAAGAGCTGGCAGCGCGGATCGCGCTGGAGGCGGAGCGCGTCGGTTTTCCGGCGGGAATGGAAGGCGAGCGCAGAAAGGACTTAGACCACGGGACGATGGTGCCGCTCTATTTTATCAATCGGGAATATCGGGATTACCGCCTTGTCAGGATCGGGCTTTCCGGCCTGTCCCTGCAAAAGCATTGGGAATTTGGCAGGCTGATCCAAAGGGCGGTAAACGGGATCGGCAGAAGCTGCGTTTTTATCGCGAGCGGGGATCTCAGCCATTGCCAGAAGGCGGACGGCCCTTACGGATACCGCCCGCAGGGGCCTTTGTACGATCAAAAGATCATGGAGGTCATGGGGCGGGGAGCGTTCGGAGAGCTTACCGGATTTCAAGAAGGATTTTTAGAGGAAAGCATGGAATGCGGGCACCGTTCCTTTACGATCATGGGCGGCGCGTTCGACGGGACCGCCCTTACGGTCAGGCGGCTGTCGCATGAGGCCGTATTCGGGGTCGGGTACGGATTTTGCATTTATCACCGAAGGGAGGCAGAGTGATGGATCTGTACACACAGCTTGCCCAAAATACGATCAGGGAGTATATCTTGAAAAAGTCGATATACCGGCCGGAGGAAAACGAGCTGACAAAAGAGATGAAGACGGGACGGGCGGGCGCTTTTGTCTCGCTCCATGAAAACGGCGCGCTGCGCGGCTGTATCGGGACGATCGCGCCGACGCGGGATACGCTGGCAGAGGAGATCATTCGGAATGCGATCGCGGCGGCTGTCAGCGATCCGCGCTTTCCCGCTGTCAGAAGGGAGGAGCTGCCCCTGTTAGAGATCAGCGTGGACGTGCTGGGAGGGGCGGAGCGGATAGCCTCTAAGGAGGAGCTGGACGTAAAGCGCTACGGCGTTATCGTGGAAAAGGGATACCAAAGAGGGCTCCTTCTGCCCGATTTAGAGGGCGTTGACAGCGTAGAGGAGCAGATTGCCATCGCAAAGCGAAAGGCCGGGATCCGCGAAGGGGAAAAGGACGTCCTTTTGTACCGCTTTGAGGTGATCCGCCATGCCTGAGGCAGTCTGCCCGGTCTGCCCTCATCACTGCCAGATCCCCGACGGCGCATACGGCAGGTGCGGCGCGAGGAAAAACGACGGCGGCAGGATCGTCTGCGCCAATTATGGGAAGCTGACCGCGCTGGCGCTGGATCCCATCGAGAAAAAACCGCTTGCCTTTTTCCACCCCGGCAGCAAAATCTTATCCGTTGGGAGCTTTGGCTGCACCCTGTCCTGCCCATTTTGCCAAAACCATGAGATCGCGGCGGGAAGGGAGGCGGACTTTCCGCAGTTTTATGAGCTTTCCCCAAAGGAGCTGTGCGGCCTCGCGTGGGAGGAACGCGCCAGAGGAAATATCGGGGTGGCGTTTACCTATAACGAGCCGCTGGCGGGATATGAGTATGTGCGGGACACCGCAAGGCTGGCGCACGGGGCGGGAATGCAGAATGTCCTTGTGACGAACGGTATGGCGGAGCCCTCGACGCTGGAAGAGATACTGCCGTGGATCGACGCGATGAATATTGATCTAAAGGGCTTTCGACCGGAGATCTATCGGTATCTCGGCGGGGAGCTGGAGACGGTGAAGGCGTTTATCCAAAGGGCCGCTTCGGCCTGCCATGTGGAGGTGACGTCTCTGATCGTACCGGGAATGAACGACGACCCGGAGGATATGAGGCGGCAGGCGGAATGGCTCGCGCAGATCAGCCCCGCCCTCCCGCTGCATATCACCCGTTATTTCCCGCGCTATCGAATGAAAAGGCCGGCGACGGAGCTCTCCGTGCTAAAGCGCCTGCAAAGGATCGCGAAGGAGAGCCTGCTGCATGTCTGTCTGGGGAATGTGTAGGAGGGGATCCTGCCGCTGATACCAATCTGTTATTCACCGCCTATAGAGGCGTAAGCCATTTTCCATCTAACATAGCCGCATAGCTTTAGGCGGCGCTTTCCGATATGCTGCGGCTCCGTGTTTCTGCGGAGCCGCTTTTTGTGTGCGCGGAGCGCCGCTCGGCAGCGAAAATCTGCGCCGTGCGTTTACGCCTGCGCATTCCTGTGATAGTTTCAAAATACGGGACGGTTTTGCAGAGAGCAGAAGGGAAGATACAGGGAAAGGAGAAAAAATGAAGAGCATACTTGAAAAAATGTATGATGGAGAAGTATTTCCGCCTGAGAGAAAGGAAGCGGCGGCAGAACGGTTTCATGAGATCAGGGCAGCCGCAATGAAGCAATACGATGATTTTATCAGTACCCTGAACGAGGAGCAGAAAAGGGATTTTTGTGAAATGATGGACAGGGACTGGGAATTGATGGCAGAAGAAATAAAAGCTTCCTATATTGATGGGCTGCGGTGCGGGATCCGTATTTTGACGGCTGCGTTGAGCGGCTGACGTCAATCGGGCGGATCCGGGCTGTATGTGGCGATATCCTCTAAACCGCAGTGCAGAATAGAGCAGAGCCTGTCGAGCGTATTGGTGCTTACGCTTTCATTTTTGCGCAATCGATCCAACTGTCCAGTGCTGACGTCATATTTATTGATTAACTGATATTGTGAAATTCCCTTTTGCTTTAGGGTGAGCCATAACCTATCGTATTTTATCATGGAATCCCTCTTTTTTCATTGATTCTGTTATTGTTATCATAAGTTTAAAATTTTATTTGACTAATGCCCGATATCGGGCTATAATAAAACGGAAATGAATCGAAAAGGAGGAGAACACAATGGTAAAAGGAAGATTCATGAAAAAGTTCCTGATGTGCGCGCTGACATTATCGCTTATGATGTCGTCTGCGATGGCAGTCAGCGCAAGCAGCATGGGCGGAAACTCTACCATGGGCCCGGCAAGCAGCGGCTCACAGAGCAGCTCCGGCAGCCACAGTTCGAGCAGCCACAGCTCAAGCAGTCACAGCTCAAGCAGCAAAAGCTCAGGCGGGAGCTCTGCAAGCGGACAGACCGCAGCGTCCACAAGTAAGGTGACCGTCGGAGGTCAGGCGATTAACTCGACGGTATCGGGAAGATTCTACGCGCCTAATGTGAACGGAGCGGCGGTAGTCAGCCAGAAGGCCGAGGTAAACGCGGCGCTTGGACTGAAGAACGGAGAGACGGCGAGCGTCAGAGTTTTTCAAAGCGCATACGGACCGAAAGCGCAGAAATGCGTTGCCGATACGGCTGCGGCGCTGAACGTCACGCTGGGCCCGGTGCTCGATATCAATCTTGGCAAGATTGACGCAGGCGGAAAATATTCCAATGTGCAGCACCTGAACACGGCGGTGGCGTTTACGATCGGCATTCCGGCAGAATTTGTTCAGGCAGGGAGCAGCTACTATGTGATTAATGTGCAGCCGGGAGGAGCGGTCGCGCTGTTACAGGATCTTGATACGGATCCCTCTACGCTGACATTTGCGACGACAGATTTCGGAGTGTTTGCGCTTGTGCGGCAATGAGAAAAGGGGAGGGCGGCGAAGATGTCCTGCAAAATATCTTTTGCCGCCTTCTGTTATCAATTTCTGCCAGATAAAAAAATGCGTTCTGTTTCTGCTGTTTTTCTGCTTATTTCTCAGCGTATATCAATTTATCAAGCTCAGGATATTCTGTCCGGTGCTTTTCCCGGATGAGTTCGGGTATTGGGCTGCGGCGGCAAAATGGCTGGGCTATGACTGGGCTCGCGCGGTTTCGCTCGGGTATTATTATTCCTTTGGTTACAGTGTGCTGCTGCTGCCGTTGATGTATCTGATACAGGATGCGACGGCGTTATACAGAATGTCGGTCGGGCTTAATCTCGGCCTGTTTCTCTGTAATATCCTGCTTTTGAGAAAGGCGGCGGGAATATTATGTAAAGACAGAAAACGGCAGGAAAGGCTCTTATTGTCCTTGCTGGGAGGCTCCTATGCGGCGCATATTTTTTACGTGCAGATGACGCTGTCGGAAACGCTGCTGATCACGCTTTTTTTGTTGTCGATCCTTTGCATGGAGCGCTTATTTAGGCGGCAGGACGGCCCCTCTGCCGTATTGCTGGCTCTGCTGCTTGTTTATCTGTATTATGTCCACATGCGTATGCTTGCGGTTGGAGCGGCGGCTCTGTTTGTATTGGCCGTCGGGACCCTGCGGGGGTTCCTGCCTAAAAAATGTTTCTGGCTGACGGTATTTTCTTTGATTTTTTTCTTTTTTCTGGGTGATATCGTAAGACTTGACCTTGTCAGGGATTTATATGGCCATATGCCCAAAGAATTGATGGATGTAAACGGATACGGCGGGCAGATGGCTAAGCTGGGCTCCCTTTTGACGCCGGATGGGCAGAGAAGATTTCTGCTCAGCTTTTTGGGAAAGATGGATTACCTTATGGCGGCGACGGGAGGACTCTGCTTTTGGGCGATCCGCTTTCTGCTGAGGCATTGTAAAAAAGCGTATGACAGACTGAAAAAACGGATAGGATCCCCTGCGCCGGAGGACATTCTCTCGCTTTTTCTGCTTTTGTCATTTTTTCTGCATTTTTTCATTTCATCGGTCTTTACCATGACGCAGGAAAGGCTGGATATTGTCTTTTATGGCAGATATAATGAAATATTTGCGCCGCTTTTGATCTGTTTAGGTATGTCGGAGCTTTTAGAACATCAACGTCCCCTGCGTTTGATAGCGGGCTGCGCGGCGGCGGAGATCCTTCTGGCTCTTTGGCTGGTCTATGCAGGGAATATTGATACGGTCAAGGGAATATACGGATATTTTGTCGTTGGAATCTCGTACCTGTTTTCTCCGCTGGGACAGATCGGCGGGAGGCGTCTGGTATGGCGTATGCTCTCGGCGGAGCTTTTGTCCGGCGGATTGCTGTTTGGATTTCATTTGATGAAAAAAAGGCGTTGCTTCTGCTTGATAGGAATCAGCATGTTGTCTCTTTGCTGGGGGATCTTGGGATTTCGTGCGGCAGATCAATATATTTATGCGCATAATGCGGATAATGTCTCGGATCTGGAGCTGGCGGATGCGATAAAGGAGAATGCGCGGGAAGGCAGCGTATATTATCTTTATTCCCCGGAAGATTTTATTTATATCGACCTGATACAATATGCCGTAAAAAAGATACCGATACGGATCTGCTTTGAAGCGGAAGAGATCGAAGGGATAGAAAACGGGAGCCTTCTCTTACTCTCGAATGCGGATAGCGGAAAAGAAAAGGCGGACGCGGTTTATACAAGGATAGGGAAATCTTCTCATTTTACGTTATATCAAATGGGAGGAGACGTGCGCCTCTATAGGCGGTAAGGATATGGACGGCGCTGTCCGCGCAGATCGGCGGCAGAGGAAGAAGGAAAGGACAAAGGAAAATGGAGTATGACAAAATTATTCTCGGCGCAGGAATATACGGCCTGTATTCCGCCGATTTCTGTGCGCGGCGGGGCGAAAGGGTGCTGGTTCTGGAATACGATCCGAAACCGTTTTCCAGAGCGACCTATGTCAATCAGGCGAGGGTGCACATGGGATACCACTATCCGAGATCGTTAGCGACGGCGGTAAAATCAGCCGGTTATTTTGAACGTTTTGTAAAAGACTACCATTTTTGTATCAACGGGGAATTTGAGCAGATTTATGCTACCTCGAGGGAATTTTCATGGACGGATGCGGACGAGTTCCAAAAATTTTGCGAAGCGGCCGGAATCTTCTGCCAAAGGGTTCATGAGGGCGCTTATTTTAAAGCCGGTATGTGCGACGGCGCTTTCCTGACAAGGGAATATACCTATGACGCTATGCTGCTTAAAAACTATTTTCTAAAGAATCTGGAGATCAGAAAAAATGCGGAATTACGCTTTGGGGTAAAGCTGCAGTCCATTCAGAAAAGCGGCGGCGTTTATGAGCTGCATACGGAGGATGGCAGCGTCCTGTATACGCCGTTTCTGCTCAACGCGACGTATGCTTCTACCAATCAGATCATTAAAAAAATACAGGGAGAGCCGTTTCCGATCAAATATGAATTATGCGAGATTATTTTATGTCAGGTACAGGAAGAATTAAAAGGTCTGGGGATCACGGTAATGGACGGCCCGTTTTTTTCTATCATGCCTTTTGGCAGGACGGGGCTGCATTCCCTGACCTCTGTGACGTTTACGCCGCATATGACCTGTTATGAGAGCCTGCCGGAATTTGACTGTCAGAAAAGGGAGGGCTCGGCGTGCAGCCCGGAAAGTCTGGGGAATTGCAATCACTGTATGGAAAGGCCGGAAACGGCGTTCCCCTATATGAAAAATCTGGCGGAAAAATATTTAAAAGAGCAGTACCGTTTTTCTTATCATCATTCCCTTTTTTCTATGAAACCCATATTGCTGGCATCGGAAATCGACGATTCGCGGCCTACCGTGATTCGCGTTCATACAAAATCGCCTGCTTTTGTCAGCGTATTATCAGGCAAGATAAATACCGTATATGATCTGGATGAGGTACTAAGCGATGGAGAATAAGGAGAAAAATTTTATATCCGCGGTTGTTTATATCAGAAATAATCAGGAAACGGTAGAGAATTTCTTAACAAAGCTGCACGGCGCGCTCTCAGGGCTGTTTGAACGGTTTGAGATCATCTGTGTGGACGACGCTTCAGAGGATAAAAGCGTGGAAAGGATACGCCGTTATGCAAAAGAGCGGGAAAATATCACACTGACCCTGCTGCAGATGAGCCATTTTCACGGTCTGGAGCTGTCGATGGATGCGGGGAATGACCTTTCTATCGGGGATTTTGTTTATGAATTTGATTCCTGTCTCTGCGACTATGACACAGGGCTTATTGAAGAGATTTATCGAAAGTCTCAGGAAGGATATGATATCGTGGCGGCTGTGCCGGATCAAAAGCTGCGAAAAAGCTCCGGGGTTTTCTATACGGTATTCCAAAAATTCTCCGCGCAGCGGATCAATATGAAAACGGAGCGCTTCCGTATCCTGTCGCGGCGGGCGATCAACAGGATCCATATGATGAACGACAGTATCCCTTATAGAAAGGTGATATACGCGAATTGCGGCCTGCATACAGACTGTGTCACATATCACAGCAGCGTATCGGGACTTCAGACGGGAGAGAGGAGGGAGATGACGGAATACCGCATGAATCTGGCTCTGGATTCCTTGATCTTGTTTACGCAGGCGGGATATAAGATATCTGTCCGTCTGACGACCGGCATGATGCTGGTCACGCTTATCTGCGCGCTCTATGCAGCCGGGATATTCCTGAACGGGCGGGCGATCACCGGCTGGACGACGACTATGCTGTTTTTGTCTCTGGCGTTCTGCGGCCTGTTTGGCATATTGACGATCGTAATAAAATATTTGTCCATTCTGGTACATTTGATCTTTCGTAAAAAGAAATATACCTATGGGAGCATTGAAAAGATATCCAGAGAATAGGGGAAACCATGCAGACTTTTTATCGAGCCATAAACGAAAAGACCCGCGTTTGTATCATAGCGCTGACTTTGCTGTATCTGGCGGTATTTTTATGGGATCTGCCGAATAGCGCTACGATGAACGTCCGAAATTCGGATGCCCCGTGGCATACGCTTTTGATCGCGCAGGCAATGGAAGAGACGCCGGTCAGCGTTCATAAGCTGCTGCCTATCGTAACGCTGGGCGGGAAAGAAAATAAAAATATCCCATGGGGAGACTGTCTTGCGGATGAAAACGGAAATTATTATTATACTTCGTTTATGCCGCTGTCTTTTATAATACCGTGGCTGTTCCTAAAGCTGCCGGGACTGCAGATAAACGAACTGAGCCTGAGTATTTTAACGGGCATATTGGGCCTTGCGAGCAGTATTTTATTATTTTTTCTGCTGCGCGCCATGTATGGAAGATATTTTACTCACAGTACGATCCTGCTCTATCTGGCGGCGTTTTATTTTCTGGCGCCGGAGCTTCTACACTGCAATGCGGATATCTACTGGGGACAGAATCTGTATCAGCCCCTGCTGATCGGACAGCTTTTCTGGCTGTATCGCTATTTGGAAAGCAGCGGGAAGAAACGCAGATTTTGGCTGCTGCTCCTAACGGCCGGCGCGTTTGCCGCGGCCTGTATCGAGTGGACAGCTTATGTTATGAATGCCGCCCTTGCGTTCTGTATCTGCTTGAAAGCCATCGTGGAGAAAAGAGAGAGGAAAGAAGAAAACGGGGAGAAAAAACGAAAAAGCGCCGCAGGCTGCATATCCGCCTGCTTTTTGATCGCGCTTGCTTCCTTAGCGGCTCTGGCTCTTCTGGGCGTCCATTATTCTCTGGTATTGGAACCGGCAAAAATCGGGGAGCTGGTCGGGGAGCGCGTACTGGCGAGGAGCCTTGCCAGTGAAGGAAACAAGAGCTTTGGGATCCTAGCGGAATATCTCCACTCCTTCAGTATGGAAATCGGAGCGGTGGTGATCTTGGCAGGGATCTGCTTTATGGAGCCCCGGATTCGGGGCGCGCTCAGAAAGGAAGCGCTGGGAAACCGGGGGCTGGTGACATTGGCGGCTGGGACCGCCTGTCTGGAAAATCTTTTGATGAGCGAACATGCATTGGAATACAGCTATGACAGGATGAAGGTGGGCGTTTGGCTGCTGCTCCTTTTCTTTTTGCTGCTGTATACGATGAAAAGGTCGGGGGAGTGGAGCTTTCTTTTACAGCGTATGCTCGTTATTTTTGCCTGCTGTGTCATGCTGTTGGAGCTGACGGCCTTTCATCTGCCCGGCAACGGATATCGCTGGACGGTAGACGGGGATTACCGCAATAATGAGATTCTGGCCGCCGCGCTGCGAGAAGCATACGGGGAGGATAACAATGTCTATGGACAGGCTCCGGTTATCGCAGTCAGAGGGTATGATACGCTGCTGTTTCACAGAAATATTTATGAAGGGAAAAAACTGGAGGAGCTGGAAGGCATTGCCGCGAAACAGGGAAAGCGGTATGTGATATTCCTGATAGCAGATAATGAAGCAGGGCAGAAATCTCTCTATTATGGAGCCGTCGTTTCCGATTTGGAGAATAAGGAGCGGGTTTACTGGGAAATGGGGGAAAGCGGAGAGATCGGCAAAAGGATTCTGGATAAGAACGGCTGTTATGCGGCTCTTTATGTAGATGAAAAAGCGGAGGATCCGGGGATATTTATAGAATCAGGAATTGTGCGCTTTGAGCTGACGCAGGAGAACAGGAGCAGGCTGGAACATGCCGCAGCGCTGTCCGCTCCAAACGGCGTTTCCTTTCCGGTAACAGGCGTCTTTTGCTGGGATGAGATCGGATATATTGATGTGCAGCTGCAGGTAGAAGAATCGCTTCGGGAAAAAATGATTGCCTTTCGCTTTCCGAACGAACTGCAGATCTTGTATGGGGGAGAAGAATGAAATTATTGTATTATCCGGTATTTTTGCTGTGCTGTTTTTGTATATGGCGCAGGGAAGGCATGTCGGCGCGTTTTCTGGCGCGCAGGCTGCTCTGCCCGGGGCTGCTTCTTGGCATCGCGGCTTATGTGCTGGCGCTTTTGCTGCGCAGGGAACAGGAATACGGCGTTTTATATGTGTTTCATATCCTGATGGGACACAGGGACAGTCTGTTTCCGGCGCTGCTGTGGGTCGTCCCGGGAACGGCGGGTACACTTTTTTTGTATCTTTTGCTGCATAGAATGGGTATAAAAGCGCGCGGGAAGCTGGCGCTGTCGGCTGCCTTAACTGGTTTTTCTCTGGCGGGGATGCATTTTTTGACCGCGGAATTTCCGCTGTATCTGAATATGATCTGTCTAGGGCTGCCGCTTGCATATCTTATGGAAGGGATAGAGAAGGCTTTTCCAAGCGGCTCTTATGCGAATCGGTGGGAAGGGACGATTGTCGGCGCGCTGCTGCTTCTTTTGTCCGTGCGGCTCTGTATGCTCAACGAGCAGCTTTTTGATGTGGCGCCGGATGTGCTTGCCGGAGAGAGCGGCCTTTCGGCGCTGTTTTTGGCAAGCTGGTTTTTAAGCGGCGCAGGCATAGCTTTTTTAAAGACGGGGCCGTGGAAGATCAAGCGAAAAGGCGGGAGGCCGGTATCGGCGGAAGGGGTAATCTGCCTGCTGCTTTGGCTGGGGCTTTTGCTGATCCCGCTCAAAGCGGGGCTTACGAGGATATGGCTCTCGGATTATATTCCAATTAACGGGGATTTTCAAAATTATAATGTGTGGCGCAGACTGCTGGCCGGGCAGATCCCGCAGAGGGATTTTGCTGCCTATCTGGGGATGGGACATCTGTATATTGGCGGGATACTGACTGCTTTGGCGGGCGGCAGCTTTACGGACAGCCTGTTTGTCAGTAATACTTTGATCTCGCTGGTGAATCTTCTGTTTGTGTATGCCATAGCAAATTATATTCTCAGAAACCGCATTTATGCCCTGTGCGTGACTTCCGTGGCCGCTTTGTGCGTTTCTGCGCATCTTCCGCTTACGCAGAATCTGAATGTCGAGATACAGAGCGCGCTCAACGGCATATCGGAGAGATCTTACGATTCTATGCGTATGCTGCGCAGCTTCGTTATCCTGCCGGCGCTTTGGGGAAGCGGATATCTGGTCCGTCATTTGGAAGAAAATAAAACGGTACGGATCGGAAGCGTTTCTATCGGACAACGCAGGCTTTGTCTGAGCGCGGCCGCGCTTCTTGCCGGGAGCGCCATTGTCTACTCCAATGATACGGGGATTTCCCTGTACCTCAGCGTCAGCGTTCTCTTTTTTCTGTTTCTGGCGTTACGGTATCGTCTGCAGCTTCGAATCCTTATAAAAGAACTGCTCTTATACGGCGCATTGTCTTTTTTAGGCTTTCTTTTTGTGGCGGCGGTTTTGACAAGGGGACATTTGGCGGCTTACCTGTATGAAATGCTTGGAACGGCATCCTATCAGAAATGGTATTATGGACCGCAAATTGAAAGTAAATTTATAAATATCCGCGAATTGTATCTGAATCGGTACGCAATGCTGGCCCTTTTGATGATTGCGTACAATATCGTGCAGATCGTTAAAAAGCGCGGAGAGGGGCTGGTCAGGCAGTTTCCCTATGCCGCGGCGGCCTGTATGCTGCTCACCGCCTATATCAATGCGACCTTTTATCTGATCTCATCGGGATATTCCAATCATGCCCTGCTGTATCTGCTCGTATTTTCGGCGATGGCCGCCTATACGGTCAGAGGATTGGCCTACCTGCTGCCAAAGCTGCGCAGCGCGGGGCCGATACGGACGGCAGGGTGTTTTATGACGTTTCTGGTCTTTAGCGCGAATCTGCCGGAGGTTAATACCGCGGCGGAAAGACTGTTTGGCGAGCGGGCGGGGGTCTATTTCCCGACATTGGAGGGATATCTGAGCGCCGACGCGCAGTATCCCAATGCGAGTGCACAGGATCTGAGCGCGGCGATCGCTTACGTAGGGACGGATCCCATATTTTCTACCTATGCTTCTGCACTCGAGACGGAGACGGGAAGATATCAGCCCACCGGGCGGGACTATATCATTCATGCGCTGGGGGAAAAGCAGCAGGAGGACTATCTGCGTATTTTTCGAGAAGGGGAGTATCCAAAGGTACAGACGATCGATCTGAACTATGATTATGGGATATGGATGATGAATGCGAATTGGTTTTTTTATAAGGAAGTATTTCGCGATTATGTGAAAACGCTGAAAACTTCCTACAGCCAGTTCTGGGAAAAGGCGGAAACAGAGCAGACGATCCCGGGGGTTTCTGTAAGCGTATCGATCGAGCGGTTTTCGGAGCGGGAAGTGCGCCTGCTATTCGAGGCCGACCAAGCGATCGACGCGCTTGCGGACGTATCGCTGAGTTATGAAAGCGATAAGACGAGAAGTTTTTTAGAAAGCGGCAATGTCAATCTGTATACGTATGTCTGTGACGAACTGCTGGCGGCAGCGCTGCCGGGACGTCCAGATATTAAGTATTGTATTCCCAATAAAATGCAGGACAGGCGTATCCCCGTTTTGCTGCTGGGAGGGAGGGGAAGCGTGCTGCTTTCCGCTTACCCGCAGGACGGTTCTAAGATCGAGATCGAGAATGCCGAGGTAAAGGAGCTCTTTGTCAATCCGATCGAATTTCCTGCTCCTGCGGCGGGTTGAATGAGGAAGGAGGAAAAGAAAGTGAAGATATTAGTCGGGTGCACGGGATTTGTAGGAAGTAATCTGTATGCAAGCGGAGCGTTTGACAGGGGATTTCATGCGAGCGATATTCGGGATGCCTATGGGCTGCATCCCGATCTGCTGGTATATGCGGGAGTCCGGGCGGAAAAATATCTAGCGGATGCATATCCCGAAGAGGACTTTCGTCATATCTGTCAGGCGCTTGAAAATATCAGGGCGATAGCGCCGCGCAGACTGGCGCTGATCAGTACGATAGATGTTTATCCGCAGCCGTTCAAAGTGGACGAGCATTCTAAGATAGAATGGGGAGATGGAAAGGGGTACGGGGCCAATCGGTTTTGGCTGGAAAAGACGGTAAGGAAGGAATACCCGGATTCCCTGCTGGTACGCCTCCCCGCGCTCTATGGAAAAAATCTGAAAAAGAACTTTATTTATGATTTCCTGCATCCCGTGCCCCGCAGATTAAAGGCGGAAAAATATTATGAATTGGCAAAAGGCAGCGCCTTCATCGCAAAAAGTTATCAGGATATGGGGAACGGGTTTTATCAATGTCAAGGCAGCGGGATAGAGGAAGAAAAATTAAAAGCGGAGTTTCAGAAACAGGGATTCAGCGCCCTGCATTTTACCGACAGCAGAAGCGCCTATCAGTTTTATCCGCTGTCAAGACTATGGAAGGATCTCCAGATCGGGCTTGCGGATTCGCTGCATATCCTGAACCTAGCGACAGAGCCGGTCAGCGCCGCGGAAGTGTATCGGATATTGGAAAATGGGGATTTTTGCAATGAATTGAAAAAAGAGCCTGCCCGTTATGATATGAAGACCGTCTATGCGGAGCGTTTTGGCGGCAAAGAGGGATATCTGTGGAGCCGTAAAGAAGTGTTAGAGGATATCAGACGCTTTGTGGCGGATATTCTGACAGAAGGGAGGTAAAGAGAAGGTGGATGAAGCGGGAAATCATATGGGAGCGGACGAAGCGATAGAAGGAGTCCTTATGAAGCTGTCGCAGGATGCCTGCCTTTATGAGAGGAAAAGTACCGACTCAAAGATCGCAGAGCGCCTGACGGCCGGCGATGAGGTCTTTGTTACGGAGATGGCGGAAAAATGGTGCACGGTCTGGTATGACGGGCAGAGCGTATATGTGGAGCGGGCGCGGCTGAAAAAGGCGGATACCGATAAAGAGCTGGCCGAGGAAATGCAGGAATTGGATTTTGTAACCGAACAAGACATGAATGAGTCTCTCCGCAGTGAAAAGCAGCGCCAGAGCGCCCTCCTTTGGGGAAGCGTGATCGCCGTCCTGATCGTATTGATATTTGGGATCGGGATCGTGACGGCGCTCAAAGAAGAAAGAAAAGGCATAAAGGGGATCGGAGAAGGAAAAAAGGATGACGGAGGGAAAGAGAACGATGAAATGCAGCGTTTCTAATCTTGCGTGGCAAAAAGAAAGGGATGAAGAGGTATACCGCTTCTTAGAGCAGAGCGGCGTGGACGGCTTGGAGATCGCGCCTTCCCGTCTTTTTGGAGAAACGCCTTACGAGGACTTAAAGAAAGTCCGCGCGTACAGAAAGAGATTGTGGGAAATGTATGGACTTTCGATCGTATCCATGCAGTCCGTCTGGTTCGGAAGAAAGGAAAATATGTTTGTCTCCTCACAGGAAAGGGAGACGCTGCGGGAATATACGAAAAAAGCGATCTGTTTTGCGCGGGAGGCGGGCTGCGGCAATATCGTATTCGGCTGTCCTAAAAACCGCAGACTGGGAGAGGGGAAAAAGAAAGAACAGGCTCTGCCTAGCGCGCTGGAATTTTTTGCGGAGCTGGGAGAATATGCGGCTGCGAATGATACGGTTTTGGCGCTGGAAGCAAATCCTCCGGTATACGGGACGGATTTTTTAAATACGACGCAGGAGGCGATCTCCTTTTTAAAAAGGCTGCAGGATATTCAAGGCGATAGGATCCTGCATGGACTTGGCTTGAATCTGGATATCGGGACAATCTTAATCAATCGGGAGGATTGCAAGTGGATAAGAAATGACGAAACGGCGGAATGGATTCATCATGTGCATATCAGCGAGCCGGAACTGGCGGCGATAAAAGCGCGGGGAATCCATAGGGAAATTGCGGATATGCTGAGATCGAGGAATTATGGCGGTTATATATCCATAGAAATGAAAGGGAGCGCGGACGTGGAGGCGGTAAAGTCCGCAGTATCTTATGTAAAGCGCCTTATAGCAGATGGAAGGTGACTATCGAATGCGAGCGAGTCTTAAAAGGAGGAAAAATGCTGAGAGAAAGCTGTTATAACGGGAGGGAAGGGGTTCCCGCCTTTATGTGCAGGGAATATCAGGAGAAGCAATGCAGATACTGCGTCTTGATCCCGGTAATCAATGAAGGGGAACGTATTGGCGCGCTGCTGAGAAGAGCGGATACGGCCAAGATATGGGAAAAGGCGGATATTGTTATCTGTGACGGCGGCTCTGTGGACGGAAGCATGGAAAGCGGGAAATTAAAACCGCTCCATGTGAATACGCTTCTGATCAAAGAAGGGAAAGGGAAACAGGGCGCGCAGCTGCGTATGGGATTTTGGTGGGCCTGTAAAAGGGGTTATCAGGGATTTGTTACAATAGATGGAAATAATAAGGACAGTATTGAAGATGTACCGGATTTTATCCAAAAGCTTGAGGAGGGATATGATCTGGTGCAGGGTTCGCGCTTTGTAGCCGGAGGAAGGGCTGTCCGCACGCCGCTTCTGCGCTATGCCGCGATCCGCTTTTTCCATGCGCCGCTTATCTCGTTGACGGCTGGAAAATGGTTTACCGATACGACGAATGGGTTTCGGGGATATTCAAAACGCTATATTTTAGATAAGCGTGTCGCTATATTCCGGGATATTTTCAGCGGCTACGAATTATTGGCTTATCTATCGGTCCGAGCGCCGCAGCTCGGAATGCGGAGCTGTGAGATCCCGGTGACGAGGGCGTATCCGAAAGATGGGAAAATACCGACGAAAATATCGTTTTTCAGAGGGAATGCAAAGCTGCTCAAGATATTGTTTTGGAATCTGCTTGGCAGATACCGCCCGTAAGATGCCTTCGGCTCTGCGTAATAGGGCGGCTTTATGCCGCAGGGCGAATCCTGCGCGGAAGGGGGCTGTCTGTGCTTGCAATTATCAGGAAGTCATGGTATAGTAAACTTCAAACTATAATTCCGCAAAGGAGGAGATTTACATGAACATATTTAAAGAGATGGCTTTGTCCATATACAGTTATGGAAGCTATGGGCAGTTCTTGAAAAACAAAAAGAGCAAGGTGTTTGGATTCGGCGTCCTGCTCATGCTGCTCTATTTCCTGATCGTCTATCTGATACCGGGCGTGGTCAATATGGGCTCGACCAGTCAGATGGTAGAGACTATCCGGGCAGAGGTGCCGAATTTTAAACTGGAGGACGGCGTATTGTGGATGGAGGATACCTTTGAAGTGGATACGGACTCCAATTACCTGTATATCAATACGACGCCCGGTTTTTCTCTGCCGTATACGGATGAGTCCGAGGTAACGGCGGCTTTTGGCGGTTATCGTCAGGCGATCCTCATGGATTCGGAAAAGGCGATCGTAAAGGATGAGAACGGGGACGTCAATATCCTGTATTTTTCCAATCTGGATATCGACTTTGAGCGGAAGGATATCGAAGGGCTCCTTCCGTGGTTCCTCGCGCTGTATTATGTGCTGCTGGGGCTTCTGTATATCTGGATCACGGCGCTGTTTTTCTTTGGGGTGCTCTTTGTCGCCCTGCTGGGAATGATCGCGGCGTCCTGCATGAAATATCAGATCACTTTTGGGAAGCTGTACCTGATGGGCGTTTACAGCAGGACGCTGTCGCTGCTGATCAAGGCCGTCGTGTCCTTCCTGCCGTTCCAGATCCCGTTTTTCTGGGTGATCAATTTCGGCCTTTCGCTGTTTATCCTTGTGATGGCAATGAAAAAGCTGAGGGAGCAGGAGGCGCAGGCTCCGATCGCCATGTAAAAAGGGCGAATGTAAGCGAGTCTTGAATCTAAAGATGACGGGAAACGAGGGAACGGAATGGAAACGTCTGAAAACGGCGGCATGAGACTTCTGAAAAAGGGGAAGCGGGGGCTCCTGCGCATGATATTCAGCAGAATGGGGATCTTCCTGCTCCTCCTTCTTCTTCAGGCAGGGCTTTTGTTTTCGCTGTTCGTATGGTTTGAACAGCTTCTGCCGCATATCTTAGGCGGCGCGGCGGTATTTTCCCTGATTATGGTACTGTACCTGATCAACAGCGATATCTCGCCGTCCGCCAAGATCACGTGGCTGTTTATCGTTATGCTCGCGCCGGTGCCCGGCCTGCTCCTGTACGGCTATACGATGAGCGAGGCGGGGCATATCAAATTAAAAAAGCGGCTGGCAGAGCTCCTTTCGGATACCCTAGAGGCGCTGCCGCAGGATCCGGGGGTCATGGAGGCGCTGCGCGCGGAGGATCCCAAAGAGGCTGCGCTGGCGCATTATATCCACCGGAGCGGCTGTTTTCCGGCCTATCGCGGCGCGCAGACGGAATATTTCCCGCTGGGCGAGGATAAATTTGAGGAAATGCTGCGCCAGCTCGAGAAAGCGTCGCGCTATATCTTCATGGAGTATTTCATCATTGAAGAGGGCGTGATGTGGGGAAAGATTCTGGAGATTTTGACGCGGAAGGCAAAGGAGGGCGTCGAGGTGCGGGTCATGTACGACGGCACCTGCGAATTTGCCCTGCTTCCCTCGAGCTATCCGCAGAAGCTGCGCGCGCTGGGGATCTCGTGTAAGGTGTTCGCGCCGCTCACGCCCTTTCTATCGACGCATTATAATTACCGCGACCACCGCAAGATACTGGTAATCGACGGCCATACCGCGTTTACGGGCGGCGTGAACCTTGCGGACGAGTATATCAATCACGTGCAGCGCTTTGGCCATTGGAAGGACGTCGCCGTGATGGTAAAGGGCGAGGCGGCCAAGAGCTTTGCCCTGATGTTTTTACAGATGTGGAACGTGACGGAGAGGCAGCCTGAGTTTGAAAGATACCTGACGCCGCCTGCGCCGGATACGAAGGGAAACGGCTATGTGATCCCGTTCGGGGACTGTCCGTTAGACCATGACAAGGTGGGCGAGCGGGTCTACATGGATATCCTAAACCGCGCCGAGCGGTACGTGCACATCATGACGCCTTACCTGATCCTAGACAGCGCGATCGAGACGGCGCTGCGCTTCGCGGCGGAAAAGGGCGTCGATGTGAAGCT
Organism: uncultured Lachnospiraceae bacterium; assembly: GCA_947626715.1. Lineage (GTDB taxonomy): Bacteria > Bacillota > Clostridia > Lachnospirales > Lachnospiraceae > VSOB01. The sequence continues at coordinate 28,188 of CANQTG010000003.1, read as the reverse complement.
GATCCTGCCGGGGATCCCCGACAAGGCCGTGCCCTATGCACTCGCGAAGTCGCATTATAAGGCGCTTCTGGATTCCGGCGTGAAGATCTATGAATATACGCCGGGCTTCGTACATGCGAAGGTTTTTGTCAGCGACGATATGCGCGCATCCGTCGGCACGATCAATCTGGATTACCGGAGCCTTTCGCATCACTTTGAATGCGCGGCGTACCTGTACCGGGCGGATTGTATCCCGGATATCGAGGCGGATTTTGAGGAAACGCTGTCAAAGTGCAGGGAGGTCACGAGGGAAAGCGTGCGCCGGGAGAAGCTGAGCTGTAAGCTGACAGGCTTTGTGATGAAGGTCTTTGCACCGCTCCTGTAAAGGATAAGTCGGGATAAGCCGTCCGTCAGAGGCGCGAACGCCCGGCCCATGAAAGCCGAAGCGCCAGAAAGAACGATAGAAAAAGCGATAAAGATTGTAATATGGGAGCTGCAGGAAGCGGCCTAAAAGAGGCGGCGTCTGCGGCTCTTTTTGTTGCATTCGTTAGGCGTTTTCCGCGTTTGTAACCGAGCGTTTGCTATGCCCGTTGTGAGTGATTTCTGCATTTGCCACGAATCGCTGCCCTGCCCGCCGCGGGCGCTTGCTTTGCCGCTATGAGTCCCTGCCCGGTCGGCGGGGCGGGACGCTTGACAAACCGGGCGCGCCTGATACAATGAACACATGAACAGATATTCACGCGATCAGAAAGGGAGGGATCCGATTGCAGGAAGGACTAGCGGAGGCGGAACGGTGCGAATGCCTCCATGTGCATGAAAAGCTGCGGGAAAAGATAGTAGGCGAGATCCCGGAGGAGGGGCGGTTAAATGATCTGGCGGCGTTCTTTAAGGTCTTTGGGGACGTGACGCGGATCCGTATCCTGTACGCCCTGCTGTGTTCGGAAATGTGCGTATGCGATCTTGCGCAGATCCTGAACATGACGCAGTCCGCGATCTCCCATCAGCTGAGCCTTTTAAAGCAGATGGCGCTGGTAAAGAACCGGCGCGAGGGCAAGACGGTATTTTATTCCCTGTCGGACGGGCATATTTCCACGATCTTGAGTCAGGGAATGGAGCATATTGAGGAATAGGGCGCTTAGAGGATAGGAACGAGAGGAGTCCCAAATGGTACAGCTATATCATGGAGACGGAAAAGGCAAAACGACGGCGGCCGTAGGCGCGGCGGTGCGGGCCGCGGGCCGGGGGCGGCGGGTGATATTCGCCAGATTCATGAAGGGGAGAGAGAGCGGGGAGCTCTCCGCGCTCTCCCGGATACAGGGGATCCGGCTCATCTGTCTGCAAAAGGATTTCCCCTTTTTTTCCCAAATGACGGAGGCGGAAAAACGGGAGCAGAAGGCGCTGCATGACCGTATGCTCGATCAGGTCTGGGAGGCGCTTGAAAAGAAAGAGGCGGATTTTGTTGTGTTGGACGAGGCCGTCCATGCGCACAGATACGCGCTGTTAGACGAGAGCAGGCTGGAACGGATCCTTTCGCTGGGGAGGGGAAGGGAAACGGAGGTGCTGCTGACGGGGAGAGAAGCCTCGAAATGGCTGCGGGAGAGAAGCGATTATATCACGCGGCTGTGCTGCGAGCGCCACCCTTATGAGCGGGGCGTCCCCGCAAGGATCGGGATCGAGCTGTGACGATGGGGAGATAAGGTTGAAAAGGCTGATCGCATTTTACAGGAACAGTAAACTGAAGACAAAGCTGTTTATCATATTCGGCTTCAGCTCCCTTTTGCCGATCCTGCTGCTCTGGGGGATCTCTACGAAGGTAAACGAAAGCGCGCTGACCGAAAAGGTGGATCAGGTGACGAGAGACAATCTGCAGCAGATCGCGGAACGCGCGAATATGAGTCTGGAGATCTATGCGAATCTGCTCTATCAGATGAGTCAGGACGAGGAAATGACGGCGGCGGTCAAGACGCTGATGAAAAAGGGCGGCGACGCCGTCGCCTATAACCGCTTAAACAGACGTTTAAAGCAGTACAACGACATGGAAGGCGAGATACGCTGTATCACGGTGGTATGCGCGAACGGGACAAGCGTCGCCTATGATTCGCAGACGGACTCCGCGATCGATAACCTCTGGCGCAGCTATCCCGACCTGCGTATGATCCCGCCCTACCGCGACGCGCAGGGAGAGGCGGGCATGGTGTTGACCCCGACGGTGAAATTCCTAGAGGGAGAGCAGTATTCGCATTATTTTCATATTTCCAAGCGTATCTTCGATCTGAATAATCTGGATCGGGGAAGTATCGCGACCATTATAGTCAGCGTGAACGAGGACAATATGGATCTGATCTGCAATCCGACGGGAGAGACGGAGGATTCGGGCTTTAATTTCATCGTGGCCGGGGACGGAACGGTGATCAGCTATCCTGACGAGGAATTTGCGGGCAGGAGGATCGAAGATGAGGAGAGCGTCGCGCGCTTTGTGCGTGAGAGCGGCCTGCTGGGAGAGCGGCAGACGCAGATCAACGCCTATCAGGATGAGCGGACCGGCTGGGTCTTTTATAATGTCTATGAGCTGGGCGCGATGTTGGAGGACGTGCGCCGGACGCAGATGATATTTCTGCTGGTGGGCGGTATGGCGCTTGGGATCGCCGTCGTCTTTATCCTCTATTTTGCGCGGCTGATCAACCGCTCCGTCAACGATGTGGTGGAAGGGATGCAGGAGGTATCGGAGGGGAATCTGGAGGTCATGCTGCCGATCCATTCCGACGACGAATTTGGCAGGATCGCGGGGAATTTTAACCAGATGACCGGACGGGTCAACGCACTGGTCGAGGAGGTAAAGGAAGCGACGACGCAGCAGAAAAATGCGGAGATCGCCGCGCTGGAGGCGCAGATCAATCCGCATTTTCTGTATAATACGCTGGATTCCATTAATTGGATGGCGATCGACCGGGGAGAGTACGAGATCAGCAAAATGCTCCGAGATTTGGGGGTCATACTGCGTTACAGTATCGGAAAGAGCAATACGAGGGTAAAGGCCGAAGCAGCGGTGGACTGGCTGGAAAAATATATCGGCCTGCAGAAGGTGCGCTTTGACAATATCTTTTCCTATGAGATCACGATGGACGAGGCGGCGGGGGACTGCCTCGTGTATAAGCTGCTCCTGCAGCCCTTTATCGAAAACGCGATCCTGCACGGGTTTAAGGAAATGGAAGGCGGGGGAATGCTCAGGGTCGATCTTTCGCTGTCGGAGGATAAGGAGTTTCTGCATATCACCATCGAGGACAACGGGCGCGGGATGCCCAGAGAGCAGGCGCAGCGTTACCATGACAGGGCGTGGGCGGTCAGGGGCGACGGGACGGCCATCGGCCTGCACAACGCGTTTTCGCGGATGGATATGTATTATGGGGAACGCGCCTCGTGGAAGGTGACGAGCATTGAGAACATGGGGACGGTGATCATGCTCAGGCTCCCGGCGGAGTGGAGGGAAACGGATGAGGATACTGATCGTCGAGGACGAGATCAAGATCAGGAGAGGTCTGGCGAATCTGATCGCAAAGCAGACGGAAAATGAGATCGTGGGCGAGGCCCGGAACGGAAAAGAGGGTCTGGAAATGATCCTGAACGTCAGCCCCGATCTGGTCATCACAGATGTGAAAATGCCGGTCATGGACGGTCTGGAAATGCTGGGAGAATTATATGAAAAAGATGTGCATGTGCACAGTATCATTTTAAGCGGCTATTCGGAGTTTGAATACGCGCAGAAAGCGATCGGCTTCGGCGTGGACGATTATCTCCTAAAGCCGCTGGCGCCTGAGGATATTTTAGGCGCGCTGGAAAAGATTCAGGGAAAGCTCGCGGAAGAATTAAAAAACAAAAGCAGCAATTCCCAGCGGATCCTTTGGAGATGGCTGCAGGGGGCGGCGCAGGACGAGGAGCTGGAAGCGGAACGGGCGGAGCTGCTGACGGATCCGGGGAAAGCCTATGTCCTGCTGGCGGGATACGGGTGGGACACGCTCTTTGAGGAGCGAAAGAAGATGCTGGAGGCTGTGCGCGGCAGCAGGGTAAAGCGGCGCTTTCCCGATATGCACTGCGCCCTTTTTGAGGAAACGAGGGAGTTAGTCTGTCTGCTGCCTTTGGAGGCGTTTGCGGCGTTCACGGAAGAGATGGCGTGGAGCATAGAGCGCGGCGGGGAAAAATGGGTATGGGCGCAGTCGCCGGTGGAGGACTGGCTGCGGCTGGATAAGACGATGGAAAAGCTGCGGACGCTGTATCTGTACGGCGAGAGATATCCGGGCAGGATCGTGAGCGGGAAGGAAACGCAGGCCTTTGCGGAGGAGCCCTTTTCCTACCCTGAGGAGCTCGAGCGCAGGATCCGCACGGCGGTCTACAAAGAGGACGGGGAATCCGCAGAGCGGTATCTTCAGGAATTTCACGCGTATCTGGAAAAGAAGGAGTACGCGCCGCCGCAGATCAGGGAAGCCTATCTGCGGCTGACGCACAGGCTGATGGGCTTTTTGGAGGACGTGGAGCGCAGCGTCTATGAAAAGCTGGAGCCCATGCAGTATACGGATAAGATGAACCGCGCCTGCACCCGCCGGGAAATGCGCCGGATCCTAGACGGGATCCTCCATGCCATGCAGGGTGCGGCGGCGCAGAAGGAGGATATCTCCAACTACGCGATCAAGAAAGCAATCTCCTATATCCGAATGCACTACGCGGAAAATATCTCTTTGGAAGAGATCGCGGATATGCTCGACCTGACGCCGGAATATCTAAGCGCGCTGTTCAACCGGGAGGTCGGGGTCAATTTTACGGCGTTTCTGCGGGATTTCAGGCTCAGCCATGCCAAAAGGCTTTTAAAGGGGACGGATAAGAAGGTCTATGAGATCGCGCAGGAGGTAGGATATTCGGATTCCAAATATTTTAACAGGGTCTTTAAGGAAAATGTGGGAGTTTCGCCGAGGGAGTTCCGGCAGATGTAAGGGGAGAGTCAGATGAAACGGATCATAAGGGCAGGGGCGGCGCTGCTGGCGGCGCTCTGCGCGGGAGGCTGCGCGGCGTATCCGGCGGGCGAAACGGCGGGCGTATCCGCTGGGCTGGAAAGCGCAGGAGAGGCAGACGGCTTTGATCGGTCAGGCGGCGCGGGCGCGGGAAGCGGTATTTTGGGCGGCGCGGATACAGGGGACGGCGTATCCGGCGGCGCAGGGACGCGGGAGAAGGAGCGGCTCGTCATCTGGAGCTATTACGAGACGACGGCGCAGCAGGAGGCGATGGACGAGCTGACGGAGGGCTTTAACGCGGTATCGCAGTCCTATACGCTGGAGTGGGAATATGTGCCGATGACGGAATTTTCCAAGCGGCTCTCGATCGGCTATACGGAAAACGCGATGCCGGATCTGGTCATCATGGACAATCCCGATATGCCGTACTATATCAAGACGGGGCTGTTGGAAGAGATCACGGACATGGAAGGGGAGCTGCGCCTTTACGAGGACTATTACAGCGCCCTGTTAGGAACGGTATACGATAAGGGGAAGCTGTACGGGCTGCCGCTCAACTGCAACACCGTGGCGCTGATCTATCATACGGAAATGCTGCAGGAGGCAGGGATAGCGCCGCCGGAAAACTGGCAGGAGTTTCAGGAAGCGGTGAAGGCTCTGAGCGGCGACGGCAGATACGGCTTTTTGATGTCGGCGATCACGGGCGAGCAGGGAGCCTTTCAGATCATGCCGTGGATCTTGTCGGCGGGCGAGGATATCCGGGAGATCGGCGGCGACGGGACGGCAAAGGCGTACGATTTCCTGTACGGGCTGATCGCCTCCGGCGGCATGGATCCTAACTGTATCAATTATTCCCAGATCGATGTGGCGCGCAAGTTCATACAGGGCGAGGCGGCCATGATGGAAAACGGGCCGTGGATCCTGCCTATGCTGGAGGAGGCGGGAATCTCCTACGGCGTGACGTTCCTGCCCGCGGACGAGCGGCGGCAGACGGTGATCGGCGGGGAAAATATCGGGATCTTAAAAGGGAAGAACACCAAAGGCGCGCGGGAGTTCCTGCGCTACTGCGCGGGAGATCAGGTCATGAGCGCGTTTTGCGAAAAGACCGGCGTGCTGCCGACCAAGAGAAGGCTCGCCGGAGAAGGGGACGGGAAAACGGACGTCTTCCGCAGGCAGATGGAAAACGCGGTGCTGCGGACGGAAAACGAGCATTGGAGCGCGCTGCGGGACAGGCTGCCGGAGGGGATCTATGAGATGATGGCGGAGGGCAGGACGGCCGAAGAGATCGCGGCGTCCCTGCGCGGGGAGTAAAGACTACGGCGTCTCTGAACGAGGAGTAAGAGCCGCGGCGTCCGAGCGGCGACTTTAAATGAGTCCACTTTTCTTAAATTATTAGAATTATCAAAGAAAAATACCTCTCTTATAATGGATTTATCAAAACAGTCAGGGAACTGATAAATCGAAAGGGAGGTATTTTGCATGAAAAGAAAACAGATGATCGCCGCGTCCCTAGCGGCAATCCTGACATGCGCGTCGGTTTTGACCGGATGCGGCAGCTCCGGCCAGAGCGCGCCCGCGGCGGATGCGGGAGGCGCGTCCGATACGGCGGCTGCCCCGGATACGCAGGCTGCCGCAGATACGCAGGCCGCTGCCGATACGCAGACGGCAGGCGGGGAGAAGCAGGAAGTCGTGATCTGGGATTATTTCGAGACGGACGCACAGAAGGAGATGATGCAGAGCCTGATCGACGGCTTTAACGCGTCGCAGGATCAGTTTACCGCGTCCCACGTGTATGTGCCGTTTGCGGATTATGAGAAACAGCTCACGCTGGGCGTGGCTTCCGGCGAGCTGCCGGATCTGGTCATTTTAGACGGCTGCGATATGGCTTCTTTTATCGCGATGGATCTGTTCGGCGATATTTCGGATGCGGATATCGCATGGGACGAATATCTGGAGGGGCCTATGGCTTCCACGATGATGGACGGCAAGCATTACGGGATCCCGTTCGCGACGAACTGCACGGCGCTGTTCTACAATAAGGATATGTTTGATGCGGCGGGGCTGGAATATCCCGACGAAAACACGACTTGGGACGAGTTCCGCGAGATGGCGAAGGCCCTGACGAAGGACGGCGTATACGGCTTCGGGAACGCGGGGACGAATACGGATGAGGGTACGTTCCAGTGCCTACAGTGGTTATATACGGCGGGCGGCTCCTATACGGATATCGAATCCGGCGTAGACGCGTATAAGCTGATGCAGGAAATGATCAACGAAGGCTCGTGGGCAAAGGACGTCGTCAACTGGACGCAGTCCGACGTGAACAATAACTTTATGGCGGGCAATCTGGCAATGCAGCAAAACGGCCCGTGGCAGATCCCCGGTATCGAAAGCAATGCGCCGGAGTTAAATTACGGCGTAACGGTACTGCCTAAACGCGACGCCAATTCCGGGCAGGCGACCTCCATTTTGGGCGGCGAGAACATGGGCGCTGTCAAAAAGGACAATATGGACGGCGCGAAGGCCTTTCTGGAATATTATAACCAGACCGACGTCATGGTAGCGGCAATGAAGCAGTACGGCTCCTTCCCTCCTAAGACTGAGGCGGCGCAGGATGCGTACTGGACAGAGGATCCGATCCAAGCGGCGTTTATCCAGCAGCTTGAAACCTCGATCCCGCGCGGGCCTTCCGCAGTATGGCCAACGTATTCTTCCGCGATCCAGACAGGGTTCCAAGAGGTCATGACTTCGGCAAAGACGCCTGAGCAGGCTGCGAAGGATACGCAGGCAGCCGTAGACGCGATCGAATAACAGGAAAAAAGAACTGCCGCAAAATATCATTTCTTCTCATTTTGCGGCAGTTTTCTTTTTAGGTAAAGGAGCAGGGAAATGAATCGGTTAAGAAAGAGAAAAAGCGGCGCATATCTGGGGATCTGCTTTGCAATCCCGGCGGTGATCTATATGCTGGTGTTCATCGGGTATCCCATGATACAGAATATCCTTCTGGCTTTAAAAAATGTGGACGTATACACCTTTGCCAAGCCGGATCAGCAGGAATTTATCGGCCTGCAGAATTATATCGAGCTGTTTACCGGACAAAATTCCATTTTGAAAAAATCGGTGGTCAATACCCTGATCTTTACGGTGGGCTCGATCTTTTTCCAGTTTATCATCGGTTTTGGGCTGGCGCTGCTATTTAATAAAAAATTCCGCGGGGCGGCTTTCTTCCGCGGGGCGGCGATGATCTCGTGGCTGCTGCCCGTGACCGTAGCGGGGCTGCTGTTTAAATTTATGTTCGCGAGCACCGGCGGGATCGTCAATCAGTTTTTGACGCAGCTGCACCTCATTGATAAAAATGTGGACTGGCTGCTGCAGCCGGGGACGGCGATGGCGGCGAGCATTGTCGCCAATATCTGGATCGGGATCCCGTTTAATATGATGCTCCTGACGACGGGCCTGACGACCATACCGGAGGAGATCTATGAAAGCTGCGCGTTAGACGGCGCGAACTGGTATCAGCGGCTCTTTCGCATTACGATACCGATGATACGTCCCGCGATCATGTCGGTGCTGACGCTCGGCTTCGTCTATACCTTTAAGGTATTCGATCTGGTATGGGTCATGACGAAGGGAGGCCCGGTCAATTCGACCGAGCTGGTCTCTACCTACGCTTACCGGCTTTCCTTTGAGGAATTTCAGTTCAGCAAGGGCGCGGCGGCCGCCAATATCCTGTTTTTGATCCTGCTGGTCGTCGGCTGCTTCTATATCAAGCTGATCAATGATGAAGAGGAGATCATGTGATGAAAAGTAAGAAAAACAATATCGGGTTATTTTTTGTAGGTCTGTTGATATTTATCGTCTTTTTGTTCCCTCTTTACTGGATGGTCGTCACGGCGTTAAAAACGCAGACGGAGATCTTTGAGATCCCGACGCCTCTCTGGCCCAGAGATCTGACGTTAGAGCCGTTTCAGGCGCAGCTGAGCGTATCCAGCGATACGCTCAGGGGCTTTAAGAACAGCCTGATCATCTCCGTGGGGGCGACGCTGATCTCCACGGTGCTGGCGATCCCGGCGGCCTACGGACTGGCGCGCTTTCGCTTTAAGGCCAAAAAGCCGCTGATCCTGTTTTTCCTGATCACGCAGATGCTGCCCTCGACGCTGGTGCTGACGTCCCTGTATATCATGTTTGCGAGGATCCATCTGCTCAATACGTACCTCGCCCCGATACTGGCGGACGCTACGCTGGGGATCCCGTTCAGTATCATCATTCTGCGCTCTTATTTTATCTCGATCCCCAAAGAGCTGGACGAGGCGGCGGTGATCGACGGCTGCAGCCACGCGCAGTCCTTTGTGAAGGTCATGCTGCCGATCGCCAGACCGGGGATCATCGTCGCGGCGGTATTTTCCTTCGTGTATGCGTGGGGCGATCTGATCTACGGCATTACCTTTATCACCGACCCCAATATGCGGCCCATCACGTCAAGTATCTATAATTATGTGCAGCAGTACCAGACTCTATGGAATTCGACGATGGCGTTCGGTATCATTGCGATCATGCCGGTGGTGCTGATCTTTATCTTTATGCAGCGCTATATCGTCAGCGGCCTGACCAACGGCGCGGTGAAGGCGTAGGAATAAGACGGCGGCCGTATGCGGGGAGAGGCGGCTGCGGGGAAAGGAGCAGTATGAAGAAACTGGAAACGATCGATCTCAAGGAGATCAGGATACGGGATTTTTTCTGGGACAGATACGTGCGGCTGGTGCGGGACGTGATCATTCCCTATCAGTGGGATGCGATGAACGACAGGATCCCGGACGCCGAACCGAGCCATTGTCTTGAGAATTTTAAGATCGCGGCAGGCAGGAAAAAAGGGGAGTTTTACGGCGCGGTGTTTCAGGATACGGATATCGCAAAATGGCTGGAGGCGGTAGGCTTTTCTCTGGCCGCCGAGCGGGACGGGGAGCTGGAGCAGACGGCGGATGCGGTCATAGACCTGATCGCGGACGCGCAGCAGCCGGACGGGTATCTGGACACTTATTTTATCATCAAAGAGCCCAAAGGACGCTGGCAGAACCTCTGCGAGGGACATGAGCTGTATACGGCGGGGCATATGATGGAGGCCGCGGCCGCTTATTATCAGGGGACGGGAAAACGCAAATTCCTAGACGTGACGCTGCGGCTGGCCGATCTGATCTGCGAGACCTTTGGAGCGGAGGAGGGAAAGATCCACGGCTATCCGGGACATCAGGAGGTCGAGATCGGCCTGTTAAAGCTCTATCATGCGACCGGAGAGAAAAAATATCTGGAACAGGCGAAATATTTTATCGACGCAAGGGGCGTCGGGGAGAATTATTTTCTAAAGGAAAAGGCAAGGCCGGGACATCGGGGGATCTTCCCGGAGCTTGCGGATTACGATCCGCGCTATTCCCAGTCGCACCTGCCGGTCAGAGAGCAGGAGACGGCGGAGGGACATGCGGTCAGGGCGGTCTACATGTACTGCGCGATGGCGGAGCTGGCGTATGAATATCAGGATAAGGAGCTGATGGAAGCCTGCGTGCGTCTGTGGGAAAATATGGTGACAAAGCGCATGTATATAACGGGCAGTATCGGGTCTTCGGGGATACTGGAGCGTTTCACGTCGGATTACGATCTGCCGAACGACTGCAACTATTCAGAATCCTGCGCCTCTATCGGGCTGGCGCTCTTTGGGCTGCGCATGGCCAATATCACAAGGGACGCTTCTTATGTGGACATTGTGGAGCGCGCCCTCTATAATACGGTGCTGGCGGGGATCGCGCAGGACGGCCGTTCCTTTTTCTATGTGAACCCGCTGGAAGTCTGGCCGGAGAACTGCCTGCCCCGCACCTCCAGAGAGCATGTAAAGCCGGTGCGTCAGAAATGGTTCGGCGTGGCATGCTGCCCGCCCAATATCGCGCGGACGCTGGCCTCTCTGGGACAGTACCTCTATGCGAAAAGCGAGGATAGGCTGTATGTGAATCTCTTTGTTTCCAATCAGACGAAAACGACGCTAGGGGGCCAGAGGGTCACAGTCAGTCTGGAAACGAAATTCCCCTATGAAAACGGCTTTGCGTTAGAGATCCGGCAAGTGGGCGGCGGCGACGTAAAGCTGGCCCTGCGCATTCCCGGCTATGCAGAGGGGTATACGGTCACGGCAAACGGCCAGAGGGCGGAATATGAGACAGAGAAGGGTTACGCCCTATTGTCTGTGCATGACGGCAGCAGGGTGGAGGCGCGCTTTGAGGCCCCGCCCAGATTGGTGCGCGCCAATCCGGCGGTCCATGCGGACTGCGGCAGGGCGGCCCTGATGAAGGGGCCGCTGGTATACTGCCTTGAGGAGATCGATAATGGGAAAAATCTCGCGGCGCTGTATGTAGACGCAAACGAGGCGATCGTCGAGGAGCCCTCGGAGCTCTTTGGAGGCTGCACGACGCTTAGGCTGCGCGGAAAGCGGATGACGCAGAGCGGCTGGAGGGAAGGCGAGCTGTACGGAACGCATCCCGTCGCGCTGGAGGATACGGAGCTGCGCGCCGTTCCCTACGCCTATTGGAACAATCGGGGAATGGGCGAGATGTGCGTGTGGATAAAGGAGCTGGTGTAGGGGGACTAGGATACGGGGGGGAGAATAGAAGAAAGGCTGCGGCGGGACATCTTTGACGGTGGGCCGGCGCGGCCTTTTTCTGTTGGAAAAATTAGGGGGATACGGTCTTGACTTATATCGAGTAGATAGTATAATAAGAATAGAACAAATGTTCTGATTTGGTTTTGAAAGGTTCAGAGGAACCCGTGAAATGCTGGATATATTCAAAACTTTATGATATTATCAGGATATTACGGAGGAGATGACATCATGGCTGTTGAGCGGTATACGGAAAGTCTGACTTTAAAAGAGATGAAGTGCGTTATCGGAAAAAATAAGTTTGGTTATGTTTTTCCGCAGGGTGATGTCGCGGACATTGATAAAATAGACCGGCTTTTGAAGCAGGCCGGAGGGAAGCCCAGAGAGTGTGCGCTGGAGGATTTTTCCCAGTGCAAAAGGGGAAAGGCAAGGCCGGAATATGTGATTACCTTTTATGATGACATAAATACGATCCTTGTTGTAGAGTGTAAAAATACGGTGAAAAGGCATTGCAGCGAAAAATATAATAAGCCGAGCGCGTATGCGGTGGACGGCGTATTGTATTATGCAAAATTCTTAAAGCAGGAATACAACGTTATCGCATTGGCCGTCAGCGGAACAAGCGCGGAAAACAGGAAAGTGGATACTTTCTACTGGATAAAAGGACAGGATACGTATACGGTATTGGAAAAAGCGAGAGATATCATTCTGGAACCGCAGAATTATCTTGAGCTGATTAAGGGAAATAGGCTGAAAAAGGCATATTCCTTAGATGAGATCAGAAATACGGCGATCGATATGCACAATTCTCTCAGGGAGATAAAGGTTACGGAGGCGCATAAGCCAATATTTATCGCGGGGATTCTGATCGCGCTGAACGATGAGGATTTTTCAAAAAGCTATTCTTCCTTAACGTCCTATAAATCAGTTATGCAGAATATCCAAAATGCTATCGAAAATGTTTTGGAGGAAAGCGATATTAAGAGCAGCCGTGTAAGCTATATCAAGCAGGTATTCAATACGCTTCAGGATAATACCAAATTTGCAGAGATTCCGCTAGGACACTCAAAGTCGATTACTTGGTATATTGAGCAGCTGGAAATGAAGATCAAACCGATGATGGACTATGCGGACAGTACGGTCGACGCGCTGGGGGTCTTTTATCATGAATTTATAAAATATTCAGGCGGAGACGGAAGCGGTCTGGGTATCGTATTGACTCCGCAGCATTTAACGGAATTTATGTGCGATCTGGCGAATGTAAATAAGAACAGCAGGATCGTGGATATATGCTGCGGTTCCGGCTCTTTTTTAGTGACCGCCATGAGCAAGATGTTTCAAGACGCAAATCCGGATGAGATTGAAAAGATCCGCAGATATGGCTTGTATGGCGTTGAGTTTGACGACGGGCTTTATACATTGGCGGTTGCCAATATGATTATCAGAAAAGATGGGAAGTCAAACATCTATAAGGGCGACTGTTTTAATAAAGAGATCACTCGGGAGCTGAAGGAGAAAAATATCAATATTGGATTGATCAATCCGCCCTATTCGCAGAAAGATGTTGTGGAACTGGAATTTGTAGAACATCTGCTGGATATTTTAACGGCAGGCGGCATTGGCGTAGTGGTAGTTCCGATGAGCTGTGCGACTGGCACCAAATATAAGGAGATCAGAGAACGTCTGATGAAGAAGCATACCTTAAAGGCTGTTTTTTCCATGCCTGACGATATCTTTTACCCGGCCGGAACGAATGTATGCGTCATGGTCTGGGAGGCTCATACGCCCCATGACAGCGCGCAGGAGACATTCTTTGGATATTGCAAGGAGGACGGCTTTGTTAAGAAGAAAAAGCTGGGAAGGATAGACGCTTTAGGGAAATGGGAAAGCGTTGAAAAAGAATGGCTGAGATTATACCGGAACCGGGATGTTGTTGACGGATTATCGGCGAGACACTGCGTTGGTTACGAAGACGAATGGTTATGCGAGGCATATATGCAGACGGATTACACAAAACTTACGCAAGATGATTTTCAGGCGACATTAAACGATTACCTAGCATATCTGATCAGGGAGGGAAAAGTGTATGAGGCTTGATGTCGCGGCGTGGAAGTGGTTTTCGCTAGGCGGTCCAGATGGTATTTTCAGGCTGGAAAACTGTAAATGCAGCAATGCTTCGGAATTGACAGACGGGTCGGATATTCTCTATATTGGCGCGAAGAAAACGAATAACGGAGTCATGAAGAGGGTAATGTACGATGAACAGCTTGTGACAAAGGGAAATTGCATTATCTTTATCTGCGACGGACAGGGATCGGTCGGATATACCAATTATATCGGAGAGGATTTTATCGGCTCTACGACATTGTCCGTCGGGTATAACGAGCATCTGGATCCGGCAACGGGCCTGTTCCTTGTGACGGTTCTTGACAGAGAGCGGCCTAAGTATTCTTTTGGAAGAAAATACCGGAAACATCTTTCCCAGACGATGGTAAAGCTGCCGGCAGATCAGGATGGAAATCCAGACTGGGCGTTTATGAGACAGTATATGTATTCGCTCCGATATCAACCTGTCAGAACAAAGCTGCCTGTAAAAAAAGAAAAGATCGACTTTAGCGGGTGGAAGGAATTTAAGCTGGACGATCTGTTTGTGATCGTCAAAGGAAAGCGGCTGACAAAAGCGGATATGGTCAGGGGCGATATTAATTTTTTGGGAGCGATAAGTGAAAATAACGGAGTAAGGGAGAAAATAGAAACGGAGGATTATTGGGAGCCAAACTGTATCACCGTTAATTATAATGGCAGCGTAGGCGAGGCGTTTTATCAATCCGAGCCATTCTGGGCGTCCGACGACGTAAATGTTTTATATGCCAGAGATTTTTGGAAGATGAATCCGTATATCGCGATGTTTCTTGTCACAGTTATAAAAGCAAATAAGTATCGTTTCGGATATGGCAGGAAATGGACGCTGGAAAAAATGAAAGAAACCCTGATAAAGCTGCCAAACGATATGAATGGCGCGCCGGATTTTGCATGGATGGAAACATACATACGATCCCTGCCTTACAGCGACAGGATATGACGCCGTTTTATCCTACAGAGGCGGCCTCTTAGGAGCAAAAAGGGGAAATGCGACAAAAATTTTATAAAAAGGCTTCCCAAAAACAGACATTTTCACCGAAAATAGGGAGGGAATTGATTGACTTTAGTGGAGAAAAGCCTATAATGGGAGATAGTAAAAACAAAAGAAAGCGGTGAGTCAAATGGCAGATCAGGATACGGTACAGGCAGTGAAAAAGACAAAGAGTTTTGCGGCGACGCTGATCCTTATGGTTTTTCTGATGATCGCGTTTACTGCGCTGTGCGTAGGAGGGCTGGGCGTGTATTATTTAAACCGCTCCATGAACACCTCCACAACGGAGTATAACGAGGCGATGATGCAGGGATATCGGACGGAGATCAAGTCCGAGGTGCAGAGCGCGATCGCGTTT
The DNA here is from genome assembly GCA_947626715.1 of uncultured Lachnospiraceae bacterium. Lineage (GTDB taxonomy): Bacteria > Bacillota > Clostridia > Lachnospirales > Lachnospiraceae > VSOB01. Next base: position 13,081 of record CANQTG010000003.1, on the reverse strand, counting down.
CTGCAGTATTATTACGATCTTTCCCAGAGCGGCGCTTTGAGCGAGGAAGAGGCGAAGGCGCTGGCGGCGGAGGGCGTGCGGGCAATGCGTTACCGGGACGACGGTTCGGGATATATGTGGATCGACGATACGGATTATACATTGGTCATGCACCCGATCCTGCCGGAGCAGGAGGGGGATAATCGTTATGACCTGACGGATCAGAACGGGGTCAAGATCATTCAGAATATCATGAAATCCGCGGAAGCGGGCGGCGGCTACAACGAATTTTACTTTACCAAAGCGGACGGCACGACGGTAGCGCCCAAGCTGGCGTATTCCGAGAAATTCGCCCCTTGGAACTGGGTCGTTACCACGGGCAATTACATAGACGATATGCAGGCGCAGGCGCAGGATGCGGAGGATGCGATCCGCGGGCAGGCAAGCAGGATGATCGTGATCTTTATCGTGGTCTCTGTGATCGTGCTGGCGGTCTCTTTGACGGTCGCGGCGCTGTTTGGCCGCCATACCGTGCGGGATATCGGCAGCGTGGAGAAGGCGTTGGAAAAGCTGGCCGGCGGCAATCTCGCGTTTCATACGGATGAGAAGCTGCTGCGCCGCAAGGATGAGATCGGCGAGATGGCTCGTTATCTGGGGCGCGTGAAGAGCTCTCTGACCTCGATGATCGGGAACGTCGTGAACATCGAAGGGGAGCTAAACAGCAGCAGCGAGAACTTTAATCAGAAATTTGAGGATATCACGGACCGGATCCAGAGCGCGAACCGGGCGATCGAGGAGCTGGCGCAGGGCGCTACCAATCAGGCGGGCGAAACGGAGACGGTCAGCAGCAAGATCGTGGAGCTGGGGGACGTGATCGAGACGGAGAAAAACGATGTGAACCGGCTGCGGGAATCCGTTTCGAGCATGACGGAATATTCCGCGGGCGCTTCGTCGAGTATCAATAAGCTGAATAAGATCACGCAGGCGACGATCGACGCGATCGGCGTGGTATCGGAACAGACCAATAAAAATAACGAATCCGCGGCGGATATCAACAAGGCGGTGGAGATCATCAAGGGGCTGGCGGCGCAGACCAATCTGCTGTCGCTAAACGCGAGCATTGAAGCGGCGCGGGCCGGAGAAGCGGGCAGAGGCTTCGCGGTCGTGGCGGAAGAGATCCGGAATCTTTCCGAAGAATCCTCCAGCAGCGCGCAGGAGATCGAGAGCATTGTCCGCGAGCTGACAGGGAACGTGGCAAGCTCTGTCGATAAAATGCAGGAAGTGACGCGGAACGTTCAGGAACAGCAGAAATGTCTGGAAGAGACGCGGCAGGCGTTCGGCCATCTGTACGAGGAGATCCACTCTGTCGAGGACGCGGCGCAGGAGATCGGCGAGCAGACCAATACCTTAGACGCGCTCAAGCGTATCGTAACGGATTCCGTGAATAATCTCTCCAGCGTCGTACAGGAAAACGCGGCTTCCACGCAGGAGACGAGCGCGACGATGGCGATCCTTTCGCAGACGATTCATGAATGCACCGAAGATACGCAGGCGTTGGTGGATCTGAGCCAGAGGCAGAGTCAGGAAACGAATAAATTCAAGCTGTAGGGCTTTGCGGGGAGCGGGAAAATCCTGTTTGGATCTGCGCAAGGAATCTTTCCGCGATCGGCGTGAAGGTCTGATATTTATTCCAGATTAAAAAAAGACGGGTTTCCAACTTCGGGGAGAGCGGGCGAAAAACAAGGCCGCTTCCTTTGGAGGTGTCGATCAGCCCCGCAAAGGTGAGCTGATAACCGAGCCCCTCCCTTACGAAGAGGGAGGCGTTGTATGCGAGCCGGAAGGAGCCTTCTAACGAAAGCTCGTGGAGGCGTTCGCCGCACCATTTTCCGATATCGTTTTTCCAGCCCTGTTCGGAAGTAAATAAAGGGAGCCCTATGAGGTCATCTGTCACGATGGCCTCTTTTTTTGCGAGAGGATCGTCCTCTTTCATGATGACGCCCCAGATATCGGGCTTGGGGAATGGGAGATAGTCGTATTTGCGGGCGTCGGGAGTATCGCACAGAACCGCAAAATCCAAAAGGCCGCGGTCCAGCTTTTCCGTGACCTGCTCCGTATCGCCGCTCGTAATGTGATATTTCAGTCCGGGATAAACGGTTTTCAGCTTTCGGATCTCCCTTGCGAGGTATCGGATCTGGCAGGATTCGGCAAGCCCCAGAAACAGATCCCCGCCGGTGATGTCGTCCAGAGATAAAAATTCCTTTTCGATCTTATCCGCCATGCCGACCAGATCCTCCGCCCGGTCGCGGAGGAGCATACCCTCCTCGGTCAGGGAGATATGGAAGCTGTGTCTGGTAAACAGCTTTTTTCCGAGTTCCTCTTCCAGCGCGCGCAGCGCTTTGGAGAGCGTGGGCTGCGTAACGTGAAGAAGCTCGGCCGCCCTTGTCATATTTTCTTCTCTTGCTGTTGCGAGAAAGTAGCGTAACGTGCGGATCTCCATCGAATCTCTTCCTCCCTTATAATATGCATAAAAGGAATATCATGATATTCATTATAACCATTAGCGAAGAGAAACGCAAGGTGCTATCCTGAGACTGTAAGGGGCGGAGAAAAGCCGCGCGCAGAAAGGATGGCGCCATGAAGGAACAATTAGACCGCCTGCTCGTGGGTCTGGCTGACGCGGGCTGTACGAAAGAAGAGGTCGAAGGGGCCGAAAGGCTCCTTGAAACGGACAGCTTAGACAGCCTGATACGATATCTCAGGAAGTGCCGCGCGAACCTTGTGGACAAAATGCATGAAAGCCAGAGAAGGGTAGACCGTATGGATTATCTGATCAGGCAGACGGAAAAGATCGCAGCAAAATAAGGAAAGGGTGGAAAGAAAATGAAAAAAGAAGAATTGAAACTTACAAAAGAGTGGGATAAGACCTTCCCCAAGAGCGATAAGGTCGATCACGACAAGATAAGCTTTGGAAACCGCTACGGGATTACGCTGGCGGCGGACCGCTATGTGCCTAAGAATGCGCAGGGCAGGCTTCCGGCGATCGCTGTCTGCGGCCCTTTTGGAGCGGTAAAGGAGCAGTGCGCGGGGCTCTATGCGCAGACGATGGCGGAGCGGGGCTTTCTGACGATCGCCTTCGATCCCTCGTTTACGGGCGAGAGCGGAGGCAATGTCAGATACATGGCTTCTCCCGATATCAATACGGAGGATTTTATGGCGGCGGTAGATGCGCTCTCTTTGGATGAGAGAGTCGATCCCGACAGGATCGGGATCATCGGGATCTGCGGCTGGGGCGGCATGGCGTTAAATGCGGCGGCGCTGGATACGAGGATCAAAGCGACGGTCGCTTCCACCATGTACGATATGGCGAGAGTGAACGTCAACGGTTATTTTGACAGCGAGGACAGCGAAGAGGCGCGCTATCAGAAGCGGAAGGCGATGTGTGAGCAGAGGCTTGCGGATCTAAGAGCGGGCGAGTATAAGCTGGGCGGCGGGGTCGTCGATCCGCTTCCCGAGGACGCGCCGTTTTTTGTAAAGGATTATTATGATTATTACAAAACGGGCCGCGGGTATCATGAAAGGTCGCTCAATTCCAACGGAGGCTGGAATGTGATCGGCTGCGAATCCTTTTTAAATCAGCCGATCCTAAGCTATGCGGACGAGATCCGCAGCGCCGTCCTGCTCGTGCACGGGGAAAAGGCGCATTCCTGCTATTTCTCCAAAGACGCCTATGCGGCGATGACAAAGGACAGTCAATATACGGAGAATAAGGAGCTGCTGATCATTCCGGGCGCGGTGCACACGGATCTGTATGACGGCGGCGGTAAGGACGCGATCCCCTTTGATAAGCTGGAAGATTTCTTTACGGAATATCTGAAATAGGACGCGGAGGGAGCGGGATATGCAAAAACGGAAGAAACAGTTGAAACGGCTGGCGGCGCTTCTTTTGACCTCGCTTCTTACGCCCGGCCTCTCGGCCTGCGATCAGGTCAAAGGGAAGGAGACGCCCCATCTTCCTGCCGATTATTCTTCGTCCGGCGGCGATATAAAGGCTCTTTCAGAGGACGCCTCCGTATCCGGGGAAAGCGGCGTATTCGATTTTGCAAACCATACGGTCATGCTCAACAGCGGATATGAAATGCCGATCATGGGACTTGGAACCTACAGTCTTTCCGATACGGAATGCTATGATTCTGTGACCGCGCTGCTGGAGGCGGGCGGACGGCTGATCGACACGGCGTATATGTATGGGAATGAAGCCGCCGTAGGGCGGGCGATCCGGGATTCCGGCATCCCGCGGGAGGATATTTTCGTGATTACGAAGATATATCCCGGAAAGCAGTATGAAGATCCAGAGAAAGCGATTCAGGACGCGTTGGATAAATTGGATATCGGCTATATTGATATGATGCTGCTCCATCACCCCGGGAGCGGCGACGTAAACGCTTATCATGCGATGGAAAAAGCGGCGGCGGAAGGGAAGATCCGTTCGCTGGGGCTGTCAAACTGGTATGTGAAGGAACTGGAGGAATTTCTGCCGCAGGTCAATATCATGCCGGCGCTCGTGCAGAACGAGATCCACCCGTACTATCAGGAGCGGGAGGTAGTCCCATATATCCAGCAAAAGGGTATTGTGGTTCAGTGCTGGTACCCGCTGGGCGGCAGAGGGCATACGGCGGAGCTGCTGGGCGATAAGACGATCGCGGCGATCGCCGGGGCGCATGGCGTATCTGCCGCGCAGGTGATCCTACGCTGGGATCTGCAGAGGGGGATCGTCGTTATTCCGGGCTCGAGCGACCCTGCGCATATCCGGGAGAATCTCGATCTCTTTGACTTTGCCTTGACGGACGAGGAAATGCGGCAGATCGCCGATCTTGATAGGAACGAAAAGCATGACTGGTATTAGAAGTGGGAGTCATCTCCCATCTGTTCAAGATTCGCTTGCGAGGCTTGGCGCTTATTATATTACATGGAAGGGCAGCAGTCCGGCGAAGGATCAGGGCTGCTGCTTTATCCGTTTTTTATGATATTTCCATTCCTATAGATTATGATAAATCATGCAGCATAGATATTTGTTATTTTATAAAAGGAATACTATAATTATAATATAGAAAAGAAAATAAAAATATAAAATGAGAAATCAAAAATCAAAGAAAAGCATTGTCCATAAACGGAGGGAAAAGCATGAAGATAAAAAACGAGATCTGTCAGGAGTTTTTAACGGGGGAGCGCGCGTTATTCGGCAGCGCCTATCTGCGCATAAAAGATACGATCTTTGACGACGGGGAATCGCCGTTAAAGGAAAGCCACGATATTGAGCTGTCGGGCAGTATGTTCAAATGGAAATATCCGCTGTGGTATTGCAGGAATATAGCGGTCAAGGACTGTACGTGGTTTGAGATGGGACGCGCCGGCGTCTGGTACACGAAACGTATCCGGGTGGAGGACAGCGCGATCGAAGCTCCGAAAAACTTCCGCCGCTGCGAGGAGGTCTTTCTAAAAAACGTTTCTTTCCCGAATGCGGCGGAAACGCTGTGGAACTGCGATCAGGTGACGTTGGAGCAGGTGACGGCAAAAGGGGATTATTTTGCCATGAACAGCAGCAATATGAAGGTCTCTGGCCTTACGCTGTATGGGAATTATTCCTTTGACGGGGCGAGAAATGTGGAAATACACGATTCGCGCCTGCTTTCCAAAGACGCTTTTTGGAACAGCGAGAACGTGACCGTTTACGATTCGTTTATTTCGGGGGAATATCTGGGCTGGAACGCGAAAAACCTGACGCTTGTCAACTGTACGATAGAGAGTCTTCAGGGCATGTGCTACATCGACAACCTTATCCTGAAAAACTGTAAGCTTTTGAATACGACGCTGGCGTTTGAATATTCCACCGTGGAAGCGGATATCAGTGGAGCGGTTGACAGCATACTGAATCCGTCGGGCGGCACGATCACTGCGGATCTGATCAAAGAGCTTACGATCGAAAAAGACAAGGTGGATCCGTCGAAAACGAGGATCGTATGCAGGCAGGAGATACAGCAGCCGATCCGAATGTGCGTATAAAGAAACGGGGACAGGGAATATGGAATATGATTTTAATACGGTTACGGACCGCAGGAATACAAATTCCTTAAAGTGGGATATCGCGGACGGCGAACTGCCTATGTGGGTGGCGGATATGGATTTCCCGACGGCGCCGGAGATACTCCATGCGATAAAAGAGAGGGCGGAACACGGCGTATTCGGTTATTGCGTGGTCCCAAAGTCGTGGTACGACGCTTACGCGGCATGGTGGCAGAGCAGACATCACTTTGCGCTCGAGCGGGACTGGCTGATCTTCTGCACGGGCGTGGTGCCCGCCGTTTCCAGTATTGTCCGAAAGCTGACGACGCCCGCCGAAAAGGTCTTATTGCAGACTCCCGTTTACAATATCTTTTTTCATTCCGTTCTCAATAATGGAAGGCAGGTCTTGGAAAGTGAATTAACGTACAAAGACGGCGGATATGAGATCGATTTTGAGGATCTGGAAAAAAAGCTCGCCGACCCGCAGACTTCTCTGATGATCCTGTGCAATCCGCATAATCCCATTGGAAAGATCTGGAGTCGGGAAACGCTTGCCCGAATCGGCGCTCTCTGCCGGAAATATCATGTCGTCGTCCTGTCAGATGAGATCCACTGCGATCTGACCGCGCCGGAAACGGAATATATCCCGTTTGCGAGCGTTTCCGAGGACTGCCGGGAAAACAGCGTTACCTGCATTGCGCCGACGAAGGCGTTTAATCTGGCGGGGCTGCAGACGGCGGCGGTCGCAGTCCCGAATCCGGCGCTGCGCCATAAGGTCTGGCGCGCGCTGAATACGGACGAGGTGGCGGAGCCGAATGCCTTTGCCGTCGAAGCGGCCGTCGTCGCGTTTACCAAAGGGGCGCGGTGGCTTGACGAGCTGCGCGCCTATTTATTCCAAAATAAAAAGGAAGCGGCGGAGTATATCCAAAAAAATATCCCTAAGCTGCGCGCCGTTCCCTCGCAGGCCACGTATCTTATGTGGTTAGACTGCGGACGTCTGGCCGGCTCTGCCGACGAGGCCGTTTCGTTTATCCGCAAAGAGACGGGACTGATCGTTTCGAGCGGGTCGCAGTATGGCCGCGGCGGGGAGCGCTTTATCCGTATGAACGCCGCCTGTCCCCGCAGCGTGCTAAGAGACGGGCTCTCCCGCCTGCGGGAAGGAATCGAAAAGTACGAGGGAGCCGTCGAAAACCGTCGTTAAAAAGAGGCTTTCGGTCATGTTTGGAAGATATCGGAGCATAGAAGAGGTAAAACAGAATATGGAGGATGCCGGCTGCACAAAGGCTGAGATCGATATCTTTATCGCGGCGTGGCAGAGCGGAGACCTAGCGGAAAGCATGGGACTGCTGGCAAAGAAAAGAAAGAGACTGCTGCAGAATATCCATAACGCGCAGGCGGATCTTTATTTTCTGGAGAGCCTGATCGCGGACGGGCGCGTATAGGCCGCGCCGGTATTTTCCGGCAAAAGGACGGCCAGCCCTATGAGCGCGCTCAGACGGCGATTCTTTCTTTCAGACAGTCGAGAAACAGTCTTGCCGCCTTTGAGAAGACCTGATATTTTTTGGTAAAGAGGATCACATGGGAGCAAAGCTTAGGCGCAAGGGGAATGAAGGTCAGCGGGTGGTTTCCCGCCGTGTCGATCAGCTCGTCGATACAGAGGGCGTAACCGATCCCGGCCTCCACCATCAGGCCCGCGTTGAAGATCAGGTTGTAGGTCGATACGATATGCGGGGAGAGCAGTTCATCGGCAAAAAGCGCGGCGATCCGGCTGCTGTTGGAGGATTGGCTGGGCATGATAAGGGGAAGCCCGGCAAGCTCTTTGAAGGATACCGTTTCGCGCCCGCTAAGCGGCGAGTCTTTTCTTGCGAGGATCCCCCATGTTTCGTAAAACGGGAGCTTTTGATATTCATAATGCGGCTTCCTCTCAGGCTCCAATAGAAACCCCATATCAAGAAGCCCCTTGTCGAGCCGTTCGAGGATCGCGTCGGCGTTGGAGCTGAAAAAATGGAATCGGATCTCGGGATATTCTAACTGGATCTCCCGGACTAACTGCATGATCCGGTAGGAGCTGCGGTATTCTCCGCAGCCGATATGGATGTCGCCCGAGATCGTCTGTTCGTTCTCCCGGAACGCCGATTCGGTCTTTTCCATCAGCGACATGATTTCCTGCGCGCGGGAGCGGAGATACGCGCCGTCCTCCGTCAGGGTCACCTTTTTCTTGCCGCGGATAAAAAGCTGCTTGCCCAGCGTATGCTCCAAGTCCATCATCTGCTTGGAAAGGGTCGGCTGCGTGACATGGAGATATTCCGCGGCTCTGGTGATACTCTGTTCTTCCGCGATCGCAAGGAAATATTGTAACAGCCGCGTTTCGATCATATCGGCTCACGCTCCTTTTCAATAAATCATTCTTAAAAACTATGTAACCGCATTCTACATAAGTATTTGTTATCTGTCAAGCGGCGGCGTATCCTAGACTATAGCTGCGCCGCGCACGCTGAGATTTTATCGTACCTTGTCAGGCGGGATCAAATGCTTTCCGCGCCTGTGCATGATTTTCGGCTGCTGGGATAAGCTTTGGGATCCGGCAGGGGCCGCAGGGGAGGAAAAACGATATGGAAACGGATCGGGGAACCATTCGGAAATTAAAAGAGATCGGCATGTCGGACGAGATACTCGCGCTTTATCAGTCCTGCTGCGATAACAGGGACGAAAGCGGCAGGGAGCGGCTGCTGCGCCGTTTTTTCAGGATCAAAAAGGACCTGCTTGCCGAAGAGAGGCGGAAGCTCTCCTGCCTCGATTACATGATGGCAAGGATCGAACATATGTAAGCGCGTTTAAGGCTTGCCTGCGGGCTGGAGCGGAAGTCTCCTCCCATCTGCTATGCAGGGATACGGTTCTATAGGTCGCATACATAAACGGGGCGCACGGAAATAAAATCTATCAAGAAGAAAGGCGGAAAGGCGGAAGATGAAAAAATACGGGATAGCCGGCGTTGTCATGGTCTGCGCATGGATACTTATTGCCTGCGGTAAGCCGGAGGGCGGCGCTGGCAGAGCGGGAAGAGAGGATACGCAGGAGGAAACGGAAATGAAGATGAACATACAGATCGGGGATTATAATTTTACAGCCGCTTTGGAGGAAAACGACGCGGTAAACGAGTGGATTGAAATGCTGAAGGAAGGACCGGTAACGATCCAGATGAGCGATTATTCCGGTTTTGAAAAAGTCGGCCCTCTGGGGAAAAAACTGGCCGCAGAGGATCGTCAGACCACTACAAGGGAAGGGGACATTGTGCTCTATAACGGAAATCAGATCGTGATCTTTTATGGCTCCAATTCATGGAGCTATACCCGTATCGGAAAGGTGGACGATCTGACCGATTGGAAACGGGCGCTCGGCAGCGGAGACGTGACCGCTGTATTTAGCACAGCGGAATAAAAAGGGGCTGTCCGGGCGAACCGGCAAAGCTGAAACAAGGGAAACGGATTTAGGAGGGAAGCGTATGAAAAAACTCGGGTTTGGGTTGATGCGGATGCCGCTTTTGGAAGGCGGGAAGGATTCGGATGTGGACGTGGAGCAGGTCAAAGCGATGGTGGATCTGTTCATGGAAAACGGGTTTACCTACTTTGATACGGCGATCATGTATAATGGCTTTGCCAGTCAAAGCGTCGCGAAAGCCGCGCTGGTGGACAGATACCCCAGAGACAGCTTTACGCTGGCGACGAAGCTCCATGCGGCGTTCTTTCATTCCTTTGAGGATCGGGATAAGATATTTGAGGAGCAGCTTGCCCAGACGGGAGCCGGATATTTCGACTATTATCTCCTTCACGGCATTGAGGCGGGAATGCTCGATAAGTACGAACAATACGACTGCTTTCGCTGGCTGATGGAAAAGAAGGCGGCGGGACTGGTGAAACACGCAGGGTTTTCCTTCCATGATTCTGCCGCGCTGCTGGACGAGATCCTTACCAAGCACCCGGAGATGGAGTTTGTGCAGCTGCAGATCAATTATCTTGACTGGGAAAGTCAATGGGTGCAGTCAAAGGCATGTTATGACGTGGCGGTAAAGCACGGAAAGCCCGTCGTCGTTATGGAGCCGGTCAAGGGCGGCACTCTGGCGCGGCTGCCCGAGAGCGCGGAAAAGCTGTTAAAGAGCTGCGCCCCGCAGATGTCCGTTTCCAGCTGGGCGATCCGGTTCGCGGCGTCTCTTGACAATGTGATGGTAGTGCTTTCGGGAATGTCCGATCTTTCCCAGATGAAGGATAACGTGAGCTATATGAAAGAGTTCGCGCCGCTTAACGAAGAGGAAAAGGCGGCCTGCTTTGACGCGGCAAGGATCGTCAACGGGCAGATCGCGGTTCCGTGTACGGGCTGCTCCTACTGCACCGCGGGCTGTCCGAAAAGGATCGCGATCCCGCAGTATTTTTCCCTTTATAACGAGGACATGCGCGAGAGGCTGGAGGAAAAAGGCTGGACGGCCAATTTCTCCAATTATGCGAATCTGTCCGCTCAATACGGGAAAGCGAAGGATTGTGTCGGCTGCGGCCAATGCGAGGGCGTATGCCCGCAGCATTTGCCGATCATAGAGTATCTGAAAGCCGTTTCTGAACATTATGACCGTTTTGTCTAACTGCGGGATAAAGGTATGATTATATCAATGCTGTAATAAACAGTCAAAAGAGGAGGCAGTATTAGGTGATGTCAGATAACTGGTATAAAAACAATGAATCAGATAGCATTTGGTGGAAAGATACGCCTGATACTGTCGGCGAATGGCTGTTCAGTTTTGATAAGAAAAAGGTGTTTAATATGTTTGAAGATTATCCATACAATCTAACGCCTGAACAAAAAGAAATATTTGATAACGAAAATCCTGAATGGAAAGAATTTTTTTCAGACAGGTAATGAAAGCACCGTCAAACAGGCGGTGTTCTTTTATACAGACAAGGATCGTCGACGGGCGGATCGCGGTCCCGTGTACGGGCTGCTCCTACTGCGCCGCGGGCTGTCCGAAAAGGATTGCGATGCCCGCAGCATTTGCCGATCATAAAATATCTGAAAGCCGTTTCCGAACATTATGACTGCTAGGAGCGGAAAGCTGTCTGTCGCGTAAGAGTACTTTAGAATGATTCAATCTGAAAGAATTTGAGTCCTTAGAAGAATTTAGAATGGAATTTTGTCTACTTTTTTGGGGGGGGGAGGGGCGGATCAAAGATACATGCAACTGTCTTTTCTGCTTTCTTTTCAAATAAAACCTTATACATACCTTGTACCTTCCCGTCGATCCGGCATTTTTAGAGTATAATTTTTATTGGCAAAAATAAAAAGAAGAGGCCGAAGCCCCTTCCCTATCATACAGATCTGTCCTATGATTAAGTTGCCAAAACTAAACGTAAGGAGCTGTATGATAGGATTATGATAAAGGATAATGGGCTGAGTTTCAAGGATTTGGAGAAAAAAATTTACGAATGGGAATGCCAGATCTGCCGGGAGTTCACAAAGGAGTTTCTGGAGAGGTATGACAAACAGCTGATGGAACGGCGTGAAAAAGCGAAATACCGGAACAAGGCAGTAAGAGAGAAACTGCACGACGAAAGGGATCGGAAAGCAGTGCTGGAACTGCTGGAGGGAGAAAAAATAGACGAAATGTTTCAGTATCTGGAAATTAAAATTGAATCATAAGGTATGAAAAATCGTGTGTGAAAAAAGTTGCCAACAAACACTTGACAGTAATCAAAAAGTTTATATGTCTTGCAATAATACGGACTTTATATTATAATAAACTGACCGCGAAGAAAACATTTTGCACAAAAGTTTTCTTCACGCGGTGGCACAGGCTGGCGGGAACGCGTGCTGGACGGGGAAAAAAGGGATCATGCATACATCACTGCCGACATCGGCATCAACCAAAACGGTGATCTGTCTCTGGCCAAAAAACTGATCAACGCGGCAGCCGTGGCAGACTGCGACGCGGTGAAGTTCCAGAAGCGCACTGTTGACACCGTATATACGCAGGAATACCTTGCCAGCCCGCGGAAGAGCCCTTGGGGAGAAATCCAGCGCGCCCAAAAGGAAGGACTGGAGTTTGGGAAGGACGGATATGACGAGATAGACCGCTACTGTCGGAGAAAGGGGATCGAGTGGTATGCGTCGGCATGGGACGTTGGCTCCCAGAAATTCCTGCGTCAGTATGACTGTAAATATAATAAAGTGGCTTCTGCCATGCTGACCAACATGAAGCTGCTTGAAGAAATCGCCGTGGAGGGGAAGTACATGTTCATCGCCGCGGATGCGCAGCACATCGCGACGGAGTTCATCAGCCGCTTCTATAAGGAGAGGCCGGGGCTCAACGCGGATGCGCTGACGATGAACACGTCCACGCTGATGGCGGCGGGGAATGACTACGGCTACGAGAGAATGTTTGCGAGGCAGCTGGAGGCGAAGGCCGAGGCTGGAGACATGGCCGTGGGGATCAGCACCAGCGGGCGATCCGTGAACGTGCTAGAGGGGCTACGGTATGCGTGCCGGAACGGGCTGGCCACGGTTCTTCTGACGGACTAGCATGAGAACCCGGAGCTTGTGGACGGGCGGAGTATGTGGAGCGCAGGTTGTTTGGCGGGGAGGAAGAATGCAGATGAATGCAGACATGAAAATATTCGTGTGGGGCACTGGTTATGCGGCTCAAGAGTTGTTGGAAACTGAATTGAACGATGTCAATATAATAGCTTTTATTGATAATAACAGGCAGGGCAAGTACGGAACTCATGCAATCTATAAACCTGAAGAAGCAGTTAAAAAAGAATATGACGCAGTAATCGTAGTGACTGCATATGCGCAGGACATTTATCAACAGGCATTACGGCTGAAATTTGATATGTCCAAATTCATTTTTGTATATAATAATTATCATTTTAGCGATATGAATAAAAACTATATGTTGGCTGAGAAAATTTTTTCACCGGAATATATCAAAGTCATTCAAAATCGCTATCACGTAATACGTGGAATGATGAAAGATGAAGTGTGCACAGAGACTCCCCCC
>CANQTG010000002.1 GCA_947626715.1 uncultured Lachnospiraceae bacterium | reverse complement strand
GCGACATATTGGAGAGGAACATCGTCTTCGCGCGCTCCGCCGCCTCCGCCTTGTGGAGCTTTTCCTCTAGGACCGCCTGCTCCACCGCGTTCTCCATCGTCAGCCGCGTCATGCGGTAGACCCACAGATAATAGATCAGGATCGTCAGCAGGATCAGGGCGAACACGGCCACGCAGATAGTCCGCATTTCATAGACGCTCTCCAAAGCCTCCCTGTTGGGAACGGAAACGGCGACCGACCACTGATTGACCGTAGCCGGCATATAATAGAAATACATCCAGTCGTCGCTCTCCGGCGGGCGCATTTCCACATAGCCCCTTGCGCCGCTCAGCACCCGCTCTACGACCGTATCCCAAGTCTCGCCGCCCCTGAACGTGCTCCCTTCAAAATCATAGATACTGCCCGTCCCCTCGTGCCATGTGTTTAAGATAAACTCGCCGGTCCTGCGGTCCACGATATAGGCGCTCGCGCTGGCATTATAGATATTGTCGATATTCATGATACCGGGCAGATCCTCCAATATCGTCACGCCGTAAAGGAGCAGCTTCGTTTCCCCGTCCTTTTTCACCGGTACGTAATGCCGCAGCACCTCCGTATTGCCGTCCATGACGCTGACCTCCCGGTCAGAGACATGCTCGCCCTGCGCGGCCAGCTCTTTAAAATCCAGAGAACCGTCGTTTTTTAGGATCCCCTCATCCGCGCCGATAATCGTATTGTCCGGCAGCAGGATATAGACCTCCATCGTTTCAAAAAAAGGCCCGATATAATCCAGCGTTTCCGTAAGGCTCTTTTGGTCAAAGCTGTCGTTATCCGCGAGGATATCCTTGAGGATATTCAGGTATACGCTGTCACGGTTCAGCTTATTGACGATCTCCGCCCCCGCGGTATTCACGCCCTCGTTCATGCGCATGATGGCTCTTTCCTCTACGACCTTTGCCAGCATAAAATACATGGCGGCGAAAAGGAAGATGATAACGGCGGCGACGCACCCCGTCGCCATCAGGGTCTTTTCCCGAAATATGGAAGCCTTTTTCATAAGTTTTGTCCGCTCCTTTGAACAAAATGCAGTATCACAGACACAGTTTCCATTATAACACCCATTTCTGCCAAAAGCAAAAAGAAACGCGCGCCCCGCGAGGGAGGGCGGCGCTTTTATTCCCGTTCCGGCTCCGGGCTCCTCGGACAGCCCGCGCAGCAGGTCTGTCCCCTATTTACGACATCAACGTCATAAAGCTCCGAAGGGCTGGTGAGCATACAGACGGCCTGCGCGGAGATCCCCTCTCCGCTCCCGGTAAAGCCAAGCCCCTCCTCCGTCGTCGCCTTTATATTGACCTGCGCCGTCTCAATGCCGAGCGCACGCGCGATATTGGCGCGCATGGCGTCGATATACGGCCGCATTTTCGGAGCCTGTGCAATGACGGTCGCGTCGATATTTTCGATCAAAAAACAGTTTTTCTCTAACAGCTCCCCCACCTTTTCCAGCAGCCGGACGCTCGATATCCCCTTATAGGCGTCGTCCGTATCCGGGAAATGCAGCCCGATATCCCCCAGCGCCGCCGCGCCCAGCAGCGCGTCCATGATCGCATGGAGCAGCACGTCCGCATCCGAATGTCCCAGCAGCCCCTTTTCAAAGGGGATCTCTACGCCGCCCAAGATCAGCGCCCTCCCCTCCGTCAGCCTGTGCACGTCATAACCCATTCCTATCCGCATATACGATTCCTTTCCCGATAACGGCAGCGCCGTTTCCCGTATTGTCCCTCTCTCTGAAAAGATCGCGGGACCTCCTTCCCGCGATCCATATGTCCAGTATACACGAAAATTTATTTTTTTACAGGCATTCCGAGGATATTTTTATCCTTTTTAGATTTTGTTTTCAGGCCTCCCTTTCCAGCTCCCGCAGCAGGTTCGTCATTTCGATCGCGGCAGCCGCGCAGTCCGACCCCTTATTTCCGGCCTTTGTTCCGGCCCGTTCGATCGCCTGTTCGATATTCTCCGTCGTCAGCACGCCAAACAGCACCGGCACGCCGCTTTTTAGAGATACCTGCGCAATGCCCTTCGACACTTCGCTGCATACGTAATCATAGTGCGAGGTCGCGCCCCGTATGACCGCGCCCAGACAGATGACCGCGTCATACTTTCCGCTCTCCGCCATTTTTTCCGCGATCAGCGGGATCTCGAACGCTCCCGGCACCCACGCCGTTACGATGTCCTGCTCCGCCGCCCCGTGCCTGCGCAGCGTATCCTCCGCTCCGCTCACCAGCCTTGCGGTGATAAATTCGTTAAACCTCGACGCTACGATAGCCGTCCTCATTCCTTCCGCCGTCATTTTTCCTTCGATCGTCCTCATCGTTATCCTCTCCTTTTTCAATAAAGTCTGTTAGGTTTAAAACTTTCTCATCCCGCCTCATAGTCCAGCATGTGGCCCATTCTGAGCTTTTTTGTCTGGAGATAGAAACGGTTATACCGCCCCGCCTCGATCTGTATCGGGATCCTTTCCGCAATTTCCATGCCATAGCCGCTCAGTTCATAGATCTTATCGGGATTGTTGGTCAGAAGGCGCAGTGACTTTGCCCCCAGATCGCGCAGGATCTGCGCGCCGATATAATATTCCCGTTCGTCCGGCGCAAACCCCAGCGCGAGATTCGCATCCAGCGTATCCATTCCCTGATCCTGCAGGGCGTACGCCTTTAATTTATTGACAAGGCCGATCCCCCGTCCCTCCTGACGCATATACAGCAAAACGCCGCGCCCCTCGTCTGCGATCCTTTTCATGGAAAGAGAAAGCTGCTGCCCGCAGTCGCAGCGCAGCGAGCCGAACGCATCGCCCGTCAGGCACTCCGAATGCACGCGGCACAAAAGCCCGTTTCCGTCCCCGATCTCGCCCTTTACAAGCGCGATATGATGTTCGCCGTTCAACAGGTTGACATAGGCGTGCGCCATAAATTCCCCGTATTCGGTCGGCAGGCGCGTCACGGCCTCGCAGCGCACCAGCTTTTCCTGTTTCTTCCGGTATTCCCTAAGCTCCCGAATGCTTATCAGCACGAGCCCGTGCGAGGCGGCGAGCTCTATCAGCTCGGGCGTGCGCATCATTTCCCCGTCCCCGCGCATGATCTCGCAGCACAGGCCGCACTCCCGCAGGCCCGCCAGCCGCAGCAGATCCACCGTCGCCTCCGTATGCCCCGGCCTCTTTAACACGCCCCCGTCTCTGGCCCGCAGCGGGAACATATGCCCCGGCCGCCTGAAATCCTCCGGCCGGGCGTCCTGATCCGCGCAGCGCATTGCCGTCATGCTCCGCTCCGCCGCCGAGATCCCGGTCGTCGTATCCTTATAATCGACGGAGACCGTAAACGCCGTCTCATGATTGTCTTGATTTTCCTCCGTCATCGGCGCAAATCCCAGCCGGTCGCAGTACGCTCCGCTCATCGGCATACAGATCAGCCCCTTGCCTACCGACGCCATAAAATTGACGCTGCTTCGGTCGGCAAACTGCGCGGCGCAGATAAGATCCCCTTCGTTTTCCCTCTCCTCGTCATCTGTCACCACAATGATACGGCCCTCCTTCAGCGCCGTAAGCGCCTGCTCAATCGTCCCGAATCCTTCCATTTTCTTATCCCCTTTCCTTTTTCCTTCTTGAAACAATCCGCCCGTTACGGAAAATTTATCTGCCATGGAAAATCCGTTTATCACAGAAAATTCGTCTGTCGCAAAAAATCCATTCGCTGTGGAAAATCTATCTGTCGCAGAAAATTCGCTCATTACAGGAAGCCGTTTTCCGCCAGAAAGCTTTTTGTAACGCCGCCCCTTCCGCCGCTCTGCCCGGATAAGAGCCGTTCCACATATTTCCCGATACAGTCGTTTTCCAGATTGACGGTGCTCCCTTCCCTTAATTCTGACATAGTCGTCATATTCCGCGTATGCGGAATGAGAGAGACCGAAAAGCTGTCCGTCCCAAGCGCCGCCACGGTCAGGCTTACCCCGTTGACCGCTATGGAACCCTTAGGCACGAGACAGCGCAGGATATGGGGCGGCGCATAGATCTCATACCAGACGGCGTTTCCGTCCTGAAAGCTCCTGCGCACCCGCCCCGTCCCGTCGATATGTCCGGTAACGATATGCCCGCCAAAACGTCCGCCCGCCATCATCGCCCTTTCCAGATTGACCCTGACTCCCGGCCGATAGGACGCGGCGCAGCTTTGCAGAAAGGTTTCATGCATTACGTCCACGGTAAACGTATCCGCCGCGGACTCCCTCACCGTTAAGCAGATCCCATTCACCGCAATGCTGTCGCCGATCCGCATATCCTCTAGGATCGTTTTCGCCTCTATTGTCAAAGCGCCCGATACGCCGCCCCTCTCGATACGCCGTATCCTGCCGATCTCTTCAATGATCCCTGTAAACATGGTTATCCCTCCGATATTTCCTTATCTCTTGCTCATGCGCGCCTTTCGCACAGCCGCTGCCCGTTCCTCTCCCTATTCAGTACGCTCGCGGCGTGTTCTCTTCCCTATCCGGCGCGGCCACAGCGCGCTTCCTTCCTTGTCCGGCGCAGTCACGGCGCGCTCCCTTCTTTATCCAGCACGCTCTCGATCAGGATATCCTCCCCATAGCGTCGGACGCCGCGGATATGCAGCAAACGCGCCGTTTCCGGGAATGCGACGCCCGGATCTCCCATCGGGGAGGGCGCCGTTTTGCCCCCAAACAGCTTGGGCGCGATATAACAGTGCAGCGCCTGTACGATACCCGCCGCCAGCGCCGCGCCGTTTAAGCTCTCCCCTCCTTCCAGATAGATACTGTCGATCCCTTCCTCCCCGAGCGCACGCACCGCCGCCGCCAGATCGACATGCCCGTCCCGCTCCGGCAGCGTCAAGACTCTGCAGCCGGATTCCAGATACGGCGTATGCCTTTCCTTTTCCCCGCAGCAGGTCAAAATCCATGCGGGTATCCTGCGCGCGCTTCCAACGATCTGGGAAAACAAGGGCGTCCTAAGGCGCGTATCGCAGATCAGCCGTATCGGGGATCTCCCTTCTATCAGGCGGCAATTCAGCATGGGATCGTCGGCCAGCACTGTCCCGACGCCCGTCATGACCGCCATATTCCGGCTCCTGTCCTCGTGCACCCTCTTTCTGGCCGTCTCGCCCGTGATCCATTTGGAATGTCCCGCATAGGTCGCCGTCTTGCCGTCCATCGTCATGGCGTATTTCATCGTCACATAGGGCGTTTTCGTCCGTATATAATGAAAAAATACCGTATTTAACGCCTCGCACGCTTCCCGCAGCACGCCTTCCGTAACGCGGATCCCATGACCTCTGAGAAATCCGATCCCCTTTCCCGCTACCAGCGGGTTTACGTCCCGCGAACCGACGACCACCCTCTCGATCCCGCTCGCAAGGATCGCTTCCGTACAGGGCGGCGTCTTGCCGTAATGGCAGCACGGCTCCAGCGTTACATACAGCGTCGCGCCCTTCGGATCCGTTTTGCACGAGGCCAGCGCATTCCGCTCCGCATGGGGCCCTCCGTATTCCATGTGCCAGCCTTCTCCGATGATCCTGCCGTCCTTTACGAGCACGGCTCCCACCATAGGATTGGGATTCACCCTGCCCGCGCCGCGCCCGGCCAGCATAAGCGCGCGTTCCATATAAGCAATATCATTCTGTTCCCTGTCCGCCATATCTGCCGCCTTTCCTGCTAAAACTTCCGGTAGATTTTCCACGAAGTTCTCTATTAAATCCGCCGCAAAGTCCTTCGCGAAGTTTTCCATTACGTCCGCCCTGCACTATACTTTCCGTTAAATCTGCCGCCGCGCCTTGCGCCATGCTTTCCGCCGCTCCCGCTGCCTCTCCCTGCGCTATGCTTTCCATTGCGTCCGTTGCGTTCGCCGCCGCGCCCTGCACTATGCTTTCCACTACGTCCCCGCCGCCCCTCACGCTATGCTTTCCGTTATGTCCCCGCCGCGCCCGGCGCTATGCTTTCCACTAAATCCGCCGCGTCCGCCCGGCGATACGGGGTCGGGCAGATAAACGCGCGGCAAATAAATAAGGAACCGCCTAACGCCCCGCCCGCGCCCGGCCTGAGCCTATCGCCTCAGAGCCGCGCCCGGCAATCCGTTTCAACGATTCCGTTAAAAAAGCCCTCTTGCAGTAAAAAAACTCTGAAATGTTTCCATTTCAGAGTCTGTTCCTGCACGATAAAACAATGCTCTACGCACTGCCTGCTCTCTTCTTCCATCCAGACTTTACTGTCGGCTTCGGACTTGCACCGAATCATGCCTTACGGCTCGTGGGCTATACCACCGGTTGGGAAATGAACCCGACCCTGAAGATCATGCTCTTATATTCTGTTTATCTGATATCATTTGTCATAGTTCGTAAGTTATCACAAAAATGCCTGCATTTATTTGTGATAAGCTTAGAACTATGATTTGTATCATCGTACCGCGGTCAGATCCGCATATCAAAATTCGCGCCAATATCGGGATTGACGGAACGCTCCATCGCAGCCGTATCGACGACCGGCGCAGCCGAATCTAACATCGCCGCCATCGCCGCTCCCTGCTCTTTGACAGAATCCAACGATTTACCCAGTACCGCGATCCCGATACTGCCCATGCTCTCCGCTCCCGAAAGAGCCGCTGATACGCCCGGCATATTCATAGCGATCCCTCCTTACCTGCTCTGCATTTCCCTCTATGCTACGCAGCCGCTTACCTTTGCCTTGTGATTATCATAGCACTCCCGCGGCCGTTTTTCAACGGGTAATTTTCTTTTTTTGCCCCGTCCTTATCTCCCGTTTTCGTTCCGCCGTTTTCGTTTCACCGTTTTCACTCCGCTTCTACCGGCGCCTACCGTATCGTCCTTTCCCTTACCGGCTAAACGCCGCGCAGGGCCTACCCCTGAAATTTCCCGATAAATTCCCGCACACGCTCGTCCGGGTTCCCGAACAGCTCATCCGGCGTCCCCTGCTGGCGGATCACGCCCTCTTCCATAAAGATAATACGGTCGGACAGCTCTCTGGCGAACTGCATTTCATGCGTTACGATGATCATTGTCATACGCTGCTTAGCCAGATCGCGGATCACCTTCAGCACCTCGCCCGTCAGCTCGGGATCGAGAGCCGAGGTCGGCTCGTCAAAAAACAGCACCTTAGGCTGGAGCGCCAGCGCCCTCGCGATCGAAACGCGCTGCTGCTGCCCGCCCGAGAGCTGGTAGGGATACGCATCCTTTTTATCCGAAAGCCCTAACTGGAGCAGCAGCTTTTCCGCCCGCGCCGCCGCCTCCGCCGCCGGTACATGGTCTACGCTGACCGGGGCGTCCGTGATATTCTTCCATACGCTGTAATGGGGGAAGAGATGAAAGCTCTGGAACACCAGCCCATAATTTTTCCGTATCCGCTTCAGCTCGTTTTTCGGGGCATAAACGCACCTTCCGTTTTCCTCCCAAGCCGCCCTCTCCCCCATATAGGAAAGGCTCCCGCCGTCCATCTTTTCCAGCATGGTCGCGCAGCGCAGGAGCGTCGATTTCCCGGAGCCCGAAGGCCCGATGACCGAAACGACCTCGCCCTCTTCCACCGACAGGGAAATGTCCTTTAATACCTCCAGACTGCCGTATGTCTTTTTCAGATGCGCAATCTCCAAAAATCTCATCGCTGCCCTCCTATCGGTAATAGTTCATCTTCTTCTCCAGATACTCCATAAAAACGGCGACCAGCAGATTAAACAGATAATAGAACACTCCCGCCGCCATCAGGGGGAGGATCGTCGTCTCCTTTGCGGCGATCTGTTTCGCCGCCGTAAACATCTCGACCACCGCCAGCGCAAAGGCCAGCGAGGTATCCTTGACCAGCGTGATCGTCTCATTCGTTACCGCGGGAAGGATCCTTTTTACGACCTGCGGCAGGATGATCTTACAGAAGGTCTGCACCTTATTATACCCCAGCACCTGCGCCGCCTCATACTGCCCGATAGGCATGGACTCGATACCGCCTCTATAGATCTCCGCGAAATAAGCCGCGTAATTTAAGGCGAACGCCAGTATGACCGCCGTAAAGCGGTAGGAAGCCGATATCTTGATCCCGAACACATAATAAGGGGAAAAATAGACGACGATCAGCTGCAGCATGAGCGGCGTGCCGCGCATGACCGAAATATAGATCTTCATCAATGTGCGCAGCAAAAAGCGCTTCGACATTCTGCCAAAGGAAACGAACAGTCCCAAAGGAAGGGAAAACAGGAGCGTGAGAAAGAAGATCTCTACCGTGATCACCATGCCTTCTCCAAGCTGCGTTACCATCGTTATCAGATTCATAGTATTCTCCTTCCAAACATACCACGTCTTAGGCATCCCTTCCATGCCCGCGCCGCCCTCGCAGACATCTTCTGTTCCGAATCTCCGCGTATCTTTTGCAAAGCGTATGGCAGACGGGGATCGGGGAGCCGGCCCCATCTGTTATAAAACCACAATGGGGCTGCGGCAAACGGACGCGCCTCTTTTCCCTGCCAGATCGCAGAAATCCAAAAAGCATATCCGTTACGCAGCAGCCCCATATCCGCATGTCCTTACTTTCCAAGACAGATCATGGAAGCGTCGATCCCATAGGCATCCGCCGTCTTTGCTACAACGCCTTCCTCATACAATTCCATAAGGGAAGCCTCCACGATATCCTTCAGCTCGTCGTTCCCTTTCAAAAAGCCGATCCCGTACTGCTCTGTCGAAAGCGGCTCGTCCAGCATGACATAGCCGTCGCCGCGGGATTCGATCTGATAGGAAGCCACGCCGATATCGATCGCCAGCGCCTCGATCGCGCCCGCCTCCAGATCCATAAACGCGGTATTATAATCCGCATATTCCACCAGATCCGCAAATGAAGCCGTCAGATCCAGATTTTCCTGATTCTCCTCGTCCGTAAGCGCCGCCAGCGCCGAGGAATCCTTCTGTACGCCTACCACCTTCCCCGCAAGATCCTCTTTGGAAGCGATCCCCGAGTCGGCCGGTACGACAAACACCTGACTGTTGTCGATATAAGGCACGCTCCACGTATAGTCGTCCTCGCGCCCGTTCATCGTAAAGCCGTTCCAGATACAGTCGATCGCGCCGGAGGACAATTCCATATCCTTCGCATCCCAGTCGATCGGCTGCGCTACAAATTCCCAGCCGTTCTTTTCGCATACGGCGCGCGCCAGATCGAGATCGAAGCCGACATACTCTCCCGCATCGTCCATATAGCCGTAGGGCGGAAACTCCGCGTCAAAGCCGACCGTAAACGTCTTTTTCTCCGTCCCGCCGGAATCTTCCGCCGCCGTCTCCTTCGTTCCTTCCTCACTGCCCGCGGCATCCGCCGTCTCTTCCCCCGCGCTCTGGGCCCCGCCGGACTGCGCGCCACTGTTCCCGCAGCCTGCCAGCAGCGCCGCCGCAGAAAGAATGCACGCAAGCGCCAATACTTTTTTCATAATAACTCCTCCTACTGCAATGTATTTATGGCGGATACCCCTTACAGACAGTAAGGGATCCCCCATCTTGTTGCTCAAGCCGCCGGCTTTTTTATGCCGGAAATCTTTCACTTTTGTATACTACCATGATAAAGCGTTCCTGTCAACCAAAGATACGGGCCGAAATCCCGCGCCGCAACGCAGGGCTAGGAATCCCCGTTCTCCTCCTCATATCTGGATACCATCGCAAAGATCTCGGGCGCATAGACGGGAAATTCCTCCGCAAGGGAACGCACCTCCGCCTGCGCGCTTTCCGCCATTTTCTCGTTGTATTCCACCTGACGGCGCAGCTTCTGGCGGCGCAGGATCAGGCTGTGGCGGATCTCCACCATCTCCTTTTTATTGATGATCGCCTGCGCCTGATGGATCCATATCTCGGGATAACGGATCTGAAAACGTCTCAGGATACTCATCAGCTCGCTGCGCTCAAAATCCAGATCCGCATACAGATTCTTGATCCGTTCCCGCTCTTCCTTTTCGGTCTGGTAGGCCTCCCAGTAACGGACGAGCTCGTCCGAAGAATTTACCTTATATTTCACATACAGATATTCCAGCAGATTGGTATTGTTCACATAACGGATCTTTACCTTGTTCTGCAGCAGGATCAGGCGGTTGATCGTCCGTTCCACCTTCTGCTTATCCCGGGCCGCATCCGTATATTTCAGATAGATGATAAAGATCGCCAGCGCCGTCGCCCCCGCCGTCAGCAGATAGCCGATATGGATATCCATCTTTAGGAAAAACTGCATGAGCAAAAGCAGGATCATGCATGTCACAAAGGCAAACCCCGTGATGACGATCATGCCCCTGAAATTCGCCATCGCGCTTTGCAGCTCATGCTTCCTGTACTGATATGCGTGCCGTTCGCTGGAAAGCCGGTTGAGATCCTGACGGATCTTATCCTGATAGCTCTCCGTTTCCTTCAGCTTCTTAATGCCCTCCGACACCTCTTCCGCCATCCGCTCCATTCGGCGGAAATCGGTCTCCGCCATCCGCTGCTTTCCCTCTTCGTATATCTTCCTTTCCTGTTCAAAGCCGGAAATGCGCTCCGCGACTTGATACAGTTCCGCCTTTTCCTCATCGGGCAGGGCTTCGAGCTCCTCGATATCGGTCAGATAGGCCGTCACCGTACTGTATTCCCTCGTGAGCTGGCCGATCTGCGTCTGCGCGTCCCTGATCTGATCCAGACAGCTCTCGATATAGCGCGTGCGCTGGCTCTCGTCATGCAGGTCGATGCTGTCGCGCGAGACTACCTCGTCATACTGCTCGATCTCGAGCTCTTCCGCCTCTTCCGTTTTTTTCAGTTTGGATAATAATTTCCGTATCAGTCCCATCATCTATTTTTCTCTCACCATACTGCGGTATCTTTCTTTGAGCTGCTGCGCCGCTTCCTGAAGATACAGCTTTTGTTCCCTGCCATCCGTCCCGTCCCCTAGTTCGGGCTCCGCAAGGGCCTTTACCTGATCGCTCTGCAGCCAGCGCTCCGCCGTCCGCTCGATCTGCCCCTCCAGCTCCATCGACATTCGATAATATTCCTCGGGCTGGTCCACGATAAAATCGACATACGCTTTTTCGTCAAGCTCGAGCCGCTTCGCCGCAAGGAACTGCATAAGGCTCTCCCGCTCTCCCGACAGCTCATAGGCCCTGCGGTACAGCTCCGCCGCCCTGTCAAACAAAAACAAGCGTCCGTTGACGCAGCCCATATTGTGGTAGATATGGGCGGCCAGCGCGTTCTCCTGCGGCGGCAGGCTCCCCGCCAGCGCGCCGTACTGCTCCAGCGCAAGCTCATATTTGCCGCTCTCCGCCAGATAATCCGCCACCTTTTTCTGACGTTCATATTCGCTCATGCCCGCGCCCGATTCCAAGAAACGGCCGATCCGCTTGATCTCCGCCGCGGAATAAAACCCCGTATATTCGAGTATCGCCGTCAAGAACGAGCCGACCGACACCTTCTTTTTCAATAACGTATGTAATGACTGCGCCAGCTCGGGCAGGGCGCACTCGTCCCGCAGCCAGTCCGCCAGCGCGCCGCAGGCCGCGTCCTCGTCGATCAGGACCGTATTTTCACGGATACAATAGCACAGCTCCTCTACCGTATACACGGCGATATCCAGCTTTCTGAGGATATACGGGATCTTCGCCGTGCTGCCGGTGCATAATATCGCTCTTCCCATCTATGCTCCTTATTCTGTCGAAAATTCTTCCTGCCATATCCTGTGGCTCGCGGGATAGATCTCGCCGAAGCCCAGATCCTCCGCCGTCACGACGATATCCTTCCGCGATCTCATGGACACGGTCAAGCCTATCCGTATCGCCCGCCCTTCCCGCACAGGCAGGTCGTTCAAAATGATCTCGATCTCCTTTTCCCTGCTCTCCTTCCCGCTTAACGGCGTTAAGACAAGCGTAAAGGAATTGCCGCTTTCCAGATAGAACTCGCACGCCGCCTTTGCCTCGTACCAGTTCGTCCCCGCGTCTAGGAGCGCATAATAGGAATCCTTCCCCCTGCGCAGGACCTGCAGCCCCAGATTGGCCTTCAGCTTATCGCCGCCCAGAAACACATAACGCTTTCCGGTATCCTTCGGCTCCCCCTTTTCCCGCGCGCCGTAGCACGCGCCCTTGCTGTAGAGATTGTTCCCACGGAACACCCGCCTGCCGTGGCACAGATAACGCAGCGATTCGGGATACCATTCCTCTTCAAATCCCCTGCCTAAAAGCCATGCGGAGGATACGATCCTGTCCTTGCAGTTCTCCTCCAAGATCTTATAAAACGCGCCGTCCTCCGCGGGCTGCCCGGGATATTCCCTTACGTCTACAAACGCGGCGATCGGCGTCGTGCCCCGGTTGCATTCCATCACATAGGTGAGCAGTCTGCCGTTTTCATAATCGCAGGCCAGCGCCCGGTGTATCCAGAGCTCCTCCGGCTGATGGATCATATAATGGTAAAAGCTCTCCACATGGCTCTGGAAAGAAACGTGCGCCGTCTGAAGCCGCATTGCCGCCGCCGCCTGCGTCAGCACCTCGAGAGTCCGCCCGTCCAGCCGTTCCACCGTGATCATGAGCGTCTCGATCTGCTCCGTCAACGAGGACAGGCCGAGCAGGGAAAGGCTCCTTTTTAAGAAGAGCGTAAGCAGCGCGACGGGATCGTAGCGCTCTTCCCCGAGCTTTACCTCTTCTCCCTGCCGCGCCAGCGTAAGCAGGTTCCCCGCCGCCGTGGCCTGTCCCTGCTGCGCGAGCTTTTCCGCCTCTCTGCCGAACGCCCACTGATCCGTATTCGGACTGTGGCACAAAAGCGTGGAAAAAGAATACTGCTCCTTTCCCGTCACGACGGAAAAGGTCTCCGGTTCCTCTGCGCCGCTCTGCCAGAAACTGATCTGAGAGCTCTGATCGCCCAGATCGTAGCCTACCGTGATTCTGTTTTTCCTTCCAGCAATACTTCCCTTCTCCGAGAACATCTCTTGTCCCTTTTCCGTCCCCTTATAACAATGTAAACAGCTCCTTCGACGCAAAATCCCTCTGATAATACTCTTCTAGGATCCGCTTCGCGCTGCCGTCCTTCCCCTGCGAAAGCGCGATGATATAATCGTTCGTCATGCCGTAGCGCCCCGCGCCAGAGCCCGCCCTGATATCGTCCCGCCGCAGCGTCCCGCTCTCCAGCAGAGTCTCCTTCTCTCCCGCGTTTTCCGTGATATAGTAAGCAAGCTCTTCCCCGTAAAACAGCGGGAAACTGCGGGTATAGATACCCGCATAGCAGCTCCGCATCCCGTCCGTCCGGTAGTCGCCTTCCGTTCCCTCCGATTTGATCATATAGTGCAGCGTGACCGGACGCTCCGAACTCGTGCGGTATTCCAAAAATACCTTATCGTCAAAATAGGCCATCTCCGGGATCAGCCCCCGGAACTTTCTGAAAAATTCAAATACAATGCCCTTCTCAAAGACCAGCCCGTTTACATGCTCCTGTACGATACGTCGTTCTTCCTCGTCCAGCTTTTCCCGCTGGGAAAGATTCAAAAGCAGGGCCAGCCTGCAGATCTCGCTGTGCAGCTCCCCGTTTCGGTTCCTCCGCTTTAGCTCCTGCCAGATCTGCGGCGAACGCGTCTTCCCGTTCATAAAATATTCGTATGCCAAATGCTCCAAAAAGCACGCCGCCAGCGTCTCGTCCGCCTCTTCCTTCACATAGCGCTCAAAGACAGCGTCCTCTTCTTCCATATATGTCCCGGTAAAGAGCATACGCAGCAGCAGCTTTTCGCTCAGCTCGCGGCTGCCCGTCTCAAAGCGCTCGCAGGCCAGCCACAGCTCCCGCATCTCCTGCGTCGTGCCCTCATAGTACATTCCCAGATAGCGCAGGATCTCCTCATTATATTTCCCCGAGCGGAACGCATAATGCGCCAGCGCCGTCATATTTTCGGATTCCTCAAGATCGCGCCCGGCCAGCAGCCTGCCGCAGATACGCACGATCAGCTTTAGGGGGACTTCCTCGGCCCCGTACAGGCACAGCCATTCATAGGCCGTTTCATACATGCCCCGCCAGACCATGCACTGCAGCGCCTCGGCCCGCTCCCTGCCGTTCATATCCTCCGGCCTCAACAGCAGCAGGAAGGCGTCCAATTCCTCTCCCATGTCCTGCTCGGCATAGTAATGCAGGAGCTTGACGCCGAGCTGCTTCCGATAGCTCTCTTCGATCTCCTTACAGCTCCACAGCCGTCTCGCGTAGCCCGCGTTCCGTTTATCGATCACTGCGTAGCCTTTCCCCAGCTCGCACTGATACAGCAGCACCCCGGCCTGCTCCGCGGCCAGCCCCGCCTCCGCCGGCAGTACGGCCTGCAGCATTTCCTCCGGCCAGAAAATGACGGTTCTCTGATACGGGATATCGCACACGAAGCGGCAGCCCGCGGCGTCCTCAAAGATCAGACTGTGATCCGTATCGTACACCGGCACGCAGGCCGTACCCCGATTTACCGTATAGACCGCCTCCCCCTGAAGCTTGCCGTGCACCACGGCGACCCTGCGGATATTGGGCGAATCGATACGGATCTCCTGAAAGAACAGCCGGTCCGCATATCTTGACAGGATATCCTCCCCGAGGATCCCTTCCCGCACCATCTGCTTCAGCAGCTTCGCGACATTCCGATTCACAAATCCACGCTCCAGCTGATCGGTCAGGAATTTTTCCATATCCGGCACATAGGTCTGGTACAGCTCCGGGTATTCCCTGCTCTTTCGCACCACATAGGCGTACAGATAAGCCGTCCGGTCGGCGGGCAGCTCGCTGCGGTAGGAAAAATAGCGCAGCGCGGAAACGGGTATTTCCTCCGGCTGTTCCAAGTCAATGGAAAAGATATAGTATTCATACAGTCTGGTCAGCCAAAGCCCCCGCAGGATCCCCTCGCGATACCATTTCAGATAAGCCGGGCCGGCCTTATTGCCCCTAATCAGCAGAGCGCAGATCTCGCGCAGCGGCTCCTCGCCGCCATCCTTTTCATAACAGCCGCAGAGTATGCGGAACATTCTGTCGGAATACCCTTTTAACCTGCCCGCAAGATCGCAGAGCTGGTGGACGCACTCTTCATTTAGGAAATCATACTTTGCCATGAAGCTCAAAACCTGCATGACAAAGGGCGTGCGCTTGATCAGAAAGGCCGGGTTCTTCCTTACCGTCAGCGCCGCTTCCAGATACCAGACGGGGCTGCGGCAGCCCTTTTCAAACTGCTGCTCCAAAAAGACCCATCTGCGCGATAAGCTGCCGTTCCACTCCTCGTCCAGATACAGAAGGAGCCATGCGATCCTCCAATTCGTCTGATCCGTCTGATAGACGCGGCGTATCTCTTCCAACGCCGTCCGCGCATAGCGTTCCTCTCCCGAGGCCAGCGCCGTCAGATACAGAGCATAACATCTGATCTCCGCATGTCCCTGCTTAGGCCCGATATCCCCGATCCGCCCCAGCAGCGCCCCGGCCTCTCTCCTTCTCTCCCGCGTCAGCAGGATATGCGCCCGCATAAGCTCCCACACCGTATTGCCGCCCTCTCCGGCGCTCATGCTCTTTAACGCGGACTCCGCCTGCGCCAGCCATTTCTGCTTTGTGAGCCTGCCCATGCCATAGTAGAGCCACGCGCGGTAAAATTCCGTTATCCTTTGTTTTTTATGCCTGCCGCGCTTTTTCTGCGCATCCTCCCTGCGCTCCGCGCAGACGGGGATCTCTATCGAAAGGTATTCGTTATAAAAGCGTATTTTCCCAAAATTGCGTCCCTTATGCATCGCCCAGCGCAGGAGCAGAAAGCCGCATGCGCACTGATTCCCCAGAAAGTCGTCGTCAGTCAGGATCTCCTTTTCCGACTGTAAAAACGCCCCTTCCGTCTCGACCCGAAGCCGGATATACCCCCAGCCGTTCTTGGTCAGGGTCACGGCCTGTCTCGTCACCTCTTCCTCCACGCAGAAAGAGAGCTCTTCCTGCGCAAGCGTATAGGAGACGCGCTGCTTCTTGCGGATCCACATCAGAAATTCCTCTACCTTCTGTTCCCGTTCGGGCGGCGCGGAGAGCGCCTTGTATAGATTCCGGTACTGCACGTCGTTCCCGCTCAATATCCGCTCAAACCCCGGCGTATAAAAAAGCCTGACAGCCTCCTGCCAGTTTGTCTTTGCCAGATTCGCAAAATGGAACAGATTCCGCATCGGCCCGAGAGACGTCTCGAACACGTCCGGCACGATGGAGACCGTATAGGGCAGCGTATACTCCCCCTGACCGGATATGAGCTTAAATTCTCCCCGCAGCGTATCGCCTTCGCTCAGGCCCGTACTGTCAAAACGGTAGTGGATCTGCGAAGGGTTCTGCACCAGCTCCGACTCCCGGCAGCGCATACGGATATCCCCCGTCGTTATGAGCCCCTGCAGCTTTGCGCCTTCCCGCCCGCTGACCGTAAAGCCGCCTTCAAACGCCTCGCCCGCCCTGACAAAGATCTCGATCTGAGGACATGAAAAAGAAAGGGAACCTTCCCTGCGGAAGGATCTCTGTGCCGCCACGCTCGCAATCATCTCTTTCCTTTCCATAGCCCCACCATATTTATGTATATTTTCTGTTGATTTTACAAAAAGATTTGTTACTATAATATCACAACTACTATGGCAAGTTCAAGAATGGAGAAGAAAATGTTAAGACCGGCAGACCATTTTCACGGCAGCGATCTGGAAAAAATAGAAGCCCTTTACAACGTCCGAAAAGAGGACATCGTCAATTTCAGCGCGAACGTCAACCCGCTCGGGATCTCCGCGCGCCTGCGGGAATATCTCGCGGCGCATTTGGACGTCGTCTCCTCCTATCCCGACCGGGAATATACCCTGCTGCGGCGGGCGATCGCGAAATACTGCGCTGCTTCCGAGCGCAAGATCCTAGTGGGCAACGGCTCCACGGAGCTCATCTCCATGTCGATCCGTATGGCAAATCCCCGCAGGGCGCTGATCCTCGGCCCCGCCTATTCCGAATATGAACGGGAGGTAAGGCTCTCGGGCGGCTCGTGCCTGTATTTCCCGCTAAAGGCCGCCGAGGATTTTGTCCTTTCGGAAGCGGAGCTGACCGCCGCCCTGAAGGGCGGTATCGACCTGCTCATTCTGTGCAATCCCAACAATCCTACCTCTTCGGTCATTCCCGCCGGCCAAATGCGCAGGATCATGGAAACCTGCAGCCGCCTCGGCATCCCGGTCATCGTGGACGAGACATATATCGAATTTACAGAAGACCCGCAGGCCGTAAGCTGTATCCCGCTGACCGATGAGTACGAACATCTTATCGTCCTGCGCGGTGTTTCCAAATTCTTCGCCGCGCCCGGCCTGCGGCTGGGCTACGCCGTCACCGGCGATCCCGCCCTGATCTCGGGCGCGCTCTCACGCCAAGATCCGTGGACGGTCAGCAGTCTGGCCGATATCGCCGGACAATTCTTATTTACGGACACGGAATATATCCGCCAAACCCGGGAGCTGATCGGGCGGGAACGCGCCCGTATCTGGCAGGCGCTTTCCGCTCTGGAGGGCGTCCGCCCCTATCCGCCCCACGCAAACTTTATTCTGGCGCGGCTCACCCGCGGCGGCCTCTCCGCCGACGGCCTTTTTGAGTATCTGATACGCCGCGGCCTGATGATCCGAGACTGCTCCTCCTTTCCGTTCCTCGACCGGACTTGGTTCCGCTTCTGCTTTATGCTGCCAAACGACAACGACAGGCTGCTAGAAGGGATCCGGGAGTTTCTGGAAAATGGGGACTGATCGGGCAGATTCCCTGTTTTTTCTATATTTTCTATCATTTTCTATTTTTCTATCATTTTCTATTGACAATTCTTTTTTTCTGTATTATTGTATTAGTATATTAATACAATGGTACAATTTAAGAACCGCC
Source organism: uncultured Lachnospiraceae bacterium (assembly GCA_947626715.1). Taxonomy (GTDB): domain Bacteria; phylum Bacillota; class Clostridia; order Lachnospirales; family Lachnospiraceae; genus VSOB01. The sequence goes on along the minus strand of CANQTG010000002.1, from coordinate 69,214 downwards.
TGCGAGTCCTGCGCGGGAGCCGGATCTGCTTTCGCAGACAGCTTTTGATCCGAATCTCTGCGCAGCCCTCGCGGAGCGTATCGCAGATGGAAAATGGGATCCCGCTGCTGATACAGATTTGTTACTTACCACCTATAGAGGCGTAAATCTCCTTCCATCTGATATCGGATAACAATCTCCCATCTAATCAAAAACGGAAAGGAATGATGGCATGTCATGGAAGCTGGATTCCGGCAGACCTATTTATATGCAGCTTTTGGAAGAGATCCAAATGCGGATCGCCTCGGGGAGATACCCTTCCGGCGACAGGCTGCCCAGCGTGCGGGAGCTCGCCTGTGAAGCGGGCGTCAATCCCAATACCATGCAGAAGGCGTTCACCGAGCTCGAGAAAAAGGGGCTGATCGAGACCCGGCGCACCGCCGGACGCTTCGTCACCTCGGACGCGGCCCTGATCCGCCGGATACGCAGCGATCTCGCTCTGGAAGAATACCGGCATTTTTCCGAAAAAATGAAGCTGCTTGGATACGGAGAAGCGCAGATCCATTCTTTTCTTTGCGCAGAACACAAGGAGGATATCACATGAGCTATCTGATAGAAGCAAACGCTCTTACCAAACGATACAAAACGAAACCGACGCCGGCGCTGGACATAAGCAGCCTCCAGATCCCCGGCGGGCGCATTGTCGGTCTGCTCGGGCCAAACGGAAGCGGCAAGACCACCTTCATCAAGCTGGTCAACGGACTCTTGACTCCGACCTCCGGGCAGATCACAGTCTGCGGAGGCCGCCCCGGGCCGGAAAGCAAGGCCGCCATCTCCTATCTGCCGGACCGCCTCCATCTGCCGGGCAGTCTGCGCATATGCGACCTTATCAAATTTTTCCGCGATTTTTATGCGGATTTTTCCACGCAGAGGGCGGATTCCATGCTTTCCGCATTAGATATCGACCCGCAGGCCAGACTCAGGACGCTCTCCAAAGGGGCGCAGGAAAAGATACAGCTCGTCCTGACCATGAGCCGCAGGGCGCAGCTCTATATTCTGGACGAACCGATCGCAGGCGTCGATCCCGCGGCTAGGGAGTATGTCCTGCAGACGATACTCGCCAATTACAGCGACGACGCCACGCTTCTCATCTCCACCCATCTCATTTCCGAGATCGAGAACATTCTGGACGACGTTATCTTTATCCGAGACGGGCAGATCCTTTCGTATGAGTCTGCGGAAAGCATTCGGGAACGGGAAGGGAAATCGCTGGACGCTTATTTCAGGGAGGTATTCGCATGTTAAAGAAGTTGATGAAATATGAATGGAAAGCCATATGGAAGGTAACGCTCGTTATTAATATCTTTACGGCGCTGGCTACGCTCATGGGATTTTTTATAACGCATGTTATAGATCTTGACAATATCCCCTCTTCCGCCAAACTGGTAACTATCCTGACCGTCATCTTCTATTATCTCACCATCGCCGGCGTATCGCTCGCCATGTCCCTATACATCGCGATCCGTTTTTACCGCAGTCTCTATACGGACGAGGGATATCTCATGCATACGCTTCCGGTCACGGCCAGACAGCTCGTGCTTTCCAGACTGCTGGTGCATTCCTTCTGCCTGCTGCTCACCGGGACGCTGGTCGCTTTCAGTATCTTTGTCGTACTGCTGCCGCTGCTTGAGCAGATCTTTGACGGCTCCGCTGTCTCGTTTTCCGGGCTTACCTTTTCCACTCTAATAGCAGCGCTGGATATAGAATGCAGGAACAATCTGCATATCTCCCCGCTTCTCTTCGTTTTGTTTATCGCCATCGCGTATGTGATCTCCGCCTTTTGCGGCATTCTCTCCATTTACTGCGCGATCGCCTTAGGCCAGAGCTTCCGGCACAGGATACTGGGCTCCGTCATATGCTATGTCGCGATCTACTATCTGCAGCAGATGATCAGCAGTATTGTGACCGTTCCGCAGGTATTGAAGCAGCTCAGCGAGTTCAATTCCGTAACATATGTATTTAATTTATTTTTTACGATATCCCTGCTCTTTCTTCCGATCGGCATTTTATTCTACCTTGTTATTTTATACCGGATCGATAAAAGATTAAATTTGGCATAGTTTTAACATAACGCTTGTTTTACTTTTCTTAAAAAGCATATGTTATCTGTAACAAAACGGCTGCCTCCGCATAGGATAGCAAAAAATGCGGAGGTATTGCCATGTCCCCAAGTCCTTTCTCCCAAGCGCAGCAAAGCGCGCAGGAAAGCCCGTTTGAAGGAGTCCTGAGGATCTTTGTCACTTCCACGGTCGGCCTGATCCCCATAGAAGGCGCCGTCGTTACCGTTTCCTATACCGGAGATCCGCAGCAGCCGCTTATGACGCTCACGACCGACGAAAGCGGGCTGACGCCGCCCGTCCTCCTGCCCGCTCCCAATCCTGAATACAGCCTAGAGCCCGAGCAGCCGGTGCAGCCCTATTCCGAATATAACATTGAGGTGCGGGCCGAGGGGTATGAATCCATTCTGGTATCCGGCACGGAGATCCTCGCGGATACCACCGCCATACAGCCGATCCGTCTGCAGCCGATCTCTTCCAACATACCGCAGCAGGATATCTTTATTCCCGAACATACCCTATTTGGAAATTATCCGCCCAAGATCGACGAGGAGGAGATCAAGCCCACCGACGAATCCGGCGAGATCATTCTCAGCCGCGTCGTTATCCCGGAATATGTGGTCGTGCACGACGGCGTCCCTTCCGATTCTTCGGCCAAAAATTACTATGTCCGCTACCGGGACTATATCAAGAATGTCGTTTCCTCCGAAATATACGCCACTTGGCCGGAAGCGGCGCTTTATGCCAATATCCTTGTCATTCAGTCCTTTACCTTAAACCGGGTCTATACGGAATGGTACCGGAACCGCGGCTATGATTTTACGATCACCTCTTCCACCGCCTATGACCAGAAATGGGTCTACGGACGCAACATCTATGAAAATATCAGCATTCTGGTGGATAACGTTTTTGCGAATTATCTTTCCCGCCCCGGCGTCAGACAGCCGATCTTTACCTCCTACTGCGACGGCAGGCAGGTAAGCTGTCCCGGCTTAAAGCAGTGGGGCACAAAATACCTAGCGGACGAAGGCTATTCCGCTATCGAGATCATTCGTTATTATTACGGGAACGATATGTATATCAACTCCGCGGACAGCATTTCCGGCGTCCCCGCCTCATGGCCCGGCTATCACTTAACGATCGGCTCCAGCGGGCAAAAGGTAAGGCAGATTCAGGAGCAGCTTAACCGTATCGCCAGAAATTACCCCGCGATCCCCCAGATTGCTGCCGACGGGATCTATGGACAGCGGACGGCCGAGGCCGTACGCGCCTTTCAGAACATTTTCGACCTGCCCGCGACCGGCGTCGTGGATTACGCCACTTGGTACCAGATCTCAGGTATCTATACGGCAGTGACCCAGATCTCCGAGCCCGCCTAGACGGGAGGGATAGCGTATTCTGCTCAAGACCCGCTTGCGGGTCTTGGCACGAGATTCAGTCATTCTACTTTTCATAACTTGAAAGACAGAAAAAGCTTCCGGCACACACCCGGAAGCTTTGATTTTGCTTCATTTTCAATTATCCATTTATCATAAGAACCACGCGGTCAAAAGCAGCAAACCTGCGTCTGCATTTCTCTTCCCATGTGCCTCACAAAACCTCCTCTATCCTGCTCTTTATCTTTTTCAAAGAAGCCGTGGGCTCGAAGCGCGCCACGATCTTACCCTCGCGGTCGATCAGGAATTTAGTGAAATTCCACTTGATATCGCTGCTGTCCTTATAATCCTTATCCTGCTTTTTCAACATTTGGCTCAGCAGCACGCCGATCGGATGCAGCTTGTCAAAGCCCTCAAACTTCGTATTCTCCGTCAGCCACCGATAGAGCGGGATCGCATTTTCCCCGTTTACCTCAACTTTGGAAAACTGCGGGAACGTGATCCCATAGCGTCCTGTGCAGAAGGAATGGATCTCCTCGTCATTCCCCGGTGCCTGCTCCCCGAACTGATTGCACGGAAAATCCAAGATCTCCAGACCGTCCTTTTGATGTTCCTCATAGATATCCTGCAGCTCGTCATACTGCGGCGTAAATCCGCACCCCGTCGCCGTATTCACGATCAGCAGCACCTTGCCGCGGTAATCGGAAAGAGAGACCTCGCTGCCATCCTGCGCCGTTACGGTAAAATCATATACGTTCATTGTCATGCCCTCCGCTATGTTTCTATTTTTGCCTATTTGATTGTTTACAATCTAATTATATGCAATTATTTTGACTTGTCAATCCCTTTTTGAATAAATTTTACGCCAATCTGCCGTATCCCTCCCACGGAAATTCAAGACCCGCTTGCGGTTACTTCCCTGCCAGTTCGGGAGATTATAGGTATCCCTCCTGCGGAAATTCAAGACCTGCTTGCGGGTCTTGGCGCAAAATTCGGATTTCCCTTCGCAGAGATCTTCTGAGCCGAATCTCTGCGCATCTCCGCGCATCCTCCGCGGAGCGTATATCAGCCCGCTCTTTAAACACAGCCGCGACGCGGACGCGACTCAGCCGGCGCTGCCGCGCTTATCAGGAAGCAGCGCCAGCTCTTCGGGATATATGCAGCTTTTAATACGCCCTTGCGCGACCGCCCTTTTGCACTCTGCCAGATCCATCCAAAGCACGCTTTCCACCTCCTCGCGCTGCAAGCGCAGCTCCTTTGGCTCGACGTCTCTCCAGAGACAATATATATTGCTGATCTGATTGTCGACAAACGGCCTGCCGTAAAACGTTCCTCGAAAGCAGAATCTTCTCTGCCCGCAAAACTGCAGCTCCTCCTCCCCCGCCACAATCCCAAGCTCCTCTTTCAGTTCCCTTACCGCGGACGCAAGGTAATCTGCGCCCGCCGGGATATGGCCCGCGCTGGAGATATCGTAACAGCCGGGGAAGGAATCCTTGTTTTCGCTCCTTTTCTGGAGCAATACCTCCGTACCCAAAACGCCTTCCCTAAGCAGCCAGACATGCGCCGTCCGGTGCCGTATCCCCTTTCTGTGCGCTTCCTCCCTCTCCACCGTCCGCCCGATCGGCGTCCCGTTTTCATCTACGATATCCAACAGCTCCATCACAACACCGGCCTCCTCCCAAAACCCCTTTCCCGGCACCTCGATTGATCCGCCGATCCGGTAACTCTGTCGTAGCGCAAATCTCCCATAGCCGCCGTATCGTTTTATCAGCAAAGGCGAAGCCGACAACTCCGTCGCAACACATATCTCCCAAAGCTACCGTATCATCTTATCAGCAAGGGTCGATGCCGACAACTTTGTCACAGCACTGGCCTCCCATAGCCCCCCCCAAAAAAAGATCAGAAAAAAGAAAGACCGCTAAAAAAGAGCAAGAAAAAGAAAAAAACAGGAGCTGCCGCAGAGCTTATCCCATATGGGAAAGCCCTGAAGCAGACTCCTTCTTTTCTCAAGCCTCCGGCAGCGTAAAGCGCTCTACGATCTCTTTGAGATTATCCAGACAGCTATAGCACTGCGTCACCATATCCCGAACCGAGCCTGTGCTCTCCACCACGTTGCAGGTCTTGTCCGCGATATCCGTGATCCCGACGGAAGAATCGTTCACCGTATTGTTGATACCGCCCATCGCGTCCGCGATCGAGTCAATGGATCGGGTAAGGCCGTCCATCGCGCTCTGTACGCTCTCCATACTGTTTTTGAAGATCTTCGCGTCCTCCTGATACTGCTCGCTCACTACCTCAAATTCCTTATATTCCTTGAGGATCGTATTTTCCAAAAATCCGGTCGTTTCCTCCAGACAGTCCGCCATATTGGAGACCGCGCCATTTACCTCCTGTATAATCACGCCGATATTCGAAACTGCCTTTGTCGTCTGGTCGGCCAGACTCCCGATCTCCGTCGCGACCACGGCAAAGCCGCGTCCCGCTTCTCCCGCGCGCGCCGCCTCAATGGAAGCGTTCAGCGCCAGCAGCCCTGTCTGAGAGGAGATCCCCATGATCGTACTCGTCAGTTCGTTGATCTTATCCGCGGCTTTGGAATCCTCGATCGCCTGCTGCGCCTTCTTCTTGACATTGTTATACATCTCCGTCGTTTTAGCGCTTGCGGCCACCGTGCGCTCCCGCATGTCCTTTGCACGCTCCATGACCTCTTCGGAGGTCTTAGCCCCTTCGGACGACATATCCGCAATATCCGACGCGCCGCTCTTGATCTCTTCTACATTTTCATTGATGGTAGCGCTCGTCGCGGCCGTCTCCTGCATTCCTGCCGCCAGCTCCTGCGTCGTCGCCGAATTGTCCGAGCACATGCTGTCCACCGCCATCGTCACCCGCTGCAGCTCGTCCATGTTCGCCTTGATCTGATCGCTCGCGCTGGTGATATCCTTGAGCATTTTACGCAGATTCTGCCGCATTTCGTGCGCCGCGCGTATCATCGCTCCCGCCTCGTCCCTGCGCTTCATCAGCTCATGGGCGCCGGGATTGTGCCTAAAATCCAGCCGCGCCGTCTTAGCGATGATCTGCGTCACCCTGCCGAGCGGGCGGGTGATGAAAACGCTCACGACATATCCTATGATCACGCACAAAAGCAGGCTGCTCACAGAGGTCAGCAGCATTCCGCGCAGCATTTTGTTCAGCGGCTGCAGCAGCTCCTTTTCATCTGCACTCAGCACTACGATCTGGTTCTGATCCGTGACCGCATAGCCCGCGTATTTTTCTTTCCCCTGTTCCTCATACAGCACCACGTCGTCCTTTGGAACGCTTCCCGACTGAAGCTGCGATACGAGATTTAAGACCGCCGTATCCTCCGTCCGCTTTCCGATCTTATCCGTTTCAGGATGGTAGAGCACCGTCCCGTCCGAATCGACCAGAAATGCGCACGAAGAAGCGATACCGTCCATCTTGACCTCCTTCAGCACGTCCGCATAGATCTCCGTCGTAACCTCCGTCGCTTCCGTGATCTGGCTGACCACGTCGGCCTCCGCCTCCACAATGCTGAGCATATACTCATAATAAACGTTCCTGACGAGCGTCTCGGCCTTTGCGCTGGCATTCGTCATGCTTCCAATCGAAGACAGCAATACGACACATATCGTCAGTATCGTGATTTTCGCCGAGATCGAATGGATAAAAGACACCTTTTTTCCTTCTTCCATCTTGATACTTCCTCCTGCTCCCATGCTTTTTCCTTTGTTATCCGGTATCCGTTTGTTATCCATCTTATCACAAATCCGGCGGCATGGAAATGCTCCGCCTTATTTTTTTATAAAAAACCGAACGCCAGCCCGATCAGCCGGACGATCCCCGCGGCCAGCCACGCGATCATACACTGTCCGGCCGCCACGCCAAGCGCCCACTTTGCGCCAAGCTCCCGCTTTACCGAGGTAATGGCCGCCACGCAGGGCGTATAGAGCAGGCAGAATACCAGCAGGCTCGCCGCCGAAAGCGGCGTAAGGACGGAAACGATCATATCCGTACTGCCGAGCAGCACCGACAGTGTCGCCACCACGCTCTCCTTCGCCATAAATCCGGTGATCAGCGCGGTGGAGATCCTCCAGTCCCCAAAGCCCAGCGGGGCAAAGAGCGGCGCGATCGCGCCCGCAGCTGCCGCCAGCATACTCTCCCGTGAATCCGTTACGAGATTCAGACGCAGGTTAAAGGTCTGAAGGAACCAGATCACGATCGTCGCGATAAAGATCACCGTAAAGGCGCGCTGTAGAAAATCCCGCGCCTTGTCCCAGAGAAGATGTCCTACATTCTTCGCGCCCGGCATACGATAGTTCGGAAGCTCCATGACAAAGGGCACCGCCTCGCCCTGAAAGACAGTCCCTTTCAAGAGCAGCGCCATGACGATCCCTAAAACGATTCCCAGCAGGTACAGGCCGATCATGACGAGCGCCCCGTGCTCCGGGAAAAATACCGCCGTGAAAAAACCGTAGATCGGCACCTTTGCCGTACAGCTCATAAACGGGGTCAGCAGCACCGTCATCTTTCTGTCGCGCTCGGACGGCAGGGTGCGCGTCGCCATAACGCCCGGCACCGTACAGCCGAACCCGATCAGCATTGGCACGATACTCCTTCCCGAGAGGCCGATCTTTCTGAGCAGCCTGTCCATCACAAAGGCCACCCGCGCGATATAGCCGCTGTCCTCTAACAGCGATAAAAAGAAAAACAGCGTAACGATGATCGGCAGGAAGCTGAGGACGCTGCCGACGCCGTTAAAAATCCCGTCAACGATCAGGGAATGCAGCGCTTCATTGACGCCGAACGCCGTAAGCGCCGTATCCACCACGGCGGACAGCCACGCTATGCCCGTCTCCAAAAGCCCCTGCAGCCATGCCCCGATCACATTGAAGGTCAGCCAGAACACGATCCCCATGATCGCGATAAACGCCGGGATCGCCGTATACTTTCCTGTCAGGACCTTGTCTATCTTCGCGCTTCTGGCATGTTCCCTGCTCTCCCGCGGCTTTATGACGGTCGCCCCGCATACCTCCCGGATAAAGGAAAACCGCATATCCGCAATGGCCGCCGCGCGATCCATTCCGCTCTCCTTTTCCATCTGGCAGACGATATGCTCCAGCATTTCGCATTCGTTCTGATCTAAGGAAAGGCTCTCTAGGATATCCCGATCGCCCTCCGCCAGCTTGCTCGCCGCAAAGCGCACCGGGATCCCCGCCGCCTTCGCATGATCCTCGATCAAATGCATGATGGCATGGAGACAGCGGTGCACCGCGCCCCCGTTCCTGTCCGCGCCGCAAAAGTCGATCCTGCCCGGACGCTCCTGATATTTCGCCACATGCAGCGCATGGCGCACCAGCTCGTCGATCCCCTCGTTCTTGGCCGCGGAGACCGGCACCACCGGGATGCCCAGCATTTCCTCCATCTCGTTGATACGGACAAAGCCGCCGTTCCCTCTTACCTCGTCCATCATATTGAGCGCCAGCACCATCGGGATATCCAGCTCCATGAGCTGCATGGTCAGATAAAGGTTGCGCTCGATATTGGAAGCGTCCACAACATTGATGATCCCCTTTGGATTCTCCCGCATGACGTAGGCTCTGGTCACGATCTCCTCATTGGAATAGGGGGAAAGGGAATAGATCCCCGGCAAATCCGTGATCAGCGTATTCGCATGTCCTTTGATCACGCCGTCCTTCCGGTCCACCGTAACGCCCGGAAAATTCCCGACATGCTGGTTTGCGCCCGTCAGCTGGTTAAAGAGCGTCGTTTTCCCGCAGTTTTGATTCCCCGCCAGCGCAAAGCTCAAGATCTCCGTATCCGGCAGAGGATTTTCAGTCGCCTTAACATGGTACTTTCCGCCTTCTCCCAGTCCCGGGTGCACGATACCCCTGCTTTGTTCCTTTTTCTCTCTTCCGCCGTCCCCTTCGGCCTCCCGGATCCTCTGGATCCCGATCTTTTCCGCGTCTGCTACCCGCAGCGTCAGCTCGTATCCGTGGATCATAAATTCCATCGGATCGCCCAACGGGGCGTATTTTACCAGTACGATATCCGTACCGGGGATCACTCCCATATCCAGAAAATGCTGGCGCAGAGCGCCCTCGCCGCCGACGGTCGTGATGGTCGCCATCTTCCCGACCGGTAATTCCCTCAATGTCATCGTATCGTTCCCGCCTTTTTCTCTTTTGCCAATATCGTAAACGCCCGGCCGCTATAGAAGTCCCCGGGCCTATGCGATCAGCCCCAGCAATTCGCTGAAAGAAGAGATCGCGATATCCGCTTTTTCGCAGGATGCCGCCTCTCCGATCCCGATCGCCCGCATTCCGCCGGCCTTCGCCGCTTCGATCCCCGCGTATGCGTCCTCCACCACATAGCAGTCCTCGGGCTTTTCCCGCAGAAATTCGGCGGCCTTTAAGAATACCTCGGGGTCGGGCTTAGAACGCGAGATGTTGGTGCCGTCCGAAACTGCGTCAAAAAAGTCCGCAAGCCCCACCCTTTCCAAGATAAACTTCGTATTTTTGCTGGAAGAGCCGATCGCCAGCTTACAGCCGCCCGCCCGCAGCTTTTGCAGCGTATCCCTTACCTCGCCCGGGACGTCCGACGGCGTCATCTTCTCCAGAAAGCTCCTGTAAACGGCGTTCTTTTGCTCCGCAAGCTCTGTTTTTTCCTGTTCTGACAAAGCCTTTCCCGTATATCGCTCCAAAATGATCGCAAGGCTCTCCATACGGCTGACGCCTCTGAGCCTGTTGTTGATCTTTTCGTCAAAATAGATCCCCATTTCGTCGGCGATCCGCTTCCATGCCAGATAATGGAATCGGTCCGTGAACACGATCACGCCGTCCAGATCAAAGATAAAGACCATTTTCCCGTTTCTCCTTTAATATTTCCCCGGATAGTCCGTGCCCGTCTCGTCCTTCATCAGGCGCACATACCGCCCCGGCTCCTTTCTCATTTTCAGGAAAGAATCGAAGGCCATGAGCAGCATTTGATCGCCGTTATCCCTCATATCGGGATCGCGGCGGTCCATCTCCGCCTTAAAATGATCGATCTGCCAGACCATGACGTCGATCACCGTATATCCCTCGATCTTGACCCTGCACGCAAAGGTCTGATGTTCCATATAATAGCAGAACTCATCTAGGATATCCTCCTCCCCGCACAGCTCCGCCCAGAACCGCTCCAAAAATCCCTCGTCCTTGCCCGCGTAATAGCACAGCGCCTTTGCAAATTGATACGCATTATCCTGCCGTTCTTTGTCAATCATAGCCATAACCCCCGTTTTGCCAGCCGCAAGACCACACAAGACTGCCTGTCTGTATTATATACTCCGTCCATAGTCTCGGCAAGGGGAAAAACTGCGGGCGCGCAAAAAGACAGGAAGCGCGCAAAAAAGCCGCGGCAGACCCTATATCAATAAGGTCCTGCCACGGCCACAGCTTCAAAAAACGCCGTTTTTTACTCGATCGCCAGCTCACCCGCCGCGATATAGCGGCCGGATCTGCGGTCAAATAAAAGGATATCGCTTCCCGAGATCCCGAATCCCGTCTCCGTTCCGATCTTATAGACCGTCCCGCCAAAGGCTACGCTCGTCAGCAGATAATCGCCGATCCGCAGCTTGATCGTGGATTCCATACCGGTAGGCATCGCGCCATAGACGGTTCCCGACAGCTTTTCGTCCTTTGCGATATGGATATATTCGGGACGGATGCCGATCACAAAATCTTCGTTGTCCGGCTCCTTTTCTTCCTTCAGGCTCTCGTCCTCTTCCTCGACTTTGGCAATGTGATAACGGAATTTTTCATCCTTATTTCCTTTTTCCACCGCCTTTTTATCTTTTAACATCTCGCGGCTTTCCGCTTCGCTGTCGGCGTCCCTGCGGTCTCTTTCCGCAAACCACGCATCCAGATCAAGGGCAGCCGACGGCTTAAATCTCGCTTTGATACCGTCTAAGATATCGAGCGCGACGCTTCCGTCCTTTTCCTGTTTCCCCCGCGCTTCGATAAAGTTGATCGAGGGATTCCCCACGAAGTCCGCGACAAAGAGATTGTTCGGTCGGTTGTATACGGTAAGCGGCGCGTCATACTGCTGCAGTACGCCGTTGTTGATCAGACAGATCTTGGTCGCGAGCGTCATCGCTTCCATCTGGTCGTGCGTGACATAGACGAAGGTGCTCCCCGTCTCCACATGGAGCCTCTGCAGCTCATAACGCATTTCCAGACGCAGCTTCGCGTCCAGATTAGAAAGCGGCTCGTCCATAAACAGCACGTCCGGTTCGGGAGCCAGTGTCCTCGCGATCGCCACGCGCTGCTGCTGGCCGCCGGAGAGCTCTGCGGGATAACGGTCCATGAACATACCAATCTTTACGATACGGGATACCCGGCGCACCGCCAGATCGACCTCCTCTTTCGTCATCTTCCGAACTTCCGTCATGACCTTGCCGTCCTTCGTATATTCGCTCTCCGAGTTCAGCTCCGTCCCCTTTTCCCGGCACGCCGCCAAGATACCGTCCAGCTTGCCCTGAAGCTCCTGCGCCTTGCGCTTTGCCGCCTCCTGCGGATCATTGGCCTCATGGATCCGGTATTCAAAAAGCGTCTTTGCGGTATAGATCGAAACGGTAAACGTATCGATCAGCTTCAGGTACACCTTATCCATATCCAGCTTGCCGCGTTTGTCCCGGCATTCCTCGACCAGCTTCTGAATCTCCCTGCCGTCCTTTAACGCGTTGATCTGGCTGCGCAGGATACGCGCCTCCGTATTGACCACCGGAAACTCTTCCTTCCGGTTGCGCAGGCCGAACGCGATGTTTTGATATACGGTCATATTCGGCCACAGCGCATAGTTTTGGAACAAAAATCCTACCTTCCGCTTATTGGCGGGCACGTTGATACCCGCCTCGCTGTCAAACACGACCCGATCGCCGATCCTGATCTGTCCGCTCGTCGGCGTTTCCAGTCCCGCGATCATGCGCAGCGTCGTCGTTTTCCCGCATCCGGAAGGGCCAAGCAGCGTGATAAAGGCGTTGTCCTCCATATCCAGATTCAGATGGTCCACTGCATAGAATTTTCCCCATCTCTTTGTGATATTTGTTAATTTTATTTCTGGCATGATCACTTTCCTCCGATACCGTTATCCAGACTGGCTCCAGTCAGTTTGTTTACCAATGTATTAAAGATCAAGATCACTACGATCAGGATCAGGTTGATCGCGCTTGAGAACGCATACAGCCCCATCTCGTCAAAGTAATCCAGCGTCGTAGACAGGATAAAGCCCTGCGTACACAGCAAAAGGAACAGCGACAGCTCTCTTAGGCATGTCATGAACGGCAGCAGATAGCCGCTGATGATAGAGGTCTTTTGGATCGGAATGATGATGTAAAGCATCCGTTTATACCACGGAATGTCCTGTATCACCGCCGCTTCCTCGATCTCTCCGCTCAGCTGGAGCATGGAATTTAACGCGCTCCGGCTCGCGAAGGGGATATATTTCACCACGCCCGCTATGATCAGCAGCGTATAGGTGTTGAAAAGGTTGATCCTGTCATTGGAAAACAGGATAAAGAACGCCACGCCTACGGCAAGCGAAGGCATCAGATACGGCAGGAACGCCACGCCGTTGACATAACTCGCCCACTTGCTCCTGCGGTTCTTGGATACCGCGTAACCGATCAGCGTACCGATCGTACCCGCGATCAGCGCGCAGCAGACCGCCACCAGCAGCGTGCCGCGGAACGCCTTCCAGATGATCGGATTGTATAGGATCCCGAACTGTCCGTACAGGCCGTTCTCCGTCACATTCTCGCTCGTCAGCCACCACTTCGTCGTCAGGTTGTGCAGATCTCCCGTATACAGGAAGCTGTAATCTCCCGGATTGGGCAGGAAGGTCTCAAGCGCAAAGGACAGGATCGGGAAAATGCTCGTAAAGAACGTGACCACGATAAAGACGAGCGCGATCGCATATTTTCCGATCTTGCCAAGATTGATCTTGGAGATCTGCCCCGACTTGCCCGTGACCGTGGTATAATTCTTTCTGCTGCTTAGGCTGACCTGATTCATCAGCAGGATCGCCACGCCAAAGACCATCATGATGATCGCCAGAATGCTGGCCTCTCCCGTATATTTGGAATTTAAGGAGATATATTTCGTGGACAAGGTCGTAAGCCCCAGATAATGCGGCACCGGGTAACTCCCCATCGCGCTGCCGAACACCAGCAGGATCGTAGAGAGGATCGCCGGCTTGACCATCGGCAGCGTGATACGGAACATGATCTTCCACTTGGGCGTATCCAGTATCGTCGCCGCCTCTTCCAGATTGGCGTCCATATTGCGGAAGATCCCGCCGATCAGTATGTAAGCAAAGGGCGCGTAATGCAGCCCGAGAACGATCGCGCTGGGGAGCAGGCCCTGGCACCACCACTTTGGCGCCAGGATACCGAACAGGGAAGCCAGCAGTCCGTTTGCCGTCCCTACTACCGCATTGCTGTTGAACACATTCTGCCATACGACCGCCAGCGTCCACTGCGGCATGATATATGGAAAAATGAAGATCGAACTTAAATATTTCTTGCATTTCATGTTCGTCCTCGTTACGAGGAAGGCGAACAGTCCGCCGAACACAATGGAGATCAGGCAGGTGAACACCGCCAGCAGCACTGTATTCCACAAAGGAATCCATAGATTCGTTTTTGCCAGTTTGCTCGTAAACAGATCCGTGTAGTTGGCGATCGAGAATCCCGCCGACCTTCCCGTCAGATGTGCGTCTATCGTACCGGGATGGATCTTAAAGGTATCCTCTACGATCGCTACGATCGGCGAGACGGTCGAAAACGTCAGTACGATACCGAACAGCAGCAGGATGATATTCTGCGGTCTGGACAGATACGTCTTAATCTTATTCAGGACAACTGCCATGTGTCTCTCCCCGCTTTCCTACTCTTCCGCCGAATCGCTGTATTTCGTCAGAAGCTCGATCCAGTTCCCTACCGTGAAATCTACCGACGCGCAGTATGCCGGATCCTCTAATACCAGTTCTCCTTCCGTCGTCCACCAGTCATAGCCTCTGTCGTTCTTGCTGTCAAATACATTCTCGCCGTTTTCGTCATAGCCGCCCTTGCTGTGATTGTAGGTAGCCTCCGTTGCAGCCGCCACATCGGGATTTGCGGAATATCCGCCCATATCCTTGCCCCATGCGCTGAAGCCGTCCTCCGTGCAGGTCATGTAAGCGATAAACGCGCACGCCGTCCACGGCAGCGGGGAATTTTCCGTTACAAACAGATAATGGCAGTAACCAAATCCGCCGATCCCCTCATAGCCGTCCTCATAAGCCGCAACCTTGATATTGTTTACGGAAACGCCCGCAGACTCTTCTACGGAGCGCAGCTTGGAATAAACCAGCAGGCCGCTCTGATCGGTCGCGGAATCCGTTACCAGCGTATTGCAGATCGGGCCGTCGTCTGTCTGCGCATTGTAAGCGCCTACCCAGAGCTTGATCCATGCGAGCGCATATTTGCCGTTCTCGCCCAGACCAAAGTCCTCCGCATCCGTCGCCACCTCGTCGATCGTGGGCTGGAAATAAGCCTGCTTGTCGGCATCCAGCTTATCGAACGCGTCCTTGAGCATATCCGCATATTTATCTTCCGTCAGCATGTAAAGGAAGTTCTTTCCTACGATCTCGGAATCGATATCCATATACAGCGGGTGCACGCCTTCCGCTACGAAGTCCCAGCAGTTTTTGTACTGCGCGCTGCCCGTGCAGTTATACATAAATACCTTATTGAGCGTCTGCAGCGGTAAAAATCCGGTGTACGCATCCGCCGTCGTGCCGTTCGCTTCCGCCCATTCCTTAGGAATGTAGGTTTTCAGGATACCCGTCTCAACCATCTTGGACTGGATCTGATTGCCGTCTTGGATCAGCGTCATCGCAAAGGTTCCTTCCGGCTTTAAGGAGTCCGCCGAAAGCTGCTCGAAGATCTTGTTATTCTTGGGCTGCTGCCACTCAAATTCCATATTGTAGGAAGGGTCGATACTCTGCAGATACTCGATGAACAGAGGGAGCGCGGACTGTCCGCGGCTGGAATTTCCTACGCCGTAAAAGGTCTTGCCGTTGGATTCCTCGATCGCCTTCTTTGCCAGCTCCTCCATGCTCATGCCTTCCGCCTCATGGATAATGCTCTCCGTCGCCGTCATATTGGCCTCGTCGACCTCGCCCGCATCGGTGCCCGTACCCGGCGCTCCCTCTTCCGGCTCCGCCGCCGCTTCCTGCGCAGGGGCCGCTTCCTGTGCGGAATCCTGAGCGCTCTGCGCGTTCTGCGCTCCGCCGCCGCATCCTGCCAAAGAGACGACTGTCAAAAGACCCGTCAATAACAAAGCTACTACTCTCTTTTTCATTTCTTTCCTCCTTTTTTGCCATGAGCTCTGGATACTCCGGCGCCCTGCCCGGGGCCTCCCGCTCCTGCTCTTATCTAGGATACCCATGTATCCCTGTGTCGTTTTTATTATACAAATGGAAAAAGAGAAAAGAAATCGGACAAACCTGCAAATATTTGTGAATTTCTGTCATTTTGCAGGATACGGCGCGAAGTACGCGGGGGTTTTTGTGGATTTTGACCTTTTTACGCCGTTTATAAGCCGTCCGGCCTGCTCTGATATTCCGACGGGTTTACCCCTACGATCTTTTTAAACGTGGAAGAAAAATAAGCGATGTCGCGGTATCCCACCTTTTCCGCGACCTCATACACCTTACAGCGGCAGTCCTTTAACAGGCGCATCGCCGTCTGTATCCGGTATCGGGTGATATAGGCGGCCACGCTGTAATTGGTTTCCTTTTTAAAGATATGGCTCAAATGGCTCTCGCTGATACCCAGAAAGGCGGCAACCGACGCGATCCCCATATCCTCGTCGTCAAAATGCTCCCGGATATAGGAAAGCGCGCTCAGCACATAGCGGCTCATGCCGCCGTTTTCCATTTCGGGCAAGAGAAGGGGTTCCGCGCCCGCGGCCCTCCCGCTCTTTCCTTCCCGCCTTTCCTTGATCCGCTTTGTCACCCGCCGCACGGTCGCTTCGAGCTCCCCGTCCTGAAAGGGCTTTAACAGATAGTCCGATGCCAGCAGCTTGACCGCGCTCTGCGCATACTCAAATTCGCCGTAAGCGGTCAGAAATATGACGCTCACGTCGTTTTCTTCCTCCCGCAGCTTTTCCAGCATCGCGATCCCGTCCATTCTGGGCATTTTGATATCGCTGATCAAAAGATCCGGCCTGTACCGCCTTACGGCCTCCAGCCCTTCCAATCCGTTTCCCGCTTCCGCCGCCACCACGCAGTCTAACGCCTCCCAGTCCGTCTCCTGCACAATGCCCTTTCGGACCAGCGCTTCGTCGTCGACCACAACAACTTTAAACATAAGACCCCTTCTTTACTTCTTTATTCCCACCGCGCGGGAAGCGTGATACGCGCCAGCGTGCCGCCCTCGGACGGTCTGCTCACATGCAGGCCGTACCGCTCCCCATAGTGCAGGCGGATGATCGTATCGACATTATAAAATCCGATATGCCCCGAAAGCCTCTCCCTGTCCCGGCTGTTGATACATTCCATGATCTCCTCCGGTATCCCGCAGCCGTTATCCAGCGTTTCGATGGACAGGATCCCGTCCGTCTCGCTGACCGTAACGCTTATCAGCCCGTCCTCGCTGTCCTCGAGCCCATGCAGCAGCGCGTTTTCCACGATCGGCTGCACGATCAGCTTAGGCACGATACATTCCTCCAAGGATTCCGGCAGCGTCATCTCAAAGCGGAAACGGTCGCTGTAACGGATCTTCTGTATCTGCGCATAATTTGCGACTAGCTGCATTTCTTCTTTTAAGCGGATAAACTGCGCCGAAGAGATACTCGTCCGCAGAATGCCCGCAAGCCCTGCGGACATGGTCGCGATCTCGGGCACATGGTTCGCCTTAGCCAGCCACTTCATCGTATCCAGCGTATTATATAAAAAATGCGGGTTCATCTGCGCCTGCATCATGGCGATGTGGGAAGCGTCCAGCTCCTGCTGCGCCCGTACCTGCCCCTCCACATATTTCTCCAGCCGGGTCGCCATGATGTTGAAATTCTCCGACATTTCCCCCAGCTCGTCCTGACGGTCCACAGGGATCCGCGTATCCAGCTCTCCCTCCTGAAGCCTGTGCATGGCGCTGTTGATACGTTTGATCGGAGACGTCAGGCTGCTGCTCAGCCTCTGCGCGACGAAGATACACAGCAGAAAACAAAATCCCGCCATGATCAGGCTTACCGTATACATTGTCCGCACGACGTCCGTAGAAAAGATCTCCGAGCGCAGCAGTGCCTTATACAGCCCCGTATCGCCAAGCGGCGAGATATCCATGCCGCCGCTCTTCCATTTTTGGGGAAGCCGCTCTCCCCGCAGCAGCCGCTCCCTAAGGAGCGTTCCCGCATTGGCCGCCTCCGGCGCTTCCCCGCCGTATACGACCTGCCAATGGGAATCGAGGAGCACGAGCCCTTCCGTACCAAGCCCCTCTTCCTTTAATATCTCATGGAAATTCTCATCGCTGACGCCGATCACGATAAATCCCCGTTTTATCCCTTCCGTATCGACCAGACAGCGCGCGCCGTAAAGCAGCGCCGAATCGCCGCCGCCCCCTTCTCCGCGCATTAGGACAAAGCGCCCCAAGTCGTTATCCGCCGCCCGCAGGATCCCCCAATAGAGCGGCAGGCGCTCGTCATGGCTTCCGCTGCCCGTGGAATATACCCGTTCTCCCTCCATATTATAGAGATCGAAACAGGCATATGCGCGCAGGGAGATCGTCTCGCTGTAGAACTGCGCATACGACTGATTCCTGACCCACGGATCCGTCTCGTCTATCGTTGAAACGATCGTCTCGTTATCGCAAATCTTCTGCGCCGCCAGCGCCAGCTTATCAAGGATCGCCGATACCGCGGCATCCGTCCGCTCCGCCCGCCCCGCTATCTCCTTTTCATAGTCGCTCTCCACCTTCGCCCGCACGATCTGGGTGAGAAACAGGCTCGTGATGAGCAGCGGCAGCAGGGCGACCGCCAGAAAACAGACAAGCTGGCGTCTCTGAAACGATCTTTTGAAACATCCGCTCATCTTTCCGTATCCTTCTGCAGCCGCGCCCATTCTTCCAGAATGCCGTTTTTCTCCCGCACCGCCCATACGACGTCATAATCCAGCACCCGCATATCATTTTTTCCCGTTTCCCCGCGATCCGCCGTCTCTATGTCCGTGCGCACCGTCTGACGGAACAGGGTATCCGACAAAAACCTCTGCGCGTCGCGGCTCACCGCAAAATCCAGAAATTTCCGCGCGTTCTCACGATGGCGCGCGCCCTTTACGATCGCCGCCGCGTCCGGCACGGCACTCGTCCCCTCCTCTGGATAGAGAAAGGAAAGATCGGCTCCCTGACTGATACGCTCTCTGGCGGTATCCTCCAGCGTGACCCCTACCAGCATACTGCCGGAATTGACCTCTTCCAACACGTCCCCCGAGCTTTCCGACACATGCCCGTCCAAAACCTTTGAAAAGCGCTCCAACGCCTGCTCCTCGCCTTCTCCAAGCGCCTGTATCATGGTACAGAGCGCAGTATAGCTGCTGCCGGAAGCCGCCGGATCCGCAAAAGCGACTTTCCCCTTCCACTTCTCCTCTAGCAGTTCCTCCCAGCTATGCGGCGCGGCGGCTGGATAGACGAGCTTATTATTATAGATCAGGACAATGGGTAGTACGGAAAACGCCGTCCATTTATGTCCGGCGCAGCGGTATCGTTCCTCTATCATTTCCTCTCCCGCCGCCCGGTACGCCTCCAGATAATCCTGATAGGCGATATAGTTCTCGATCCCGCCGCCGAAGATAACGTCGCAGCTTTCCCCCGCGCCGCTTTTTGCGATCTGGTCGAACAGCTCCAGACTTCCGCCCTGTCTGACCTCCACAAAGATACCCGTCCGCTCTTCAAATTCCCTGACGATCGGTTCGTATACTTCTTTTTTATGGGAGGTATAGATCGTCAGCTTCTCGCTTTCCGCGATCTGATAACCGCTTTCCTTTCCGGCTCCCGCCCGCGCCGCGCAGCCCGCCAATAGACCCGCCAGCGCAAGACAGAGCGCCGATACGATACGCACCTTATGTTTCAAGCCCTAGATCCCCCGTCATATCGTGTCTTTGAGATATCATCAACTTAGACCGTTGTCTGCCATTTACCCACTCTATTTATTTCATAACAACCAGAGTACCATTCGCATCGCATAACGGCATTTTACAAAGCGATAATTTCATATCTCTTTCATATCGGTCTACCGCTTTCTCTACGCCCCGCAAATCACTGTTATAATCATGAATAAATAGATAGCCGCCCGTTTCCAGTCTTGGATAAAAATACTTTAACCCTTCATAAATGGACGCTTCAAAATCTACGTCTAACGACACAAAGCAGAAAGTATCCTCTAAGCCCTGTAGCGATTCTGGAAAATATCCCTGCTGAATCACAATATTTTCCAAATATTTCATCCGTTTTAAGACAACCGGCACATTCGTCTGTCTATAGGCTTCTATGAAAGCGTCTGTGCAGTTACCGCTTTTCATTTCCGTCAAAGCCTCATTAGCGTCAAATCCGTCAAAAGTATCAAACAGGTAACAGGTTTTATCTGGAAACGCCGCGTTGATATACTGCGCAAATTCTCCCCGAAACACACCCAGCTCGGCCACATTTCCCTTTAACTGCCGTTTATAGATTTCCTTTACCGCAAGGGCAAAGCATTCCGTCCTGACATAATCGCTCAGGCTATACCCCCCCCGCATATTTGCAGTACGGGAGCCGGTTTTCCATAAGCCTCCACACCCCTTACTACATGATAGCGATTACGGACAAGAGCGGTATATTCCTCTCCGAGAACCTTTTGTGCCAAATCATAATTGACATTGATATCTTTCAGCTCACAGTTATTGTATAAAAAGATCACCCTCGAAACATCGATACCCAGCGACAGGCACTGTTCGTAAATTTCTTTTCTGTATAAATTTGCCACAAGAACGACATCATATCCGAGCCCGGATAATTCTACCGGAGAAATTACTTTTTTCCCCATATACTCGCTTTTGGAACTATCATTATCTACAAAAGCCTCCACATCCTCCAACGGGATATGCTTTCCAACCACCTTTCCGACCAGTCTTCCAGTCCCCCAGACATAAATCTTCATGCGCTTTCCTTCCTTTCCTATGTTTCAAACGTTCCCTTTACGGCTTACATAGCTTGCAGGGGTCGTCGTATCCCGCCTCCACAGCCTCTTCCCTGCTCGCAAATACCGCCCGGTTCTCTTCCTTAGGCAAATGCTTGCAGGTGGCTCGGTGGAGCTTCCCGTTATTTTTATTTCCGATATAAGAGCCGGCCTGCGCCGTGCCGGTATCCCCGGCCGCCTGCGCTTGGGTCCCGCTTTGCTTGATCCCCGTAACCGTCTGCGCCGCGGCTGAGCCCGTCCGTTCTCCCGCCTGCCAGCTCTCGGACGGCGCGCTGTTCCATTTCACGCTCTTGCCGTCGGTACGGGCCACGATACTGCCCTGTTCGTCGGTACGAAAGACGGATACTCCCATTGCGCGCAGCGTATTGAGCACCGCCGCGTGGGGATGGCCGTAAGAGTTGCCCTCCGCGCAGCTTATGACCGCATAGTCCGGCGCGACCGCCTTTAAAAACGCCTCGCTTGAGGAGGTATCGCTTCCGTGATGTCCGACCTGATAGACATCCGCCGCCACGTCCGCGCCCGCCCTCAGCATATCCGTTTCGGCGGGCTCCTGCGCGTCCCCGGTAAACAAAAAGCTCACGTCCCCGACGTCAAGGCGCAGCACAAGG
Source organism: uncultured Lachnospiraceae bacterium (assembly GCA_947626715.1). Lineage (GTDB taxonomy): Bacteria > Bacillota > Clostridia > Lachnospirales > Lachnospiraceae > VSOB01. The sequence goes on along the minus strand of CANQTG010000002.1, from coordinate 47,870 downwards.
GAAGAATTGTTCGGATCCTCATAGCGTCCCACCGGCCCCAAAACGGTAAATTCCGCGCCGCCAAGAGAAAAGACGCTGCCGGGCTTAGGCGTCTGCCAGCCCAGCCGCTTATCGGAAAGCGCTCCGATCAAATCTCGGTACGTCTTGTTTTCCTTCGTATAATCGGCCATAAATACCTGCCCGATCTCAAATTTGGTAACGACAACGTCCGCGCCGCCGATATGGTCGGAATCCGGGTGGGTCAGCACCAGATAATCCAGCTTCGTTACGCCCTGCTTTTGCAGATACCGCTGCACGAGCGTACCCTTGTCGTTTTCGCCGCAGTCGATCAGCATCGCATGGCCGCCGCATTTGACCAGCGTCGCGTCTCCCTGTCCTACGTCGATAAAGTGCAGCTCGGCCTCCGTCTCTGCGCCGCTCTGTATCCCGTCCCCTCCGGACGCGCCCTTTGCCGCCGCCCGTATCGTCTCATGCTCCGACACAAGATACGCTTCTTCGCCCGTATCGCGGTTTTGCCCGCTCTGTGCAATGCTCTCCGCGCCCTGCTCGGCGTTCTCCACGCTTTGTACGGTGTCCTCCGTGCCCTGCCCGCTCTGCGCAATGCTCTCTATACTTTGCTCGGTTCTTTGAGAGCTCTGCGCAGTATTCTCTGCGCTTTGTACGGCGTTCTCCGTGCTCTGCTCGGCTCTCCGCCCGCTCTGCGCAATGCTCTCTATGCTCTGTACGGTTTCCTGCGCAGGCAGATCATAGCCCGCGCTTTCCGCGCCGCCGCAGCCCGTAAGCAGAAGCGCCGCAAACGTAAGCAGCGCAAACGCTTTCCTTATCCTTGCTTTCATAACGTCCCCCACCCGTTACTATGCTGATCTCAACTCATGCTTTTCCGCTTATAAAAGCTTCTCCCATTCCGCTTCCCGAAAGCCCGTCAGCACGGCGTCCTCCGCAATCAGGAGCGGGCGCTTTACCAGCATTCCGTCCGTCGCGAGGAGCTCTATCTTTTCCTTATCTGACATCTGCGTCAGTTTTTCCTTCAGGTTCATGGAGCGGTACAGCATACCGCTGGTATTAAACAGCTTTTTCATCTCCAGCCCGCCCAGCCTCTGCCACGCTTCCAGCTCTGCCGCGCTGGGATGTTCCTCCTTGATATCGCGCAGCTCATAAGAAATTCCATGCCCGTCCAGCCATTTTTTCGCCTTCTGGCATGTGCTGCATTTTGGATACCACAAAAAAAGCATACGCTTCCCTCCTTTTATCCGCCTTATCGTCCCTGTCTGCTCCGCAGCCGCTTTGCGGCCTCTCTCTGCCCAGCCTCCCGCTCGTCCTCCGGCTCGTCCAAAACGATATGGTGCGCCCGCTTTGCGCCGTCTTCCCCGATCGTTACGAACGTGACCAGCCCTTCCAGACATACGGCCCCGTCCAGAGCGTCCTGCGCCGTTACCGCCACGGTCAGGCTGCTGCTCCCCGCATAAACGGCCCGCGCCAGAAAGCGCAGGAGCGTCCCCGGTTTCACCGGCCGCTTAAAGGACATCTCCTCCAGAGCGCGGCACACGACGCCGTCCGTGCCACCGCAGGTACAGCCCGCGGCGATAAAGGCCGCCTCCACGAACCACGCCGCCCCGCGCGCGGCAAAGAGCGTCCCGTGATGGTTCAGATCGTCGGGCCGCACAAGATGTATGCTCTCATACTCCTTCATAACCGCCTCCTATGCTCCTGCGCAGGAGAGCCCTGCGCTCATTCCAGCTTGCTTCCCCATTCCCCGACGATCGTCTCGCAGGCGTCCGTATCGACGTCCTGCACCGCTTCCTTGAGCCGTTCAAAGAACGCCGCCTGCCAGTCGTCGTACCGGTAGCCTTCCATCTCTCCGATCACATGCTCCATTCCGTCCATATCCAGATTTTCGGCCGCGTCCAGCATTTGGACGAAAAATTCCTGCAGACGCTCGTTTGTGATCTCTTCTTTTTCCGCTCCGTCCTCTTCCTTTACCAAAAATCCCTGAAGCGACTTGAGATAGCTGCGGTAGCGTTCCAGCATCCTGCCCGTCTTGCTGTGGATCAGGACGCCGTTGGCCTCGTTCCCCGCCTTTTCCATATCCGCCGCCATATTGGACAGCTCCATCGCGCCGATCTGCTTCGACGAGCTCTTCAGCGCATGGACCTCGATCGTATAGGCCGGCCAATCCTCCTTTGCTTCCAGCTCCTCGATCAGATTCGCCTTCTTCGCGATCGACTTATAATAGGTCTCTAGGACGGTCCAGAACATCTTTTCACTGCCGAGCATACCGATCGCGGCGTCCGTATCCAGATCGCCCACCGTGATGTGTTCCGCCTTCTGCTCCTCCATATCCTGTATTTCATAATTATGCTGTATCTTTTCATCGGGCAGCCATTTGCGCACGCTCGCGATCAGGGCGCGCAGCTCGATCGGCTTCGGCACGAAATCGTTCATGCCCTCCCGCAGGAACATCTCCTTTGTCCCGTCCATCGCATTGGCGGACAGCGCGACGATGGGCACATCGTTATAGCTCTCATAAAAACGCCGGATAATGTGCGTCGTCTCCACGCCGTCTAATTCCGGCATCATATGATCCATATAGATGATATCATACCGCTCGATATCGATCCTGTTGATCGCCTCCCGTCCGCTCAGCGCCGTATCCACCCGCATTTTCAGCGGCTCCAACAGCCCCTCTACGACCTTTAGGTTGACCGCGTTGTCGTCTACGATCAGGATCTTGGCATCGGGCGCGATAAAGTCCATATCGCTGCCCGTGGAATCCTGCACCTTATAGCGCATTTCCTTGTGGCCCAATATCGAGGCCAGCGTCAGCGTGTATACCGGCTTTTTCACGACAAGGAGATTGGGGATATTGTACTGGATCGTCTGCGCAAAGTCGATGATCAGGACGACGGTGATCTCCGAGTGGCTGCGGGCGAAATCCTCCCACGCCGTAGAAAAATATTCCCTGCTGATAAAGAAAAAGAGCTCCTTCCCTTCATTGCGCAGCGCGTATTCCAACAGCGCATCCTCGGAATCGATGTTCTCATACCCGATTCCGAGCATACGGCAGTCCGCTATCATCTGCGCGTCCGCATCCGCATTGGCCAGCATTCCGGCGGCGGCCTTTCCCTCGGGATCGGAAAGGATGATCGCGGGCGTATCGTTGACGATATGCTGCGGGACGGTAAAGCGGAAGGTGCTGCCCTTCCCGTATTCGCTCTCCACTTCGATATCCCCGCCCATCAGATTTAAAAGGCGTTTGGAAATGGCGAGCCCCAGCCCCGTTCCCTCGATATTGCGGTTGCGCTTGCTGTCGAGCTGCTGGAAGGACTGGAACAGCTTTTCCATATCGTGCTTTTTGATCCCGATACCCGTATCCTCCACGGTAAAATGCAGATTGACCTCGTCCTTTCCCCGGCGCTCCGGGCTTATCCGCATCGCGACCCTGCCTTCGTTCGTGAATTTCACCGCGTTATTGGCAATATTGATCAGCACCTGCTTGATCCTGACATTGTCCCCGTATAGCTGCTCGGGGATATCCGGCGCGACGTCCATGATCAGCTCCACGTTTTTCTCCTTCATGCGCGTACTGATCACATTAGCCACGTCGCTTACGACCGACATCGTCTCGTATTCCACCGGGCTGATATCCATTTTGCCGGATTCGATCTTGGAAAAATCCAGAATATCGTTGATAATGCGCAGCAGCTCCGCGCCCGAGGATTTGATCTGGTTGATATAATCCCGCGCGTTCGGGGGCAGCTCCTCGCGCAGCGCCATCTCCGCCATGCCGATCACCGCGTTCATCGGCGTCCTGATCTCATGGCTCATATTCGCCAGAAAGTCCGATTTCATCTTGGCGGCCCTTTCGATCTCGCGGTTTGCCTCGAGCCGCTTGCTGCTGCTGTACGCAATATCGGAAAAGACTTTCGATATCCGGGACAAGAACACCGCGGCCTTATCCAGATCCTTCTGGCTGATGATACTGATCTTTTTGAGCGCCTCGACATATTCATCCGGATCTACGCCGATCGCTATCGCCAACCGCCTCGCCTGCTCTAAATCCGGCTCCTGCGTTAGGACCTGTCCGCCGATAATGGCCCCGATCCGTTCCCCCTCCAATGTGATCGGGGCCGCAAAGTCGATCAGCCCCGCATGGCAGTGGTAGATAATGGCGGCGGCCTCCTCCTCCGTCCTTTTCACGCTGTATTTATCGCAGGCCTCGCACCGCTTGCGCCCGACCTCGGAGGCTCTGGTATATTTGGTGCAAAAGTCCGTAAAATTAGAGCCCTTTGTCACCGGGATGCCCCTGTGGTCCGTCGTCAGCGCCGCCATGCCCACCATATCGGAAAAAGCGTCCTGAATGCACTGCAGCACCTCGATATCGACCAGATCCACGAGGCTCAATTCCTTCTCATTCCCCATCCTCTTTTCCTCCCAGTACTTTATCGATGGCTTCCGTCAGCTTATCATGGTCGATCGGCTTTAAGAGATAGCCCTGCGGCTTCATGACAAGCACCTGCGCGATCTTATCCCGCTCCGTCACGCCGGTTAAGAAGATAACGGGGATCTCCTTCGTCTTGTCGTTTTCACGGAGCTTTTCGAGCACATCGGGGCCCGATTCGCCCGGCATCTCATAATCCAACAGGATCAGATCCGTCATCTTTTTCTCCAAAAACTTCAGCGCGATCTTCCCGCTGATCGCCGTGGCGATATCGTACTTGTCGTGGAGCTGCTCCTTGATCGTTTTGAGCATCATCGAATCGTCGTCCACCACGAGCACATGCTTGCGCCTTGCCAGCTCAGCCGCCCTTGCCATCTCCTCGGCCCGGCGTCTTTCCTCTTCCCTGCGCCTTTCCTCTTCTTCCCTTCTCCTGTCCAGATATTTGATGATATTTTCCTCGATCGTCGCCGCCTTGATCGGCGTGGATAAGGTCATATCCGCCGTCACGACGGCTATCTTGGTAAACTCCATGCACTCCGTATCGGAGCCCACTAAAAAGAACGGGATCCGGTTCTCCTCCAGTCTATCCTTGAGCACGATCATCCGCTTGATGATATCCACGGGCTCGTTATAGATACAGTAGCAAAACGCATCCGGCTGGAAATAACGCATATGCGCCAGCAGATCTTCCCAACGCACCGAAGTCGTCATAAGCTCCGCGCTCCCGTCTATCAGCGAAAAAAAGTCATTGATGATCGTATTGTTTTTCCCAGCCAGCAAAATCTTATATTTCATGACAGTGTCCCCCTCTTTTCTTTAGTCTTTGCCAATCAACCATATGTCAGTTTCCCCTATAGCATTATACACGTTCCTTCCCCGATTCTCAAGCCCAATCCCCGCCCGCGGGTGCGCGGCGCTTCCCTCTTACACCCTGCGCAGCTTCGCAAAGGCGGCGTACATGATCTTCGTGCCCGCGCTGTCAAAATCCACCGTGACCTGATAATCCCGCGCGCCTTCTTCGATCTTTGTTACGGTCCCTTCGCCGTACTTGATATGCCTTACCCGGTCGCCCTCCTCGTAATCGGGCCGCCCGCCCGCGGGCGCGCCCTTTGAAAGACCGGAAAGACCCGCGGACGCTTTGGTCAGGAAGGGCTTGTTTTCTTCCGCCGTCCGGCGGGGCGCCCAGACCGCCTTTGGACGCGGCCTTGTATCGACGGACGGCCTCGTCTGCCCGATCCCGTCCTCTGGAGCGGAGGCCGTATAAAAGCCGTCGGAAGAGGGCTTACGGCCGCCCGCTACCGCTGCGCCGCCTTCGTGTCCCCAACTGTCCGACATAGACGCGCTGCCTTCGCGTCTCCGGCCGCCCGTCACAAACACACCGTCGCCGTAAGAGCTGCCGAAAGAAAGCGTCTCCCCGCTCTCCCATTCCCACACTTTTCTGTCCGGCAACTTATGATCTAAGAGGGATTCCGGTATCTCCCGCAGAAAGCGGCTGACCATATTGTACTGGGTCTCGCCGCGCACCATCCGCGCCCGGGCACAGGTCAGCGTCAGCTCCTTTTTCGCCCGCGTGATCCCCACATAGGCAAGCCTTCTCTCCTCCTCCATCTCGGCCGGATCGTCGGAGGTGATCGTCAGATAGCCGGGGAAGAGCCCATCCTCCATACCGGAGAGATATACGTCGGAAAATTCCAGCCCCTTCGCGCTGTGCAGCGTCATGAGCAGCACGCGGCCGCCCTCCTGCGATACGTTATCAATATCCGCGACCAGCGCCACCTCCTGAAGGAACCCGCTGAGACTTGCCTCCTCATGGCTCTCCTCGTAGGAAACGACCTTGTTCATCAGCTCGTCGATATTCTCGATCCTGCTCTCTGCGTCGTCCTCGTCGGAATCTTCAAGCTCACGCACATACCCCGTCGTCTCAATGATATCCCTAAGGAGCCCCGCGATTCCATAGTGCTCCACCTTCGCGCGCAGGCTTTGGATCAGCATGACAAAGGATCCCAGCTTCGCTGCGCTCCTGCCAAGCGAGGCGATCTGATCCGCCTCCCGCAGCGCGTCATAAAAGCTGATCTGGCGTTCGTTCGCATATTCCTGAACCCGCGCGATCGTCGTCGCCCCAATACCGCGTCTGGGAATATTGATGATACGCCTTACCGCGACGTCGTCGCTCCCGTTATCCACCGTCTTTAGATAGGAAAGCAGATCCCTGATCTCTTTTCTCGCGTAAAAGTTCACGCCGCCCACGACGTCATAGGGGATCCCCTCCGTGACAAAGCGTTCCTCCAAGAGCCGCGCCTGCGCGTTCGTCCGAAACAGCACCGCGCAGTCTCCGTATTCCAGCGCTCCCCTGCGCTCCTTCTGCCCGATATCCTGCGCGATGAACTCCGCTTCGTCATAGGCGGTATCGAACTGGCGAAAATGGATCAGACTGCCCGCCCCTTTATCCGTCCAGAGCCGCTTTTCCTTTCTGCCGACATTGTTTCGGATGATCTCATTGGCCGCGTCCAGCACATTCTGAGTCGAACGGTAATTCTGCTCCAGCCGCACGACCTTCGCCTCGGGATATACCTTTTCAAAATCCAGAATATTCCTGATATTCGCGCCCCGGAATTTATAGATCGACTGATCGTCGTCCCCTACGACGCACAGATTCCTGTACTTTGCCGCCAAGAGCCGGATCAGCTCAAACTGCACCGTATTCGTATCCTGATATTCGTCTACCATGATATAGCGCAGCCGCTCCTGATAGGAATCCAGCACCTCGGGACAGGTCTTAAAGAGCTCCACCGTCTTTAGGAGCAGATCGTCAAAATCCAGCGCATTGTTTCTGCGCAGCGTCCTCTGATATTCCGCATAAGCCTCGGCTATGCGCTTTCCGGTAAAATCGCCGTCCTCCGCGCGCGCAAATTCCTCCGGCGTCATACATTCGTTCTTGGCCGAGGATATGGCGTTTAATATCGTCCGCTCCTTCAGCATTTTGACGTCGATCTGCAGCCGCTTGCAGACGTCCTTCATCACCGTCTTTTGGTCGTCCGTATCGTAAATCGTAAAATTCGTATCGTATCCCAGCCTGTCTATGTACCTGCGCAGGATACGGACGCAGCTCGAATGAAAGGTCGAGACCCATATCTTTTCCGATCCGAATCCCACGATCTGATCCACCCGCGCGCGCATCTCCCCCGCCGCCTTGTTCGTAAAGGTGATCGCCATGATATTCCACGGATCCACGCCGCACCGGTCTATCAGCCATGCGATCCTGTGCGTTAAGACCCTCGTTTTGCCGGAACCGGCCCCCGCCAGTATCAGCACCGGCCCCTCCGTCTGCAGTACCGCTTCTTTCTGCCGCTCATTCAGCGTATCGTAAATACTCATCGTTTTCGTTTCTCCCGTTCTTTTTTTGACCGCCGCAAGCGCCGTCGGCGCTTTCCTCGTTATCATTCCCTCTCGACTCTCGTCTCGATGGCGCTACTCGTCAAATCCCGACTGCCGCAAGCGGCGTCGGCGCTTTCCTCGTTATCATTCCCTCTCGACTGTCGTCTCGATGGTGCCACTCGTCAAATCCCGACTGCCGCAAGCGGCGTCGGCACTTTCCTCGTTATCATACCATATCGCGCACGTTTTGCAAATTTCCCAATATAATACGATTATACACTATTCTTGATCGATTTTGGGAGGAATCAATTTATGAAACGAAAATTTATCCGTTCCGCGCTCGTGCTGGCTCTGCTGCTGTGCGCGGTCACGGGCTGCGGCCAGACGGCGGCCAAAGGCGGTCAGGCCAAGAAGGTCGTACTCAACGAGGTGGCGCATTCCGTCTTTTACGCGCCGATGTATGTCGCCATCGAGGAAGGTTATTTTGAGGAGGAAGGAATCGAGCTAGAGCTCGTGACAGGCTTCGGGGCCGATAAGACGATGACCGCCGTCCTCTCGGGAGAAGCGGATATCGGCTTTATGGGCTCCGAGGCGTCGATCTATACCTATGCGGGCGGCACGGACGACCCCGTCGTCAACTTCGCCCAGCTGACGCAGCGCGCCGGAAACTTCCTCGTTTCCCGCGAGCCTGTCGATCATTTTTCATGGGATATGCTAAAGGGGCAGGACGTGCTGGGCGGACGCGCGGGCGGTATGCCGGAAATGGTCTTTGAATATATCCTGAAAAAACATAATATCGACCCCGAGACGGATCTCAATATCGACCGGAGCATTGATTTCGGCTCCACGGCGGCCGCCTTCTCCGGCGGACAGGGGACGTTTACCGTAGAATTTGAGCCCCACGCCACCTCCTTAGAAGAAAAGGGGGACGGCTATGTCGTCGCGTCCCTCGGCACCGACTCCGGCTATGTCCCCTATACGGCCTTCAGCGCCAAGAACTCCTATCTCAGCGAAAATCCTGAGACCGTTCAGGCCTTTACCAACGCTCTGCAGCGCGGCCTTGATTATGTGAACAGCCACAGCCCGGAAGAGATCGCAGAGGTCATACAGCCGCAGTTTGAGGAGACCGGCCTTTCTACGATCACCGCCATCGTAGCCCGTTACGCCGGACAGGATACTTGGCCTAAGGATCTGGTCTTTTCGGAGGATTCGTTTATCCTGCTGGAAAATATCCTCGAGGAATCCGGCGAGCTCCCCGCGCGCGTTCCCTACGACGAGCTGGTCACGACACAGTTTGCGCAGAACGCGGCAAGCGCCGGATAACGGCGGCGCGGCGCAAAAAACGTTGAATAAAAACAGCTCCTTTTCCTCCCTAAGGAAAGGCCGCGCCGATACCCGCGCGGCCCGGTCCCTTTGTATCGGAAAAGGAGCTTTTCTTCTTATTTTTATGAAACTACCTCTCCCGTGACCGCATGAAACCGAAGCGTGTACTGGGAATCCTCGACCGTATTGCCTCCTATCGCAAAATCGACGCACCACACCGGAACCAAAGCGACATTTTCAATAGAGCCTTCGCTTCGGCTCGGAAAATATTCCAGCCAGATATTTTCTGCTCGATATTCCTCCGACAACGTCACATCGCCGTATTTTGACATCAATGCGTCCTTGATCCCTTCCGCGCCGATGATATCCGCCCGTTTCTGCTGATTCTCGAAGGGCTCCAGCGCCCCTATGATATCGACCTTTTCCATGCCGCTGTTTGATAACAATACCGTTACGCTGACCTGAAACGCCATAACTCCGCCGCCCGACCTGACAGGAGGATCATCGCGTCCATACAACGGGATCCCGTTTGTCTCCATTCCAAATTCCATACGGTACGCTTCCAGATTTTCGTCAAACACGTCGCTTTCATACCCCTTCGACGGAAGGATTTTTTGATAAGTATCATCCGTCAGGATTGCGTTTTTTACATTTTCAAAATCCGTTCGGTTCATTGCAACTACTTTCGGAGTCCCTAATTGCCCGCCGATCTCCAACTGGTCTATCAAATTCTGGACTCTTGCGACGGCGTCCTTTTGGGACATAAACGACAACTCCTTCTCATCTGCCAGCCCTTGTTCCCCCGCAAAGGAGCAATAGGTGTCCAGATGGCCTGCCATATCGTTTCTTTGATAAGAAAGAGAGCCAATATCGCCGGAGATAATTCCTTCTCCGTTTTGCTGTATCGCTTCCTGCGCTTTTGCAAGATCAAAGGTTTTCAACCGCGTCGTATATTCGTAGAGCGTCGCCTCCGGCATTTTAAGCTCGGCTTTGACGAATAGGTTCTCGTCCAGTTTTTCGTCAAGGAAAATAGCGGTGTCCAAGATCTCGCCGGCAGCGTCCGCTTCCTGCTGCGCTCCGCCGTCGATATTAACTTTCGTATCTTGAGCGGCAGCGCCGGCGCTATCCGCTTCACTCTTTGACGGATCTTCGGCTTGGGATCTGTGCGTGCAGCCTGTCAATGCCGCGGCGCAAAAGGCCATAGCCGTTAAAACCGCCAATCCTTTTCTCATCTGCGCTCTCTTTGCATAAGTAGTGCTCATAAATCGCGACCTCCTTCATTATTGAATGACAGAGAATCCACGGAAAAATCTCACGCATAAGGATTCTTGTCTGCCTGTATGAACAAAAGGAGCTTATCACAAAAATGATCGGAGCGCCGTTTCATGACAAAAATGATATACATTTCTGTCAAAAATAAAAAAGACATGACCTGTATGCCGTCGTGCCTCTGCCGCTTTGCCGCCGCCTGAGAAGTATTATCCTCATTTTTCCATCTTCGCCATATACAGGATCAGATTCACACAAAAAATATCGTTCCGCGTTGTGATCTCCATCGTGCCGTTATACTTTTCTACGATTTTCTTTACGTTGCCCAGCCCGATTCCATGCGAATCCGCAGACGCTTTGGAAGTCAGAAGCGCCGGAGGCTTTCCCTGCTCGTTCCCGCGGATGAGACAGGAAGGCAAAAAGCTGTTCTCGATTTTGATCCTTAAAACCCCTTTTTTTAATGCGACGCGGACGCTAAGATATTTCTTGTCCGTTTCTCTGGCCGCCTCCATCGCGTTTTCAAGCAGATTTCCCAGCAAAACATTGACGTCGAAGGAATGTCTTACTTTTTCCGGCAGCGCCACCTTTATCGTCACAGTTTCCAGCTCTCTTTTTGCTTTTTGCAGCATATAATTCAGCACACTGTCAATTTCCATATTTCCTGAAGCAATGAGTTCGTCCTGATTCTCGACAAACTGCTTCATCTGGTCAAGATAATTTTGAATTTCAGATACCTCATGTTTCTTCGCAAGCAGCGTTAATTCATTGAGATGGTGCTTCATATCATGCCGCAGAGCCTTTATCTTTTCCTCCCCGCGCAGGATGATCTTAAGCTGATTGGCATACTCTGATACCTGTGTCTGCAGCAGCTTTGTTTCGTATTTTTGCGCGGTCGTAAGGAGAAGCTGATTATACAGATATAACATGAGATAATTCATGACCAGCAGGCCGACGCTCACGATCACAAGCCCGATATGAGAACAGCCGCCAAAATAGATCAGCAGTATAACGACTGTAATGCTGCACAAGGGCATAAAAAGCAACTGGAAGCTGGGAACGGTTTCCATGCCTTTACGAGCGGTAAGTATCCTTTTTATCAGAAGGACGCACATGAAAAACAAAAGGACGGAAAGAACCGCATAAATCTGACTGAACGATTCCCCGTCGCGGTAAGTGACAAACAGAGAGGTTGCGGCTACATCGCATCCGCAGTTTACCAGATAAACCGTACCGGACACAAACAGAATTGACCTGACAGATTTGGTATACAGCCGTGCAATCGCGCAGATCCCAGCGAGGTTGCACAGCATATTCAACCACACGGTATGGAACGCTAAAAATGTCGCGGCGTTTATAAGATAAAAGCAGGCGCAGACAAGGAAACGCTTCCTTCCGTCGGCATATTCCTCCATAAAGAACGACACACATCTGTCAATAAGAAATATTCGGAAAAGATTGGTTAATAAGCACATGATAACATCAGGCATCGTTATTCTTCCTTCAAAATCCTGTCCCTTACATTTTTTCGGTTTGCCATACTGATCGTGAAGATCGTTCCATCTATCATCTCCACTGTCTCATAGGTATATCGAAAGACATATTCCTTGTTGACGATGAACGATTTATGTATCCTGATAAAATCCCCGGATAACTGTTTTGCGGCTTCGCTCAATTTTCCATAGTATTCAAATGATGTCTTTTGAGATATGACCTTTACCTTTCTCCCTTCGCTCTGCAGGTAAATAATATCGCCCATAGGAACATAATAGTAATCTTTTCCCTGCTGAAACTCAAACCTTTCTTTTTTCCTTTTTATGATCCTGACGGCGGTATCCATAACCTCATAGATTTGCTTTTGGGAGATCGGTTTGACCAGAAAATCTATGGGCTGCGTTTTAAATAGCTGCTGCGCATAGGATGATTTTCCGGAGATATAAATAATCTGCATTCCCATATCGTCAAGCTGATTCCTGATATAACCGCCGACTTCCGTTCCGGTCATATTGACCAGCTCTATATCCAGAAAAAGAATATCCAGATGATGGCCTGATACCAGATTGTCCATCAGATCCTCTCCTGTATACCACGCACTGATATCTAACCGGACATTCTTTTCCTGCGCATATCGTTCGAGCATATTCTCAATGGAATCGCAGACATTCCTGCCGTCATCACATATTCCGATCGTATACATACGTCCTCGCCCAACTTATTTAACTTATTTTTTTCTTTCCTAAAGGAAAGGCCGCGCCGATACCCGCGCGGCCCGATCCCTTTGTAACGGAAAAGGAGCTTTTCTTCTTATTTTACAGCGTCTTTTACGTTTCCGGTGTCTTTACAACACAAGCTGCAGCGCGACCGGCCTTGTCCCCGTCAGCTCCGCGCTTCTTTCATCCGGCTGCGAAACGGCGGCGTAGAGGGTGAAGCGTGCTCCGCCCTTTTTCCTCTCGCCCTTCTCGTTTACAACCGTAAACGCCCTGCCGCGGATTACAAGCTCCGTATCCACGTGCTCCCCGGCCTTTACATGAATGCGCCGGAACGCGCACAGAGCCGGATTGCGCGCCGCATCCGCACTCTCTTCGCTCTTTACGTAGATCTGCACGACCTCATCCGTATCCCGTCCGCCCCGATTGACCGCCGTCACCCGAACGCGCACGCTGGGCAGGCCAAGATCGTCCGTTCCGCCGTCTCTCTCCACCGACGCCTCCGCCTCTGTCACGACCACGTCCCCGTAGGTCAGGCCGAAGCCGAACGGATACTGCGCTTTTCCTTCCATATAACGGTAGGTTCTCTTTTCCATACGGTAATCCGTAAAGTCAGGCAGCTCTTTCAGATCGTTATAGAAGGTGACCGGCAGCTTGCCGGAAGGGGAGACCTCCCCGAACAGGATATCGGCCGCGCTCTTTCCGCCTCTTGCGCCCGGATACCACAGCTGCAGGATCGCGTTAAAATGCTCCTGCGGATAGCTCAGGTCGATCGCGCTGCCCGCCATCAGGCAGAGCACGACCGGTTTTTGGGTTTGGGCGATCGCTTCCATCAGCGCCCTCTGCGGCTTCGGGAGCAGCAGATCCTCCTTATCGCCGGAAGCGTAGCTGTTTCCGGTATCCCCTTCCTCGCCCTCCAGCGTCTCGTCCAGTCCCAGACACAAGACGACCACGTCGCTGTGCTCCGCCACGATCTGCGCCTCCGTCAGGCGGTCCCCCGCCTCCGCCAGCGCTTCCGTCCGATCCCGGAACAGATCGCAGCCTTCGGAATACAGGACTCTTGCCTTCCCTTCCGCATACCTCTGGATCCCCTCCAGTACGGTGATATACTCGGAGGCCGTCCCGTGATAGTTTCCGACTAGGGCCTTTCTGCTGTTGGCGTTCGGCCCGATCACGCCGATCGTTTTGATCTTGTGGGGATTAAGGGGCAGAAGCCCGTCGTTTTTCAGCATGACGATACTTTCCCGCGCCGCCCTTTCCGCCAGCGCGAGATGTTCCGGGCACTCCACCGTTTCATACGGGATCGTATCGTATTCGCTCTCGTCAAAGAGCCCCAGCAGATACCGCGTTGTATACAGGCGCACCGCCGCTTCCGTGATCGCCTCTTCCGTGACCAGCCCCTGCTGGTACGCCGTCAGGATATGGAGATAGGTATTGCCGCAATTTAAGTCGCAGCCGGCGTTGATCGCCATCGCCGCCGACTCCGCCGCCGTGGACGTTACCATATGGTGCTCATGGAAATCCCGTACCGCCCAGCAGTCCGATACGACATGCCCTTCAAACTTCCATTTCTCCCGCAGGATATCCGTCAGCAGCTCCTTGCTGCCGCAGCACGGCGCGCCGTTCACGCGGTTATACGCCCCCATGACCGCTTCCACATGCGCCTCCTTTACCAGCGTTTCAAAGGCGGGCAGATAGGTCTCTTCCATATCCTTAGGCGTAGGGCGCGCGTCAAATTCGTGGCGCAGCGCCTCCGGCCCGGAATGGACCGCGAAGTGCTTTGCGCAGGCCGCCGCCTTCATGGTCTCTCCGTCTCCCTGAAGTCCCTTTACATAGGCCGCGCCGAGCCGCGAGGACAGATATGGATCCTCTCCGTAGGTCTCGTGGCCGCGTCCCCATCTCGGGTCGCGGAAGATATTCACGTTCGGCGACCAGAAGGTCAGTCCTTTATAGATATCCCTGTCGTCATGGGCGGAGAACGCATTGTATTTCGCCCTGCCTTCCGTCGCGATACAGTCCGCGACCTCCCCGATCAGCTCCTCGTCGAACGCCGCCGCCATGCCGATCGCCTGCGGAAACACCGTAGCGGTTCCCGCCCTTGCCACGCCATGCAGGCTCTCTCCCCACCAGTTATAAGCCGGAATGCCCAGCCTGCGGATCGCCGGCGCGTCGTAACGAAGCTGGCTCGCGCGCTCTTCCAACGTCATCTTCCCTACAAGTTCCTCTGCCCTCTGCCTTGCTTCTTCTCTTTTCATACGATATGTTTTCCTTTCCTGCGTTCTTGCCGCTTACGCCTGCCCGGCCATGCCGCGGCGTCCTGATCCCGCCTGCGCCGACGTCCTAACCCAGCCTGACCCGCGTCCTTTGAATCGTTATTGCCACATTTCCTTTTCTGCTATATAATAATAGTAATATTGCTTATATCTAAACCGTCGTTTCCGCGCCTAAGCGCCTTTCCTGTAAAGACCGCGAACCGCGCGGCCCCAGAAACCGGAGCGCTATTATGAAAATACAAAAAACAACCGAATCTTCCCGATATGAACAGCCCGACGCGCCTTCCGAGATCCGTTCCCTGAACGGAATGAAGGAGGACGTCATCTTTGTACCGGAATCCCATGTCCGTATCTGGCACAATGTACAGCCCGAGGGCTACGCCAGCCACTATCACAACGCGCTTGAGATCACCGTCAGTCTGGAAAAACGCTACGACGCCATCGCCAATAACCGCACCTACACGCTCGAGGAGGGCGATATTTTGATGATCCCTCCCTATATGCTGCACGAGATCCCTTCTAATCCCAGCGGTTCCCGCTTTATCTTCCTGATCGACATCGACATGATGCGCTGCTTTCAGGATTTTAAGGCGCTCGACCCGATATTTGTGGAGCCGTATCTGTGCACGGCCTCCCTGCGTCCCGATATCCACGAGCCGCTCCACCATACCCTGATCCGGATGGCCGAGATCTATTTCTCGCACGAGCCCTTCTGGGAGAGCGCCGTCTATTCCCTGCTCTTAAATTTCCTGCGGGTCATCGGGCAGGACTATTTCTGCAGGAATGCGGCGGACGTCTCCGCCGATCCCGTCGGGCCGCAGAAATATCACGAGACCTTTACCAGTCTCTTAAACTTTATCGACACCCACTACGCGGACGACCTTTCGCTCGAACAGGCCGCCGATTACTGCGGCTTTTCCAAATATCATTTTTCAAGGCTCTTTAAACAGTACACCCACATGACCTACCACAATTACCTGTGCCATAAGCGTATCCTATCCGCCCAGCTCATGCTCACGGCCAATGACGGCCTGAGCGTGACGGACGTCGCTTTCCGGGTCGGCTTCAACAACCTGACGACCTTTTGCAGGTGCTTTAACAAATACACCAACTGCTCGCCCACGGAATACTTAAACAGGCTGCACAAGCTCCAAAACGCTTAAGATTCCTTCCATCTGTATAAAAACGGGGCAGATAAGCGTCTGCCCCGTTTCCCGTGCCGGAGCTTTTCCATCCCGGCGATCCTATCCTTTCACGCCGCCCAGCGCCACGCCTGCGATAATGTACTTGGACAAAAGCAGGTATACGATGATCAGCGGCAGTACCGTCAGCGTCAGGCCCAGATAGACGGAACCGTATTCCGTTTTATAAATATCGCCTTTGAGCAGGCTGACCATGATCGGCATGGTGTACTTTTTCTGATCCGTCAGCAGGACCAGAGGCGTAAACAGATTGTTCCAGCTTGCCACGAAACTGAAGATCGCCTGCGTCGCGATCGCCGGTTTCATGATCGGCAGCACGATCCGGTTAAAGATCTTAAATTCCCCCGCGCCGTCGATCCTTGCCGACTGCACAATCTCCATAGAGAGCGTCGGCTGTAAATACTGTCTCATGAAGAATACCATAGCCGGAGACGCGATCGCCGGCAGGATCAGCATTGACAGATGGTTCGTCATGTGGATCTTATAGACCATCTGATAAAAACCGATCATCGTGACCTGCGCCGGGATCATCATCACGATCATGATAAAGCTGAAGAAAGCGTTGCGCAGCTTCCAATTATAAGCGACCTGCGCATACGCCGTCAGGGACGAAAAATACAAAGCGAGCGCCGTCGAGCCGACCGAGATGATCAGGGAATTCATAAAGCCTACCAGCGGGTTAAAGCTCTTCCCGACTAAGATCTTAAAGTTGTTCATGATATATCCCGACGGGATCAGGGAGATCGCATGCTGCTGGATCTCTGTCGTGGATCTCGTGGCGTTCACGATCATGATCACAAACGGCAGGACGCTCAATATGGCGAGAAACGTGCATACGACATAAATGATAATCTTTATGATTCTATTCTCTTTATTTTTTAACATGACCCGCTCTCCTTTCCGGCTTTCAGCTTCTTGATATAGGCCTTCTGCTGCTGCCTGATCTGCTTTCTGAGCTTCGCCTCATCCTTATCCCTCATGACAAAGAACATCATAGACGCGATGATCGCGATAATGACGAACATGATCATGCTGGCCGCCGCAGCCCTGTTATACATGTAGCTCCCGCTGAACGCCTGATTGTAGATAAAGAGGCTGGTCGTAAGCGTCGAGTTATCCGGCCCGCCGTTCTGGAACAGTCTCGGGATATCGAACATGTTCAGGCCGCCGATCAGGCTCGTAACGAGCGTAAAGAGCAGGATCGTCTTGACGTTCGGAAGGGTGATGTAAAAGAAGGTCTGTACGCGGTTTGAACCGTCGACCTCCGCCGACTCGTAGATCTCCGGGCTGATCCCCAAGATACCGGAGATCAGGGTGATCATCGTAGAGCCGTACCACATCCATGTCTGGATAAAAATAACGACGCCTCTCGCCACTGTTTTACTTCTGAGCAGCTCCAACGGCTTTTCCGCAAACCCGAATCTCACTAAAAGGTCGTTGACCGGCCCCATCGGATAACCGAAAAATCCGCTGAATAAGATAGCGATCGTCGCCGCCGTAATGATATTCGGCATATAAAGCAGAACCTTATACGCGCCCTGCCCTTTTACCTTGCTCCGCTTATCGGTAAACCACGCCGCTAAGA
Organism: uncultured Lachnospiraceae bacterium; assembly: GCA_947626715.1. Classification (GTDB taxonomy): domain Bacteria; phylum Bacillota; class Clostridia; order Lachnospirales; family Lachnospiraceae; genus VSOB01. Next base: position 30,201 of record CANQTG010000002.1, on the reverse strand, counting down.
GCAGCGCCAAAAAGATCTGCGGGATAAAGTTCAAAAGCCAGAGAACGACCGTATTCTTAAACGCCTGCTGGAAAGAGGGGCTTGCAAGCACGGCTTTGAAATTCTTAAAGATATCGTCCGAAAGAAAATGGATCGACGACATTCCCAGACCCTTTAGATCCGTAAATCCGATCAGGGCCGTGTATACGGTCGGGTATAAGGAAAACAGTAAAAAGGCAATCACAAAAGGAATGCTGAAGATATAGCCGTACTTAGCATATCTGTCATAACCCGGAATCTTGCTTTTCATCTTGCTATACTCCTTTCTTAAGCTGCTGATCGCTCACGGCAGAGGGACGCTTGCCCGCCCCATGCGGGAGCCGCCCCGTACCATAATAAAATGGCAGGACGGACGATAGCGGTCCGCCCTGCTCGTTTTCATAAATGTCCTTCTCTTCTGCCGTTTTCTACAGCGCAGCGTACCTTACTCTACAGTAACGTCCAGATTGTCCGCCACCTGCTGTTTAAAGTCTGCGATCGCCTGCTCGCGGCTCTTGTTGCCCGCCGTATATTCGCGAACCTGATCTCTCCAATACAGATTGATCGTTTCGTCGTACTGCGTCAGGTTCGTACCTTTCGCGAACTGGTTCGCCGGAACAAAGACGTCAAACATATTCTGGCCGCCGAGGAAGTCCACCGAGCCGTCCGACATCGTCATGACCGTTCCGCTCGCTACCGCGTCCTTTGTGCCGCCTTCGCCGTTCAGCGTTCCGTTTGCCCACTTATACTGTAAGCCGTCCTCTGTGCAGTCTAAGGTGATCCATTCGATGATATCGCGGATCGCTTCGGTCTTTTCGGAGTTCTTATTTGCAAGGATCCATGTGCCGCCCCAGAAGAAGCCGATCGGAGGTTCGCATACCGCCCAGTCGCCGTAGGTGCCTTCGCCGACCGCCTCGCCGCCGCAGTTAGGAGCCATCGTATAGTTGATCAGCCATGCCGGGCCGAAGAAACCGAAGATCTCTTTCCCGCCTTCGCCCTTCATATCCGCGAACCATGCGTCCTGCCAATCCTGCGTATCGTTATGATAACCGTTTTCCTTTAACTTCATGGACAGGTCTAAGAACTCTTCCCTCTTAGGATCGATATTGAGCTTGCCGTCCACGATCCAGCCGCTGTCGGAGCTGTTCTCTACCGCGTGCCAGATATCGCCGTCGCCGGAAACAATACCGTAGCCCTTTGCCTTCAGCTCTTCCGCCGCCGTAAAGAATTGATCCCAGCCCGGGCCGACCTTCGCCGCGATCTCAGCCGGGTCATCCGTGCCCCAGACGTCCTTTGCGATAGAACGGCGATAGATGAACGCGCCGCCCGTCGCCTGATATCCGAGCGCGACCAGCTTGCCGTCGCCGTTGGTGCCGATATCGATCGTATACTGCGCGATATCCGCCTTATCCAATTCCGCGTTTACGTCGATCCCCAGATCCTCATACGGCATTGCGTAGGAGCTCATGTCTCCCTGCGTATACTTCAGGACAAACGCCGCCTCCGCGCAGTAAATGTCAGGAGCGTCCGCTCCGCCCGCTGCCAGAGCCTGATCGAGGGCAGGCTGATAAGCCCCGTCCGTCGTAGCAATAATTGTCGTATTGATATCATACTTGAAATCAGGATGCGTCTCCTTGTACTTCTCGATCATCCCCGGAACTTCATCGGTAAAGGCCCACAGATTGATAACGTCGCTGCCGCCGCCCCCCCCAGATGATTCTCCGCTATCCGCCGTTTCGCCGCTTTCCGCCGCGCCGGCATCCGCGCTCCCGCTGTCTGCTGCGCCACTGTCCGCGCTCCCGCCAGCGCTGCTCCCGCAGCCGGCCAGCATGGAAACCGTCGTAAGGCAGCATAACATACATGCAATTAGCTTCTTCATGTTCTTCCTCCTTTTCCACTTTGTTTTTTGCTTGTTTCCCCGCGCGCGCGGCTCCTTCCAGCCGCCTGCGCGTTGATACCTTATATGTATGATTATAAGTGCATCCGCTTTTTATTTCTTTACATTTCTTGCTTTTGGGATAACATTTCTTGCGCCATAAGCGGAACATTGCACGGCGCGCTCTCCCCGCGCGTCCTCTCCCTTCCCCGTTTAACGGGACAAAAAATGGAAGCAAAGGGGCTCGAACCCTTGACCTCCCGCTAGTCAGGCGAGCGCTCATCCCAGCTGAGCTATGCTTCCATGTCTCTATTCTATCACATCTTTTCAAAATATGATAGTAAAATTTCAGATTCTTTTAAAAATTTTCGATCGGGAAACGCACGGGCGGCGCGGCCCCTTACAGACCGCGCCGCTTGCCCCTTCTTTCCTTCTTTAATACATGACAGGGCCGCATTCCGTGTTCATCGCGCACTTGCACTCTCCCCGCGTAGCGCCGCATACCTGAGCCGAGGCGGGCGTAGCCGCCGTCTCTCTGCCAAGCTGCGTATTGTCGCACCTGCGGTCGCGCAGCTCGCAAAGCGGGCTGGGCGCAATCTCATAACGGTAATCGCTGCCCCGGCGCGCGATCCGCTGGCAGATCACGCGATGGCTCGCCACGCTTCCCGTATCGCAGTTTACCGTCTCCTGATACCAGAAAAACTTATCGTCGGGCGCAAGCTGCAAGAGCGGCACCACGTTTTCCTTTTTCTGGGTATTACCCGTCGTCGTGCGTATGATCTCACGCACATATTCGATATTCGGGCGCAGGTTTATGATCTGCGGGAAATCCCCGCGCGGGATCACCTGTCTCCAATCCTTCTTCTCGTACTCCCACAGCAGGTCCTTCGCCATATGCAGATGGGCGATCTCCTGTACCAGACACTGCTCCCAGATACCGCGTATCGTCTGGTCGCATTCGGTCTGCATACAGGAATAATACAGATAGCATTCCGTATACTGGTGCAGCAGCAGATTCTCCAGCCACGTCGCGTCCGTATCCAGCAGGCTCTCGTACTGGCTGACATGCTCTTCCTCGATCATGCCGATCTCCTGATACATGCGCCTGCCCAGCTCGGACCTGTCGTAAAGATTCGCCACGTTCATATAGTAATTCATGGTCTGCTGCTCCGCCGCCGTGATGATATTGACGTTTAATTTGGTCTGGAGCGGGGCATTGCCGCAGACGCTGCAAAAGATGGAATCCGTCGGATATCTGTGATGGGAGATCGTCGGCCTCGCCGGCGTGATCTCCGTATAGCCGCCTACCAGACGTTCCGGGCAGATCCCGTATTCGTAGTCCAGCAGATCGGAATATCGGTATAAATGGTCAAAATCCTCGAGCAGCGCAAAATTCAGCGCGTTTTTCACGTTACAGTCCGTCTCCTGCTTTGCCAGCACCGCGGTCAGATCGACTGCGAGCTGTTCATAGGAGATGGTATGCTCCAGAATGCTCTCGTTTCTCGGTTTCAGCGCGCTAATGCGCTTTTGCTGCTGCTGTTCGCTCCTGCGCATGACCGCCAGCCTGCGCCGCAGCTCGTTATCGCCGCAGTGCCTCGAAAAATTTCTCGAGAACCACTGCGCCTCAAATTCCGTACCGTTCATCAAAATGACCCGGCACTTTGTATAGGGATTGGCGGTATCCTTGTTATATGGGCGCGGATACAAGGTATTCCAGTCCATAAACCACCGCTCGACCGGGATCGGTTTTTCGTCAAATGGGTTAAAGCTCTGCATAATCTCTCCAAAAATTTCTGTTTCTATAGAGTATGCAGGATTTTTCCGTTGGAGCCCCCTTTGCGCGGAATTTGTCGAATCATTTCCCTATGACTGCCCGCTCACCATCTGCCGCCCATTATCCGCCGCTCATTATCCGCCCGCGAATCTTGGCGCGGGATCCGGGCCTGCTTTCGCAGACATCTTCCTATCCGATATACGCCTCGACCTCTTCCTTTTTCGGCATTACCTTCAGCGCGCCGCGCCTTGTCGTGATCAGGCTCGAAGCGCCGTTTGCAAACGTCAGCATTTTCTCCAGATCCTCCTGCGTCAGCCCCTCTAGGCCGTGCTCCAGCACATAATTTAAGATACAGGCGCAGAAGGTATCCCCCGCTCCCGTCGTTTCGATCGTATTCGGGTTTAAGAACGGCTCCGCCTTTACGCAGAGATCGCCGTAATACGCGACGCTCCCTTCCTTCCCGAGCGTCGTCAGCAAAAGGCGGATATTCGGATAGCGCTCCCGCAGCCACCCCGCGCCCTCTGCAACGCTCTTAGCGCCGGAGACAAAGAGCACCTCGTCGTCGGAGATCTTTAGGATATCGCAGAGACCGAGGCCGTAGAGGATCCGCTCTCTCGCTTCCTCTAAATCCTTCCACAAAGGGGGACGCAGATTGGGATCAAAGGAGAGCAAAAGCCCCTTCTCCTTTGCGGCTTTCAGCGCCTTTTCGGTCGCCGCCCGAACGCCCGCGTGCGTCATGGAGAGCGTCCCGAAATGGAAGATCCTCGCCGCCTCTATCATATCCTCCCGCACCTCGTCGGCCGTCAGCATCATATCCGCGCCGGGATTTCTGTAAAACGCAAAGTCCCGATCGCCGTCCGGCGCGGTATGGACAAAGGCCAGCGTCGTATGCACCTCCTCGTCCAGATACAGGCCCTCCGTGTCGATACCGGCATCCGCAAGCGCCCCTTTCAGCATTACGCCGAACTGATCCTTTCCGACCTTCCCCAAAAAGGCGGTCTTTTTCCCCAGACGGCACAGCATTGCCAGCACGTTGCAGGGCGCGCCGCCCGGATTCGCCTCAAGCATTGGATTGCCCTGCGCGCTCAGCCCGTTCTCCGTAAAATCGATCAAAAGCTCTCCCAGCGCCAGCACATCATATTTTTTTTCAGACATTATGATCTCCTCCTTTTTCATTTTCATCTTACCTGCGCAGGTAGGCGCTGATCTGTCTTTGCAGGATCCGCATGGAATTGTCGATATTGTCGTCGTCCTCGACGATACGGTCGATCTCATTGTCGGCCATCGCCACCGCGTCCGCATACTTTAGGAACTTAGGCGTTACGACGCCGTTCTCGATCACGTCGCTCACCAGCGCATTGTCGATAAATTTCTCATTCTTCTCCATATCCGCCTGCAGGATCTCCTCCGCCTCCTGCGAGCAGGTCACTTCCTTGAGCACCGATACGCCCTGCGAATAGCGGAACAGATCCATCTGGATCTCTTCATCTAAGATCAGCAGCTTTAAAAACTCCCACGCGAGCTGCTCCTGCTCCGTGTGGTTGCTGATCCCCATCAGCAGCGTATCGATCACCGAGGTATTGTCCCCTTCCTTTCCCGCCGGCAGGGTAATGCAGTCCCACTGGAACTTTGTATATTTCTTGATCTTATAAGGATAGGTCTTGTACGTCCGGTATTCCGTAAACGGCAGGGGCATGAACGCGACGCTGCCGCTGTCGAAATCGTCCCGCGTCACCTTCTGCATTCCGTTTAAAGCGGCGATCTGTCTGGCGAACCTGACGGCCTCCGTCACCTTCTCGTCATTGAGATAGCTCTCCGTCCCGTTTTCATTGAACAGCTTCGCCCCGTTGGAATAGAGGGCTTCCATCCACCCATAATTATACGTGCCGAACTGATCCAGCAGCCCGTCCCCGTCCTTATCCTTCGTCACCCTGCGGCAGATACGGTACAGATCCTCCCATGTCCAGTCATTGTCCGGCACGGACAGCCCCTCGCGGTTTAACAGGGATTTGTTGACAAACATCAGCGTAGGCACCGTCTCGTAGGGGAGCGCATACTGCCGCCCCTTGTACTGTCCCGCCCCAAGCGCCGTCGAGTAATAGGATCCCTCGTCAAATTCGGGATCCTTTGCCATCAGGGGCTCTAAGTCCTTCATCACGCCGATCTCCGCGAACTGGTTGAAATCCTCTCCCAGCACCATAAAGACGTCCGGCTCCTTTCCCTGAAGGAGCTGCCTCGAAAACCATTCCGAATAATTCTCCTTGCGGATCCCGCTGTAATAATGCACCTTTACATTCTTGTGCGCCGCCTCAAATTTCTCCACAGCCTTATCGATGATCACATAGCTGTTGGCATTGGCGACGTCCCAGTTGCTGCCCGCAAAGATCCCGACCTCCAGCACCTTTACCCTGCTCTGCAGATAGCCGTATATCCCCGCCGACAGCGCGGCCGCCAGACAAAGCCCCAGAAGCAGGCCGATCTTCTTTTTTCCGCTCATATCTCATCCGGCTTTCTTTTGCTCACGCCCGTCTGCACCGCCCAGATCGCAAGCTGCGTCCGATCGCGCAGTCCCAGCTTATTTAGGATCGTGCTCAGGTAATTGCGCACGGTCCCCTCCGACAGGTTCAGCTTTTCCGCCACTTCCTTATTGGAAGCGCCGAACTCCACCTGCTCGATGATCTTCCATTCCGTTTTTGTCAGCTCCGCTTCGTTGCGTTCCTCGACGGGAATGGTATAGTCCGCCTTCGCCATCTGGGAAAACAGCTTTACCACCTTCGTCGCGATATCGGGATTGATCATCGCGCGCCCGCTGTATACCGTATGGATCGCGTCCGCCAGCTCGTCCATCGACACGCCCTTTAACAGATAACCGCTCGCCCCGAATTTCAGCGCGTTATACACAAATTCATCGTCGTCAAAGGTCGTCAGGATAATGATCTTGATCTGCGGATAATTCTCCTTGATGATCTTCGTGCACTGTACGCCGTCCATCTTGGGCATACGGATATCCATCAGGATCACGTCGGGCATCTCCCGGCGGATGCTGCGTATGACCTCCTGCCCGTCCGCGACAGTATCCGTCACCGCGATCCCCTCTCTAGTGTTTAGGACGATCTGCAGGCTCTGACGGATCAGCTCCTGATCGTCCGCGATCAGCACTTTAATCATATTCCTCACCCCATCTGATCGGTATTCTGGCGATCACGCTGAATCCGTTCTCGCTTCGAAATTCCACCGTCCCGTTCAGCATACCGATACGCTCCATGATATGTTTGGTACCAAACCCGTTTTTGATCTCGGCGCAGCCGATCCCATTGTCCTGAATCGTCAAAACGACCGTATCCTCCACTCTCTCCATCACGATACGCACCCGGCTCGCCTTCCCGTGGCGCATGGCGTTCGTCAGGCTCTCTTGGATCACCCGGTAGATCGCGCTCTCTTCGTCCTCGTCAAATTTAAGCCGCGGGATCCGGCAGTCGAAAAAGATCTCCATGTCCGTGATGGATCTCATGTCCGTGATCATCTTGGTAATGCTGCTCTCTAAGCTGAGCCGCTCCAGCGAATCCGGCTTTAGCTCGTTGATCGAGCGGCGCACGTCCAAAAGCCCGTTGCGCGCCACCTCGGAAATGCGCTTTAAGTGCTCCTTCGCGTCCGAGGGGGAGAGCTCCACCGTCGCAATGCACGCGTCCACGCCGACCGAGATCCCCGTCAGCGTATGCCCCAGCGTATCGTGTATCTCCCGCGCGATCCGGTTCCGTTCCCTTACCTCGCCCATGCGCTCCGTGATCTTCGCATACTCCTCTAACTGATTGTTCGCGTTCTTTAAGTCCTCGTTCGTCTTGCGGATCTCTTCATAGAGCATGTTTACCTCGTCGATCGTGCCCTGCTGCTGTTGGATCATCAGGATACAATAGATGATAAACAGGATAATATTGAGGGAGCTCAACAGACTGTAGCCGCCCACGAGATACTGCTGCATGGAAGCGTCGTAATAGCTGAAATAATCGTTGATGGAATACAGGGGATAGCTGAGCGAGACCAGCTTGGAATCCGTCAGCAGAAAGCAGAACAGCGCCAGACAGATCAGCAGATACTTCCCCTTCGTCCCCTTCGCGTAATAGATCACGCCGGTAAAGACCAGCAGGAACACGCCGTTGTAATTAAAGTTCAGCAGCACGGCGATCAGCGCGCTGAGCGCAAATTCCGCCGCCAGAGAGATATAGAGCTTTTTCGTCTGCCCGGTATAATAGCGCTCCTGCACGACGATCGTAAAGGCTAACGCAAGATACAGCGCCGCGGACACGATCACGATATGCCACGGCTCCCCCCCCGGAAGCGCGTGCACCGCGTCTAAAAATTCCCGCGCCCGGTAATCGCCGCAGATACGCTGCGTCGTCACGGCGATAAAAAAGGTCACGGCGAGCACCGCAATGAAATTGACCGCCAGCATAACGATCCTGATATCGCGTAATTTCAGCTTTTCCATTTATCCCGCCCCTTACTGCCACCCGGCAAGATCGAACTGGTCGATATTGTCTCTGGTGATCATCGTGACCGGCACGATCACGAGCTTTTCGACCTCTTTCCCGTCCAGATAATCATAGGCCATCTTCAGCGCCTCCTGCGCGATGAGAAGCGGCTGCTGCGCGCAGCTCCCCTCCATATAGCCCTCCTTTATCATGACTTTTCCGTCCGGCGAGCCGTCTATCCCGTAGATCAGGATACCGTCCTGCATTTGGTTCATCTGCAGGGCCGCCAGAGCGCCCAGCGCCGTAGGGTCGTTCCCGCCCAGCACCACGTCGAAGGCCGCGCCGCCGTCTAAGAGCTTTTCCATCTCGTCCATCGAGACCTCCAGCTCGCCCCGCCCGTGCAGGCGCGTGACGATCTCGTAATCCGGGCTGCCCGCGATGGTATCCACAAAGCCCTGCACCCTGTCGTCGATGGACTTCGTCCCCGGGGAATCCATGACCACGATACGCGCATGGTCCTTCTTTTTCATCATATCCCGCGCGCACTGTACGCCCGCGTCGTAATTGTCCGAAAGAATGGAAAATACGGCGTATTCGTCGTCATAGACATTTGTGTCTATGACGAACACCGGCACCTGCGCCTCCTTGCAGGCGATCAAAGCGGGCCTGACCGTCTCCCAGTTAACCGGGTTCAAAAACAGCCCCGTAATGCCCTCTTCCAGCATGTCCATGATCTGCTCGTTCTGCTTCTCCTGATCCTGCGCGGGATCCCGGTAGATCAGGATATCGCCGTTCGCCTCCACGATCTCCTCGATCTGCGCGTTCATATCCTGAAAATACGGATTATTCATCGTCATATAGGTCGCGCCGAATTTCTGCGGCCCGCGCGGCGCATCCGCTCTCTCCTGACCGCTGCAGCCGCATACGAGCGCCGCCAGCGTCAGCCCAAGTACCAGCGCCGCCCTAAGACACCTCTCCCGCATCGTCCCTCACCGCCCATTCCGATAGGAAGAAATGCGCCCGGCATCCGATAGAATACCAGGCGCTTACTTCTTATTTTACTACAATCCTGAAATTTTTACAGCTCTTACAGCTTGGATTTTTTATTTCTGATATAGTCTAAATAGACTGCCAGCAGGATCACGCAGCCCTTTACGACGTACTGCCAGAAAGAGTTGACGTTCATCAGGTTTAAGCCGTTGTTCAATACGCCGATGATCAGGCCGCCGATGATGGTGCCGCCGATCTTGCCCGAGCCGCCGGCCATACTCGTACCGCCGACCACGACCGCCGCGATCGCGTCCATCTCCGCGCCGTCCCCCGCCGTCGGCTGCCCCGAATACATACGGGAAGCCAGCACGATACCCGCAAGGCCCGCCATGATACCGGAATAGGTATGTACGAGGAATTTGACTCTCGCTACGCTGATACCGGAAAATTCCGCCGCCTGCGCGTTGCCGCCGACCGCGTACATATGCCGCCCGAGCTTCGTCTTATTCATGATAATGGCCGTTATGATCAGTACCAGTGCCAGAATGCAGACCGGGGTCGGGACCGGGCCGATATAACCCGCACCGACAAACTGCCATTCCTTCGTCACGACACGCACCGGCGAGCCGCCCGTATAGACGTAGGCAAGCCCCTTCGCGATATTCATGGTCGCCAGCGTTACGATAAAGGGCGGGATCGTCGTCTTGGCAATGACCCAGCCGTTGAACATACCGACGATCAGGCCGATCAGCACGCCGCACAGCAGCGCGACCGGCAGCGGCAGGCCGTATCTGGATACGCAGCCCGCGGCTACGCAGCCGGAAAGGGCGATGATGGAGCCGACGGAAAGGTCGATACCGCCCAAAATGATGACCATCGTCATGCCGCAGGCCAGATACAGGTTGGTCGATATCTGCCTGAGTACGTTAAATACGTTTTTCTGTGTCAAAAAGGAACTACTGGTGAGCGGATTGACCGCCAGAAAGATACACAGCACCAAGAGCGCCAGTATGATCCCCAGATTTTCCTTTCCGTATATCTTCGCCGCTTTCACAAACCGGGAACCGGCAGTAACCTGTTTTTCGTTTTCTTTTCCCGAAGCCATAGATCATTCTCCTCCTTATCCGTTTCCTAGTTTGCCGCAAGCTGCATGATCGCTTCCTGAGATACCTCTTCCCTGCTCAGACAGCCTGTGATATTGCCTTCGTTCATGACATAGATACGGTCGCTCATATTGATGATCTCCGGCAGCTCCGAAGAGATCATGATGATCGCTATCCCCTGCTTGACCAGCTCGTTCATGATCGCATAGATCTCGGATTTCGCGCCTACGTCCACGCCTCTGGTCGGCTCATCCAAAATCAGGATGCGCGGATTGGTCGCCAGCCATCTGCCGATGATGACCTTCTGCTGATTGCCGCCGGAGAGGTTCCCGATCAGCTGATCCTGCGTCGGCGTCTTCGTGGAGAGCATGTCGATGTACTTCTGCGTGATCTCCTCCTCCTTATCGGCATTGACAAAGATCCCCTTGATAAAGTCCCCCAGCACCTCGATCGTAGAATTATAGCGCACGCTCTGCACCTTATAGAGCCCCTCGCGCTTCCGATCCTCCGGCACGAGCGCGATCCCGTGTTTCATCGCCTCGATCGGATTCTTTATCTGCACCTTCTGTCCGTCTATCTCGATACTTCCCTTATAGTTTCTCGTCAGGCCAAACAGACACTTCATCACTTCGCTCCGGCCTGCGCCGACCAGTCCCGCGAAACCGACGATCTCCCCTTTCCTGACCTCAAAGCTCGCATCCTTCGCCATCTTGCCGTCTGAAATATGCTCGCATTTCAGGACGACCTCCCCCGGCTCCATAAAATCCCTTGTATAATAATTTGTAAGTTCACGTCCGACCATCATGGCGATCAGTTCGTCTTTATTCGTTTCCTTGACGACCTTGGTCCCCACGTATTCCCCGTCCCGCATGACCGTCACTCTGTCGCAGATCTGCTCCAGCTCGCTCATCTTATGCGAGATATAGATAATGCCGACTCCCTGCGCCGTCAGGCTGCGCATTGTCTGGAACAAAAATTCCACTTCCTTATCAGAGATCGAGGAAGTCGGTTCGTCCATTACAAGAATCTTCGAATGAAATGAGATGGCTTTTACGATCTCCACCATCTGCTGCTGCGCGATCGTCAAGCTGCCGACCAGCGTATCCGCCGAGATATTCATCCCGTTTTCATCTAACAGCGCCTGCGCGTCCTCCGTCATTTTCCTGATATTTACAAATTTGCCCTGAATGGGCTCTCTTCCGAGAAAGATATTCTCCGCCACCGTCATATAAGGCACCAGCACGAGCTCCTGATGGATGATCGCGATCCCGTTCTCATGCGCCGCCTTAACGCTGTCGATCGCCACCTTTTTCCCCTCGATATAGATCTCGCCCTCTTCCGCGATATAGATACCGCCCAGCACTTTGATCAGGGTCGATTTCCCGGCTCCGTTCTCCCCCAAAAGCGCGTGCACTTCGCCTGCTTTTACGGACAGGCTTACGTCATTTAACGCGATTACGCCCGGAAACCGTTTTTGGATATGTTTCATTTCCAGCAAATATTGTTCTGCCAAGCCCCGTCTCCTCCTTCTTTCCGCGTCAGGCCAATGAAAAGACATGGCCTTTGAAAACAGACGGGCCGCATAAGCGTTTTCCGTTTATACGGCCCGTACCGCTTTTTATTTACCTTTTACGCCGCCGCATGTAGATCCCGCGTTTCACAGCGTTTCTTACTGCCAGCCGTCCGTGCCGTAATCCGCTACGTTGTCAGCCGTGATCAGGAAGGTCTCGACCGGATATCTGTCTTCTACTTCCTCGCCGTTTAAATACTTATACATGATCTCAACGGCTTTCTTCGCAATGCTGATCGGGGACTGCGCGCCGGTGCCTTCGATCAGGGAGTCGCCGCTTGCCAGCTCAGCCTTAATATCGGGAGAACCGTCTACGCCGTAGATCTTGCAGTCCGTAAGCCCCGCCGCGTTCGCCGCCGCCAGAGCGCCCAGAGCCGTCGGATCGTTCCCGCCGAAGATCGCTACAACGTCGCCGTGCGCCTGTAACAGGTCTTCCGCAATCCCCATAGCCTCTTCCAGATTGCCCTTTGCATCCTGCTGCGCTACGATCTCAAAGCCTTTGCCTTCGATCGCGTCAAGGAAGCCGTTTGTCCTGTCTACGACAGAGTTCATGGTCGGGGAATCCAATACGATGATCGGGCCGCCGTCCGGGCATTTCTTTACAAGATCTTCGCCGCATACATAACCTGCGTTATAGTTATCGCTGCCTGCGTAGGATACCAGATAGCTCATATCCGCAACCTCGGTATCGAAACCGACGATCGGGATACCCGCTTCCTTCAGAGCGTCCAGAGCGGGAAGGATGCCTTCCGCTTCCGCCGGGTTCATGAACATCGCGTCGATCCCCTGTGCGATCAGATCCTCTACGCCGCTGATCTGACGGGTCACGTCGTTCGCCGGGTCAAAGGATACTAACGTATCGCCGTTTGCTTCCACTTCTTCACGGATCGTCTGCTCCAGAACGACAAAGAACGGATTGGAGCCGTCCATACAGGTGTAACCGAATTTGTAGCCGCCTTCCGGTCTCTCGCCTGCCGCCGCCTGCGCATCCGCGACCGCGTCCTCAGCCGCCTCCTGTGCGTCCGCCGCCGGAGCGCTCTCGTCCGATGCCGCTTCCTCAGCCGCCGGAGCCTCCGCTGCCGGAGCTTCCGCGCCCGAAGAACCGCAGCCCGCTAACAGGGCGGCCGTCATAGCGCTGCAAAGAAGTGCGCTTAATACTTTTTTCTTCATTTCTCTTTCCTCCCTAAGATGGTGTTTTCTACTACATGCTCATCATAGAGAAAATCTAAACGCCGCGCACCTGTCTTTTGTAATCACTTTTATATGACATTTGTCACATTTTCCCCAATTAAAAAAGAGCCCCGGCAGAGCCGGGAACTCTTTTTTGATTAGATATCGGGAAGAAATCCCTGTCATATCCTTTGCGCCAAGACCCGCAGGCGGGTCTTGATCCTATCTTTATTATATTATTAGTATGCGTTAATTCTTGCCGCCCTTTTTGGAGACCACGTCGAAGATGACCGCCGCTAACAGGACGAGGCCCTTTACGACCTTCTGGTAGTTCGCATCCACGCCCATGATACTCATACCCAAGTTGATAACGCCCATCAGCACCGCGCCGACGATAACGCCCGGCACCGTACCGACGCCGCCGTATGCGGAAGCGCCGCCGATGAAGCAGGAACCTATCGCGTCCATTTCATAGTTCTGCCCGTAGGTAGGCTGCGCGGACGTCATACGCGCGATCGTCAGCATACCGGCCAGAGCCGAAAGGAAGCCCATATTGGTGTAAGCGATAAAGTAAACGCGTTCCGTATTGATACCAGAGAGCTTCGTCGCCTTCTCGTTGCCGCCCACCGCGTAGAAATAACGGCCGATGGTCGTCTTAGAGGTAATGTAGCCATAGATGAACACCACGACCAGCACCCAGATCAGCGCCGTCGGGATCCCCTTGTACTGCGCCAGCTTATAGGCAAATACCAAGATCACGAGGCAGATCACGACCAGACGCGCGACCGCGGAGGGCAGAGCCTCCATCTCGTAGCCCTTTTTCGCCCTTGCGATACGGCCCTTTAGCACCACTGCCACATAGATCGCGCAGGCCAGCACGCCCGCTACGATACAGGTGATGTTCAGTCCCTCTCCGCCGCCGAAGAAATCCGGGATATAGCAGTCCGCGCCGCCGCCGAAGAGCTTTACGAAAAATTCATTGGTGATCGACACCGTCATACCCTGAAGCACGACATTGGAAAAGCCGCGGAACACCAGCATACCGGAAAGCGTCGTGATAAAGGGAGGCACATGCACATACGCGATCCAAAAGGCCTGCCACGCGCCGATCAGGGTGCCGACGATAATCATCACAAGAATGGAAACCCATACGTTTACGCCCTTGCTCTCCATCAGCGTCGCGCCTACCGCGCCGACGAAGCAGACGACGGAACCGACCGAAAGGTCGATGTTGCCGCCCGTCAGGATACACAGCAGCATACCGGTCGCCAGTACGAACACGTATGCATTCTGCGCGATCAGGTTACTCACGTTCTGCGGAAGCAGGATCTTTCCGCCCGTCCTCCATGTGAAGAAAAGAGTCACCAGAATCAGCGCGATAATCATCGTATATTTTTTGACTCCTGCCAAAATCTTTGTTTTATTCATCGTTTACGCTCCTTTGCCGCTAGATTTTAAGATGTAAGACATGATCACTTCCTGCGTCGCTTCGCTCCGGTCCAGCTCCCCTACGATCTGGCCCTCGTTCATGACATAGATACGGTCGCACATGCCCAGTACCTCCGGCAGTTCGGATGAGATCATGATCACCGACTTGCCCTCCGAGACCAACTGATTGATGATACAGTAGATCTCGTATTTCGCGCCTACGTCGATCCCCCTTGTCGGTTCGTCTAGGATCAGGATATCCGGGTCGGCGAACATCCACTTAGCCAGCAGGACCTTCTGCTGGTTGCCGCCGGAAAGATTCCCGACATTCTGTTCCACCGTAGGGCATTTCGTCTTCAGCTTTTCCTTATATTCTACGGCTACGCCGTATTCCTTGTCCTTATCGATCACCGTATGCGAGCTGACCGCGTCCAGATTCGCCATCGTCGTGTTGATCTTGATCGGGTTGCTCAGGATCAGCCCGTTGCCCTTGCGGTCCTCCGTCACGTACGCGAGCTTGTTCTTGATCGCCTCGCGCACATTATGTAAATGCACTTCCTTCCCGCCTATCAGGAGCTGGCCGCTGATATTGGAGCCGTAGCTTCTCCCGAAAATGCTCATCGCCAGCTCCGTCCTGCCCGCGCCCATCAGGCCGGAGATCCCTACGACCTCGCCGCGTCTGACGTTTAAGTTGACGTTGTCTACGACCTTGCGCTCCGTATAGAGCGGGTGGTACACCGTCCAGTTTTTCACTTCCATCAGCACTTCGCCAAGCTTCTGGCTCTCCCGTTTCGGGAAACGGTCGGTCAGGTCGCGGCCTACCATGCCTTTAATGATACGGTCCTCCGTGATCTCGTCCGTCTTTTTATCCAGCGTCTCGATCGTGGAGCCGTCGCGGATAACCGTTATCTTATCCGCTACATAAGAAACCTCATTCAACTTATGAGATATAATAATCGAAGTCATGCCTTCCTTTTTGAACTGAAGCAGCAGATCCAGCAGCGCCTGCGAATCCGATTCGTTCAGCGAGGAGGTCGGCTCATCCAGAATCAGCAGCCTTACCTTTTTCGCGAGCGCTTTCGCAATCTCGACCAGCTGCTGCTTGCCTACGCCGATATCCTTAACCAGCGTTCTGGAGGATTCCTTCAGGCCGACGGTCTTTAACAGTTCGTCCGCCTTGCCGTACGTCTCATTCCAGTCCAGCGCGAATTTGGGCCCTCTCTCGTTCCCCAAGAACATGTTCTCGCCGATCGTCATATACGGGATCAGCGCCAGCTCCTGATGGATAATCACGATACCCTTTTCTTCGCTGTCCTTAATCTTATTAAATTTGCAAACTTCTCCGTCATAAATGATATCTCCCTCATAAGAGCCGTAAGGATAGATACCGCTCAGTACATTCATCAGTGTGGATTTTCCCGCACCGTTTTCACCTACCAGGGCGTGAATTTCCCCCTCTTCCACCTTCAAATTCACATTATCAAGGGCCTTTACGCCAGGGAATGTCTTGGTGATATTTTTCATTTCCAATAATATTTTCGCCAAACTGTATCCCTCCAAATATCTAATCAATCAGGCCGGGCAGTCCTTTTGCCCGGATATCGCCCGCCTTAGGCGGCTTTTTATACCTTCTCTTAGGAAACAGGCGGGAGAGAGCTCCCGCCTGCCTGTCTTTGATCTTCCTTACCGCTTACTGAAGATCTGCTTCCGTATAATAACCGGAATCGATCAGCAGCTCTTTGTAATTGTTCACGTCTGCGAATACGGGCTCGCACAGATAGGAAGGGATCACGCCCGTACCGTTGTCATAATCTTTGGTATTGTTTACCGGAGCCTCGCCGCCCTTCATGATAGCGTCTACCATCTTAACGACCTGAGACGCCAGCTCACGCGTATCCTTAAATACGGACATGGACTGTTTCCCTGCGATCATGTTCTTTACGTTTGCAATGTCGCAGTCCTGACCCGTCAGGATCGGATACTCGCCGGTGTAGTTCGCAGCCAGAGAGTTTGCAACGCCAAGCGCCGTAGAGTCGTTGGAAGCCAGCACCGCGTCAAGATTCGTTCCGTCGGAATAATTGGAAGCGATGATCGCGTCGAATCTGGACTGCGCCGTCTCTGTGGACCAGTTCGCGGTAGCGCACTCTTCAAAAGAGGTCTGGCCGGATTTTACTACCAGTTTGCCGGAATCGATGTACGGCTGCAGAACGTCCATTGCGCCGCCGAAGAAGAATTTCGCGTTGTTGTCGCCCGGGTCGCCGGTGATCAGCTCGATATTGAACGGACCGTCCGCATTGTCAAGATCCAGCTGGTCTCTGATGTATTCGCCCTGTACGGTACCTACCATGTAGTTATCAAACGTCGCATAGTAGGAAACAGCGTCGGTGTTCATGATCAGACGGTCATATGCGATGACCGGAATGCCGTTCTCTTTTGCCTGCGCCAGTACGGTGCCGAGAGAATCGCCGTCGATCGAAGCGATGACCAGAAGATCGCAGCCGTTGGAGATCATGTTCTCGATCTGGGAAACCTGCGTCTGGATATCGTTGCTCGCATACTGTAAGTCAACCTCATATCCCGCTGCCTTTAACTGCTCTTCCATGTTGGAACCGTCCTGATTCCATCTCTGCAGATCCTTGGTCGGCATCGCAACGCCGATCAGTCCGCCGCCTGCAGCCGTCTCTTCCGCTGCAGGAGCCTCAGCCTCCGCTTCCGCCGCCGGAGCTTCCTCTTCTGCTGCAGGAGCCTCAGCCGCCGGAGCCTCTGCTGCCGGAGCTTCTGATGAGGAGCTGCCGCAGCCAACCAGCATGGAAGCTACCATTGCCGCGCTCAGGATAGCGCTCAATACTTTTCTTTTCATTGTGGTTTTTCCTCCCTGTTTCTTGGTTTGCCTTTTGGTTACGCTTATACGATATCACAGCGCAGATAGGAAATGTTTGCGAAATTCTTTAAATTTTTGATTCCTTTTTTCCAAAAAAAGCGGGGAGTTAGCATTTTTTTGCTCCCCCCCCCGCAGATTTTTGCAATTTTGTCCTGTCAGTCTGTTTCCGCCTGCTCCCTGCCCGGCATATTCAGGTAAACGTCCTCCTTTAGATGAAAGCCGCTGTTGATGATCACGTCGTCGATATTGCCGCGGTAGACGCTGACCGGCTCTAGGGCCACATAGGGCACCAGATAGCTCCCGTCGTCTATCGTATCCTGCGTCTCCACGTCCCCACCCTGCGCCAGCAGGATCGCGCATTCCGCCGCCTTCTGCGCCAGCTTTTCCACCGGCTTATATACGGTCATCACCTGCGTCCCCTGCACGATACGCTGGCAGGCCGCCAGATCGGCGTCCTGTCCGACCACGCTGATCTTCCCCGCGAGCCTGCGCTCCGCAAGCGCCCGCACGACCGCGGTCGCGATATCGTCGTTGCCGCACATGATGGCGTCCGCCCGCTCCACCATATCCGCATGGTCGTAGATATAGTCCGCGCCCAGCTCCGCCTTCCAGCCGTCCGCGTGCATGGTATCCAGAATCGCTATATGGCGCTTTGACATAACGCTCCGAAAGCCCTTTTCCACCAAAGACACATTGTTGTCCGCGAGCGGCCCGCCGATCATCAGCACGTTCCGCACCCCGGCGCTGCCGGCGATTCCTTCCCCCATCATCTCTCCCACGCGCTCATTGTCGAAGGAGATATACAGATCCACGTCGGCGTTTGTGATCAGGCGGTCATAGGCGATGACCGGAATGCCCGCGTTCTTCGCTTTCTGCACGGTGTCGCTCAGCCGCCCCGAGTCGATACAGACGATCACGATCACGTCCATCTTTTGATCGATAAAATACTCGATCTGCGAGATCTGCTCCTCGATATTGCCGTTCGCGTTCTGGACGTTCACCTCCGCGCCCAGCTCCTTTGCCGTAGAGACAAAGACGTCGCGGTCGCGTTGCCAGCGCTCGATCACAAAGGAATCGAAGCTCATGCCGATCCGGATCGGCTCCTTTTCCTCCGCCCTCTCCTCGTCCGCCGGCTCCTTCGATCCGCCGCAGCCGCCCAGAGCGGGCATAAGGCATAGGAAAGCGGCCGCCGCCGCGAGATATATCCACCTTTTCATCTATTTCCTCTCCTTGTATTCCGTCGGCGTCAGGCCGGTATTTTTCTTAAAGATACGGCTGAAATAATTCGGGTCCGCATATCCGACCGCCCCGCAGATCTCCTTCATGGAAAGCTCCCCTCCTCCGCTCCTGAGCAGCTCTTTGGCCTTATTCACGCGGATCTCCGTGACATACTCGACAAAATTCCGGCCCGTTTCCTCCTTAAAGATCTTACTGAAATAATACGGGCTGATATCCGCCTTGCGCGAGACCTCGTCTAACGACAGTTCCTTCTTATTATAATGACTGTCGATATACTGTCTGGCGCGCTCCACCACGCTGACGGACTGTTCCTCCCTCTTTACCGCGACATTCCTGCACGCGTCCCCCATCTTGTCCGTAAACCATGCGCGCACCTCGTCCAGACTCTTTAACTCTAACAGAGTCGGCAGATAATCCTGACGGCTCAAAAAATGGTAGACCCTGCCGCCGTTCTCATAGGCGATCCGCTCCGCCCACAGCACAAATTCCAGACATTTGAGCTTGATATCCATAAAAAACTCTCTGTGGTTTTCCTCCATCCAGTCAAAGAAGCGGTTCGCCTCGCCGACCACGCCGTTTACGTCCCCCTTTGCCGTCAGCTCAAACAGCAGCTTCTCATTTTCCTCCGGGTAATTTTCCTCATACAGGCAGCCCACCGGGGCGTCGTCCACATGCGCCACCCGGTTTGTCGTCTGGATCAGCGCGTTGAGCGCCTCCGTATAGGACTCCGCCGCCTTATAGATCGGCTTCACAGAGCCGATCCCGATCCGAAAGGTGATGTCCGTGCGCGCCTTGAGCCTGCGGGCCAGTTCCCGCGTCTTTTCGATCACCGCGATCCGCTCGTTATATTCCAGCTTTTTCTCCTGTGTGGGAATGAGCACGGCGATCTTATTCGCCATGACGGAGCCCACGATCCCCGGCAGGTA
This sequence comes from uncultured Lachnospiraceae bacterium, assembly GCA_947626715.1. GTDB lineage: Bacteria > Bacillota > Clostridia > Lachnospirales > Lachnospiraceae > VSOB01. The sequence continues at coordinate 10,757 of CANQTG010000002.1, read as the reverse complement.
ATCCGCCGTCAGCTCCCGTATCTCCCGGTAGGCGCTCTGCAGCCGGATACTCGCGCCGACGGCGTTGGTCATATGGTTGCCGTCCTGCTCCTCCCCGCATACCAGCGCGGCCATATACGCGTGATCCTGCGTGATCCCGAGGAGATTTTTAAAGTTTTCGATATCCTCCTCAAAGTATTCGTGATACAGAAGGTTCTGGATCAGGCCGTTTTCGATGATCGGGACGACCGTTTCCATCTTTTCGCGGATCAGAAGATCCTGACTGCGCTTCTCCCGATCCCGGTCGATCAGGCGCATCGCGTTCTTTAACACCTCTACGATCTTTCCCCGCTCCACCGGCTTATTTAAGTATTCCAGCACGCCCAGATTGATCGCTTCTTTCGCATAGTCGAACTTATCGTACGCGGACATGACGATAAAGACGACGTGCGAATTGGCCGCCCGTATCTCCTTCATCGCGTCGATCCCGTTAATGCCCGGCATCTGGATATCCATGATAGCGATATCGGGCCGAAAGCTCTCCGCCAGCTCGATCACGCTCCTGCCGGTCTTGGCGTATTCGACCACGCAGTCGCCCTCAAATTCCTTCTCTATGATAAAGCGCAGGGAATCGATCACGATCCCTTCGTCGTCCGCCAGCATGATCTTATACATCTTCATATTCTCCTTCCCGGAGCGGGATATAGATCAATACCTCCGTCCCCTTGTTCTCTCCCTCGCTGAGGATCGAGATAACGTCCTCCTCGTTGAGGAAGAGCCGCAGGCGGCCTATGACATTGTCCAGCCCGATCCCGTTGGAATCTTTGGAAAGATCGACCTCGCGCAACCCGCCCTTCATGATCTTGTCGATCGTTTCTCTGGAAATGCCGATCCCGTTGTCCTTTACGCTGATACAGACGGAATCGTTCACCCGAAAGACGCCCAGCACGATCTCGCCCTCCCAGTCGATCCCCCGTATCCCGTAATTGACGCTGTTTTCCACGAGCGGCTGCAGGATCATGCTCGGCACCTGTACCGTAAGAAGGCTCTCGTCCACCTCCTTGCGGAAGTGGATCTCGCCCGAAAAGCGCACGTTCAGGATATAGATATAGGTATCGACCAGCTCGATCTCTTCCGCCAGCGTGACGATACCGTTATTTTTCTTGACATTATAGCGAAAGAAATCCGCCACCCTCTGCACATAGCCGCAGGTCCTCTCCGCTCCCTCCATCATGGCGAGCTGCGCGCCCGCGTTCAGCGTATTGAACAGAAAGTGCGGATTGATCTGCGCCTGAAGGTACTTGATCTGCGCATCCTTTAAATGCGTCTCCATCATCAGCTCCTTTTCCTTCATGGCGTTTTCCGTCTCCATGCTCTCGCGCAGCCGTTCGATGTATTTGCGGATACTGACGATCATTTGGTTAAAGGCCATGCTCACGATACCGACCTCGTCCTGCGTGACCACAGGCAAAAGCTCTACCGCCAGATCGCCCTTCGCCACTTGGTCGGCGGTGCCCGCCAGTCTGCGCAGCGGGCTGGTGATCGTCCTCGTCAGGAGCACGATCAGCACCAGATTGCCCAGCCCGACTAAGAGCAGCGCCAGAATATTCGTCCATTCCAGATATTGCATGTAGGCGGACAGGGCTTGATAGCTCTCCGAGTTGATACGGAACTGTTCGTTATTTAAGCTGTATAGATATGTACGGATATAGCCGTACAGTCTTGTGGCGCTCTCATAGCGCGTCCGCACCTTTTCCACGTTCCCGCCGCGCTTGGCGTCTATCGTCTGTCCGGTCTGTTCCAGATACTCGCCGGACATGCGCCTGATATTCCGCTCCATCATGCGCAGGTCGTTCCCGTAGATCCCCTCGTTTAAGTTCAGCACCAGACCGGAATAATCCTGCTCGTTCCGGTAATAGTCCTCCAGCGCGTCGCTCGTGCGCGTATTGAGATAATAGGTCATGCTCGTCTGCACATGGGAAAGCGTATCCGCCAGCTCGTTTAAGCTGATATTGCTGCGGTACACCTCGTCAAGGCGGCTCATCATACGGTTTACGTTCACATACATAAACAGATTGATGAGCAGAAGGATCGCGGTCGTAATGATAAATACCAGTATCATCTTAACGCCTATGGACAGCTTACGGATCTTTTGCATCGTCTCCGCCTCCCAGATATTCCTGAACGTTCTCTCTTGTGATCAGATTGGTGCCCACGCTGAAATATTCGCTGACATAGCCGTTGCTGCGGTACTCGTCCAACGCCTCCACGCAGCAGCGTCCCATTTCCTGCGTGTCGATGGAGATCGTGGAACGCACGACGCTGCGTTCGATCGCGCGCAGGATCGCTTCGGAATCATAGTAGCCGATGATACTGATCTCCCCTACCATATTATAATCCACGACCGCCTGATATACGCTGGAGGTCGAGAGCTCGTCCAGACAGATGATCACGTCCGGCAGCGGCCCCTGCAGAAAGATATCGCGTATGGACTCCTCCACATCGAACGCCCCCTGATTTTCCACCGCCGCGGCGCGGACTTGGATATCTCCCCGCCCTTCCTCCGCCAGCGTTTCCGAAATGCCCGAAAAGATGATATTCTGGCTGGTATCCTGCGAATCCGCGCTCATCAGTACGAGCACGTCCGAGACCTCCTGTTCCTCTATCGTCAGCACCTGCCTGCCGTATTCCCTGCCCAGATTATAATTGCTCAGGCCGACAAAGCTCTTGCGCATTCCCTGACTGTTATCCTCCAGCACGGTCACAACGGGGATCCCCCGCTCCTGCGCCTGCAAAAGCCCCGCCGTCACCGCATGGGACTCGTCGGCCTCTAATATGATACCGTCCGCGCCCGAGGCGACCGCGATCTCCAAAAGCTCCGCCTTCGTATATTCCGTGCTCAGATTGCCGCCTAACATCTCCACATATGCGCCGTTCTTCGCGCCCTCTTCCCGCGCGCTCTCATAGACCGACTGCCAGAACGCCGAGCCGCTGTCCGAGACGATCATGGTATAATAGGCGTCGTACGCCTCATAATCCGCATTTTCCAAAAGCTGCGCGCCGGTCAGCATATTGCGGCGGAAAAAGGCCATGCTCAGGATCGTGATCAGCAATATAAAAGCAACAGAGCAAACGCATCCCCATACGATGGCCCTGCTGCCTGCCGGCTCTTTGCTGTTGTCCCGCTTCCCCCGTTTTCGCATACTGCGTTCCTTCCCTATCGGCGTTCCTTCTTCGCCTGCGTCTCCCGGCCCGTTTTCTCGCCCTTTTCCTCCCTATCGGCCTGCATACCGTCTATCACCTTCTCGATCAGCAGCTTTTTCACATACACGTCAAAGCTCAGATAGCAGATAAAGGCGAATTTCCGCAGAAACTCCCTTTTTTCCTCCGGCGCTTCCTCAAAGGAGCCCTCGGCGTCCTTATATTTGCGCAGCACGTCCTTTTTCAGGCGTTCCACCTGCTCTTTCTGCATACTGAACACTTCGTTGTAGACCGCTTCCAGATTCAGGCTTTCCGCCGTCCCGAAATACTGCTCCGTGATGGGGCGCAGCAAGGTCTGGATATCCGTGATCGTCAGGATATTCTTATAATAATAGATGAAGATCAGCAGCAGCACGTGCTCTTTGGAATATTTCTTTTTCACAGGCGGCGGCAGAAGGTCATTTTTGGCGTAATTATTGATCATGGTCTTGGTCAGTATCTTATCGTTCTGCGGATCGCGGGTCGTATTCTTTAAACGGCTGTCCATAAAGGTCGTCACCTGATCCATATACAGATCGATACTCGGAATATCCTCCGGCCTGATATAGCCGATCCTGTCAAAGCTGGCCATAATGCTGTTTAATAAATCCTCGGTATCTATCGTCATCATTCACACCTCTGTCTCTAGTATATCGTTTTTAAAAACCTCTGACAAGCTCTACTTTCCGGCCGCGCCGCGCGCCCCTTCTTTCCGCACCTCTTCTTTCCGTATCCCTTCTTTCCGCGTCCCTTCTTTTCGCGCCCCTTCTTTCCACGCCCCTTCTTTTCGCGCCTCTTCTTTCTGCGTTTCCTTTTCCGCTCCCCGGCGCGCTTTTTTTGCCTGCGGCTTTACTTTAGGGCTTTCCTATGTTACGATGGACAGGGAAAAGGCCGTTATCCGCGGCCACAGGACAGGAGGCGTCTTATGAATAAAAAAATCCAAACAGAGGCCGTAGATCACTTGTTTGACGCGATCCTCTGCCTGCATACAAAGGAAGAATGCTATCATTTCTTCGAAGATCTGTGCACCGTCAACGAGCTGCTCTCGATCTCCCAGCGTTTTGAGGTCGCGTCCATGCTGCGCGCCCACCGGACGTATCTGGAGATCGCCGAAAAGACGGGAGCGTCCACCGCGACGATCAGCCGGGTCAACCGCTCCCTCAATTACGGTTCGGACGGCTACGAGCTGGTCTTTGACCGCCTCGAAGAGACGCAGAAGCCTTAAAAAGGATTCCCACATGCCCCTCCCCTCCCGGGAGGCTTTGCATACGGGAATCCTTTTATGTACCTTCGCGCCTTTATGCGCCCTTTGCCGGCTGCCGCGCGGCCCTCTCCGGCTGCGCCCGCCCTATTTTTTCTACTCCAAAGTCTATTTTTTCTGCTCCGAAGTCTCCTTATCCTTACCGCTTACCGGCTGCGCCGGCTGAAACATCTCCGGATCCGGCTGCGGGATCTCGTCTCCCATAAAGCACTGTCCGCGGAACACCGCGTTTTCGTCTACGATCAGCTTTTTGGTATGCAGGTTTCCCGTCACCTTGCCCGTTCCCGAGATCGTGACCTTTTCCTTTGCGGCCAGATCTCCTTCCACCTCTCCGCCTACCATAATAGAGGCGGCATAAATATTCCCGATCACCTTGCTGGCGGCGCCCAGCACCAGCATTTCGTCGATCTTTACGTTTCCGCGCACCACGCCGTCTATCCGCGTCGCGCCCTTTGCCTGCAGGTTGCCGTCCACCACCGCATCCTGCGCGACAATGCTCTTGATCCTAACATTGCCGACGTTCCCGTCGCTGCCCTCTTTCTTTATCAACATTCTACGCCTCCTAACCATACACTTCCAACAGATCCAGCGGATCGATCAATACGCCGTCCTGTGCGATCTGATAGCCCAGCTTTTCCTCGTCGGACTCCATCTCGTACAGCACATCGCCGCTCTCCACCTCGTCGCCTTCCCTTACGTCCGGTTCGGAAGCGGATCGATAGATCGACTCGTAGCCGTTCCCGTGGTCGATACGGAGTCTGTACCCATATTCCGCATCGTCCTCGACGGAGGATACGACGCCGCTCGCCGCCGCGACGATCTTCGTCCCGGCCGCCGCCGAAAATACCACGATAGGCTCCTTCTGCGCCGCAGCCTGCCCTTCTTCCTGCGCGCCGCCTTCGCCGTCTCCTTCCGCATTCTCTTCTGGCGCGGCAGCCGCCGTTTCCGAGCTCTCCAGTATGACCGCGGGCCCTGCGATCGGAAAGCCGTTGGGGATCCGTTTCGCTTCCTCCTGCGCCTCCTGCGCCGCTTTCGTCTCCTCGCTCCTCGCCACGGAATCGCTCAGGATCGCGACCTTATCGGACAGCTCGGAATTATCCGCCGTAAGCTCTTGGTTTTCCTGCGTCAGTCGATCGATCTGCATTTGTAATTCCGCTTCTTTTTCTTCCGCGTCCCACAGCCCCATAGAATAATACAGGGCGGCTCCGACTGCCCCCGCTAACGTGATGAAAATAAGTGAAAACGCCGCGATCGCCAGCCCGCGTCTGATATGCAGGGGCGTTTTTCCTTCTTCCGGCGAGTCGGAAATTATCATGATCGTATAATGGATCTTTTTCTTATGCTTCCCTGATTCCACTTGTCCTCACCTCCGTGCGTATGATTTTATCACAATCTCCCGCCTTTGTAAATTTATTTTAATATTGTTGTAACAATTTATGAAGGAAGTTGGAAAATCATTTAATTTTTTAAAAAGTTTTTCTTCTTTCTTTACTTTTTTTCTTATCTATGCTATTCTATTTCTGTTGTGAGGCAACAATTCATTTTTATTGTTTGGAGGTATCTGCAATGAACAAAGGTACAGTTAAGTGGTTCAACAACCAGAAGGGATACGGATTCATTTCCGACGAGCAGGGAAACGACGTATTCGTACATTACTCGGGACTGAACATGGAAGGCTTTAAGTCTCTCGAAGAGGGCGCTTCCGTTGAGTTCGAAGTGGTAAACGGTGAAAAAGGGCCGCAGGCAGTCAACGTAACCAAGTTATAAGTTTTTTCAACACCCAATAATCAGTTTTTCGATGTGCCTTTTCTTATATAAATTAACATGAGTCAATCATTTTTATTTTAGAAATAAGCATTATTGTTGTAACGGATTATGAGAAGAACCAGTCTCAAAGGCTGGTTCTTTTTTTCCAAAAAGGAGAATACTATGAAAAAATCTTATCGGTTCCCTCTTTTCTTCTCGCTCTTCCTGACGGCGGCCCTGCTCTGCTCGTGCGGCGGAGAGCCCTCCCAGACGCAGCAGACGGCGCAGGATGCGCAGAACATCGCAGCAGACCCCGCAGAGGGCGCGCAGGGCGGCGCGGCAGAATCCGCAGACGGCACACAGGGCGCGCAAAGCAGTGCAGCGGGCTCAGCAGACAACGCACAGGGCGATGCGGCGGGCTCCACAGACGGCACACAAGGCGCGGCAGACTCCGCAGACAACGCGCAGGGCGATGCGGCGGGCTCCGCAGACGGCACGCAAGGCGCGGCAGGCTCCGCAGACAACGCGCAAGACGCGGCAGGCTCCGCAGACGGCGCGCAGGGCGGCAAAAGCGCTCCCGCCTCTTCTCAAGAATCCATCGGCGCGGTCAGCTTTACCCCGAATGAAAAGAGCTATTCTATGGTATACGGCTCGAGCACGCTGCACGCCTATTTTCAGAGAAAGGACGTCGTCCCCGGCTCCGGCAAAATGAGGATCTACAAAAAAAGCGACCGCTCCCTGATCGAGGAGATCGATCTTACGGATCCCCAGAAATGCATAGAGGGCGAACAAGATTCTACCTTCTCCCTGCTCGGCTGGGACGGCGGCTCCCATCTGATCGTCTACCTCGCAAAGGTTCCCTCCCCGGGAGAAGCCTATTATGTGACGCTTGAAGAGGGGGCGTTTGTCTCGAAGGACGGCACGGCGCGTTCCAAAGCGGTCGAAGACGACGCTACTTGGCGTTATGCCGTCGCCGCCTACGGCGTGGCTCCTTCCCGCCCTTCCGGCTCCTCCGTCTATGTCGGAGACGTCTTTAACGCCGATATCCTTGTGAAGGCTCCGGCCGCCTACGCGAAGATCGAAAGCTACGACGAGAACCGGGTGCGCTTTAATCAAAAGGAATTTCAGGAGGATGGAAAGCTGGAGATCCGCATTTACCAGCTTGGCGAGGACGCTTTCACCGTGACCTTTTACAATGAAAACGACGATCCCATCGGCGCGGTCAGACTCTCCTATTATGCGTCCATGCCGCCTACGCCGGAGGAAGAGGCTCCCCGCAGGGCGATCACGGAATTATAAAAAGCTCAAGCGATCTTCGCAGCATTGTCAAGTGATGAGTTTGATTTTGCACACAAAAAGGCGCATGGTTTACAGTTTACTGTTCCATGCGCCTTTACGCTGTTATTTTGATATGAAATTGTTTTGCCGATTACGCTAACTGCATAACCTCAGCTTCAATTTCCTTTAATTCATCAAAAGATAATGCAGGAACATAATCCGCAATATCTTCCAATGACATTTTACCTTTTTTTATCATTCTCTCGGCTGTTTCTCTGTCTTTCTTGTGAGCGATCTTATCAGTAAGAGTATTTTCCATATCTTTCCAATATGTTTTCATTATCTGCTCATTATCAAATAAACTCATCATAATCGTCACAACCTCCATTTCTCTGTTCATCAGATATTCTTTCAGGATATTTCTGTCCTTGCAAATACGGATCGTTTCTCTAACTGTCTGCTCTGTCATTCCATACAGCTTCCTCTGTTCGTCAAAAACCTTACAGAAAATAATATATTGATTGATAATATCCTCTGTTTCGCTCTCATAGATGACCTTTGCTTTTACCTCCACATCTATATCTGCGCCGCCAAAAAATTCTTTGGACAGCGATATCGTATCGGGTTTTCTGCCCCTATTGCCTGTGTAGATGATGTATAATTCCGGTTTGGGCATTTTGACTTTTGTACTCTTATACAGGCTTTGTGATGTTCTTTCAAAATATTCATGATAACTTTGCGCTAAATACAGCAGTATTCTGATTAAAATATTTACCGTCCAACTCGATTGCGCTTCCAACAACAAAAGCAACCTGTCGTTACCCACCATTATGCCCAGATCGTTATAGAGATTATCTGTCAAAACATTGTCTATCGTTACAATGTCCAGCGTGTCCTCTGTCGCTGTGGTATCCTCTGGGTGCAATGTTTTATACAATTTCATCAAGTTCTTTTTATCTTGGAAAAGGTCAAGGAACACACTGTTTTTTGCGGTACGCTTTGCCTTAACTTCCTGTGTCTGCTTTGTATCGTCTGACACCCTACCACCTCGGTTTCTAAAAACTTATGGTACAAGATATGATATATCCTGTTCCTGTTACACTTTAATTATACAAAAAAACGCTTATCTTTACAATAAAATTCGCATTAAATTTCTTCCTCTCTCCGTTTCCCTCTGCTCTGCATTTTATTCTGCTATCTGCCCTCGTTCTGAAGCTCATAGAGCGCATACATTCTTGACAGTTCTTTCAGTCGTTTCAGCTTCTGCCGCTTGGAAAGATGATCTTGCGGATCTTGCAAGACAGCAGATAATGGAAAACCACCACCCCAATGAAGACGAATTTTCTCAAAGGGAACTGACCGCCCGCTATATGGATGAATACGAGTTTTTCCGAAGAATGACCTTGAAGCGTACAAAAACTTTAAGGGCAGCCGTTCCGAAAAAGATTTTGCCCTTATGTGCAAACGGTGGGGCCGATCTCTTCCAGAATACGCGCAAGCTCCAGTCTGCCGCCAAACAAGCTCAGGGCGCTGCCCGCCGTAACGTCTACGCGGCCGCGCCCGGCCTCCCTGAGCACGCGCAGATCCTCATAGGAATGCACGCCGCCCGCATAGGTGACGGGGATCCCCTCATAACCGCCTAACAGCGTTATCAGGGAGCGGTCCACGCCGCCCGCCTTTCCTTCTACGTCTACCGCATGGATCAAAAATTCGCTGCAATACGCTTCAAAAAATTTTAAAGTTTCTTCCTTTAGGATCACGTCCGTATCTTTCTGCCATCTGTCGGTAACAATATAGTACGCGCCGTTTTTTTTGCGGCAGCTCAGATCGAGGACCAGCTTATCCGCGCCGACCTCCCGGCGCAGCTCTTCCAAACGCTCATACCGCACCTTTCCATCCTGAAATACATAGGAGGTGACGATGACATGGGACGCGCCCGCATCCAGATACCCTGCGGCATTGTCGGCGCGCACGCCGCCGCCGACCTGAAGCCCCATAGGCCATGCGGCCAGCGCACTTAGCGCCTGCGCCCTCGTCTCCTGAAAATACGGGCTGTCCTCTCCATTGAGCAGGATCACATGGCCGCCCGTAAGCCCAAGCTCCCTGTAATAGCGGGCGAAATAAGCCGCGTCCTGCTTCGCGGTAAAATTTTCCAGCGCGTAGTCTCCCTGATCCTTCAGGCTCGAGCCCACGATCTGCTTGACTTTGCCGTTATGAATATCAATACATGGCCTGAACTTCATCGTATCTCTCTCTTTCTTCCTGTTTTCTTCCTGTTTTTTCAATCCTTTTTTCCAATGTATAAAATCCGCTCCCGCGAACATACTACGAAAGAAAGAATTTGAAAAGCGCGTCTTTTCGGATTCTTCTCTTCTATCAGATGGGAGGAAACCTGCGCCTCTATAGGCGGCGGATAACAAATTGGTATCGGCAGCGGGATTCCAGCCCCATCTGATCTACGCTCCGCGAGGGATGCGCAGAGATTCGGATCGGAAGACGTCTGCAAAAGCAGACCCGGATCCCGCGCCAAGACTCGCGGACAGGTCTTGCATGTAAAAATATATTGTAAAAGAAAAGGAGCGATATTATGAAAAAGTATTCCAGAATGCTGTCCCTTTCTTTTGTTCTCGTCATGCTCTGCGCGGCGCTTACCGCCTGCGGTTCCAGCGCAATGCGGGAGCGGGGCCAAAATGCGGACGGGACGGCTGACAATGCGACCGCCGACAACGCGGCCGCCGGAGAGGCTCCGGCCGTCGATAACGGCGGCGGCCTGACCGGGGATACCGCGGGCGCGGCGGAGGATTCCGGCGCGGACACAGACGGCGTCACAGGCACGACAGATGATATCGGTTCCGCAGGCAGCGCAGACGAAACAGAGGAGACGGCGGACGAGGCCGCAGAGACGGACGGCGGCAGTATCATGGACGATGCCGGAAACGCTGTCGGCGACGTCGTAGACGACATGGCGGACGGCGTATCCGACGCGGCGGACGGCGTCGCTAACGTCGCGGACGACATCGTCGGAAACGGAAACCATCAGTAAGCATAGAAAACGGAAAGCGGCTGTTGGGATTTTCAGATCAGGAAATCCATACAACAGCCCCTTTTCTATCTACGGATCTTATTTCACATGTTCGATGATACTGCCGTCCTGATAAGCCTGAAGCAGCAGCTCTAAATGACGGATACTCTCCCGCAGCTCCCTGCCGATATCCGTATCGGCCACCTGAAGACGGCTCGGAGCCGTCTCGAT
>CANQTG010000001.1 GCA_947626715.1 uncultured Lachnospiraceae bacterium | reverse complement strand
TTGTGCTTCTCACTCGGCGCTTATCAGCCCTATATGTCGGCGACGATCGGCGTCGTCTATCTTATGCTGTTTCTGAAAGCGTTTCGGGAAAAGCTGAATGGGAAGGATTTTATAAAGGATGCGGGCAGGGCCCTGCTCATGCTGGCGGCCGGTTTCCTTTTGTATTATGCGATATTGACTCTGGTAGTCAAGATTACGGGTATCCAGCTCAGCGATTACCACGGCGTAGATTCCATGACGAGCTTTACGCCGAAGGGGATCGCGAAGGGGCTTGTATACACCTACGGCTATTTTTTCTCCTATTTTTTTACGACGGCCTATACCTATACGGCGGATCGGATCGTCTGCAACGGGATTGGCGCGCTGGCGTTTCTGGCGTTTTTGATCCGGCGGATCAGGCTGCCCCGCGAAGAAGGACGGGAGCAGGAAGAAGCTGCGGAAGCGGAAAAGCGGGATCGGCGCGGGGAGCCCATGATACAGGCCGGGACGGATCGCTGTTCTAATTTTTTGCTTATCGTGCTGCTGTGCTTTCTGCCGCTGGGAGTAAATGCGGCTCCGTTTTTGATGGCGGACCGGGTAGGAGCCGGAGTGGATCGGTATATGATATTTTCGCTGATGTTCCTGTGGGCGCTTCTGCTTGCGATGATGGATGAGTGCCGTAATGGGAGACTTTCGTTTTCGTCTTGTAAAAAAGGCAATCTGGCGCAGTGGGCGGGACTTCTTGCCGTGACCGTCTCGATCGTATCGGGATTTGTGATCTGCAATCAGGCGTACCATCGTATGGAAGCTATGACGCAGACCATTGAAGCGCTGATGAACCGGATCGCGGCGCGTATGGAAGCGCAGCCGGAATGGGATCGGGAGATTCCGGTATACTTTGTCAACTGCCGCGCGCTGGTCAATCGGAACTATGCGGTAGAGATCCCGGAATACGATACGCTTACGAATATGCCGGGGACGTTCCTGCGCTCTTCCTACAGTGAAGAAGCGCTGACGGATTATCTGGAGGTGTATCTGCATTTCCCGGTGCGGGAGGCGACGCAGGAGCAGCGGGAAGCGGTGGAAAGGGATCCGGCCTTTGAAAAGATGGAGAGCTTTCCGGCTAAGAGCGCGGTGCAGGTGATAGACGGCGTAATGGTGGTCAAGATCAGCGAGGGTGAAGAATATTAAATGCAGAGCTTTAGAATAGAAGAACTGTCGGTCGGACAGAAGGCGGAGAAGGAATTTATCATACGGGAAGAGGACGGACGCTCGTTCGCGGAGCTGTCGCGGGATCTTAACCCCATCCATCTGGACGAATCCTATGCAAAGGAAACGAGGTTTGAAAAAAGGATCGCGCATGGAATGCTGTTGGGGAGTTATATCTCGGCGGTGATCGGTACGGAGCTGCCCGGCGTGGGCGCGATCTATATGAAACAGGAGCTGAGCTTTCTGCGTCCCGTGTATTATGGGGACAGGATACGGGTGGAGGTCTGCGTCAAAGAGCTGCTGACGGAAAAAAAGCGTGCAGTCCTTTCCACGAACTGCTATAATCAAAAGGGCGAGCAGGTCATAGCCGGCAGCGCGCTGGTAAAACCAAAGGAGGAATAGAGTATGCCGGTATTATCATATATGGACAATATCTTTAAGCTGAGCCACTGCTTTGTGGTACGGGACTACAGCGGGATCCGGGAGCATATCCTGTCCATGAAGGAGGAACTGAATTACCGCTATGAGGAAGGCGGCGAGGTATGGGGATATCAGATATCCAGAAACCTGCCGCTTACAAAGCTGTATGGTTTTAACGCTTATGTGGTGCGTTTTTATTTTACCAAAGTCGATACGCTGCACAACGAACATCAGGAACAGATCATGGATCGGATCTTTACGGCCTTGAAAAAAGAGATAGACAGCACAAAAGGGTACTATAATGTCAGAGTTCCGGCCCATGTGGTCGATGTCATCAGGAGTTTTAACCGTTATCTGGAGAACGGGATATTCTGCGGCGGGACGGTAGAACAGGTCGTGAGCGGCAGGGAAGTGGAGATCCCCAAGCGTGACGGCATCCGGGTCTTTTTCGCAGAGCGGGATTACTTAAAGGAGCACCGGGAAGAACTGCTTGACATGACCTATTCTTCCTTTGCCTCCTATCAGGGACAGTACCATATTTCTCCGGTCACAGGAGAAAAGGCGGGCGTGATCTATGAGAATTGGATAGAGGGCTATTTTGAAAACTTTGAGGATAACAGGATCTTTGTTGTGGAATATGAGGGGGAACCGATAGGCTTTTGTACCATAGGAGAAGATGAGCACGTGGTAGAGGGGCAGCTTTCCGCGATATCCTCCAAGCACCGCAAGCTGGGCGGGTACCGTATGCTGATCTCGTCGTTGATCAATTATGCGTATCAAAACGGGAAAAGCTTTACGGCAAGTACCCAGTTTGACAATTATATCGTACAGGGGACATGGAATTCTCTAGGAATGAAGCCCTATTTTTCGTTTTATAATTTTCATTTTGATAACAGATAGGAATGGAAGATGAAGGATACGGTATTATATCTGGTATTGCCCTGTTATAACGAGGAGGCGGTGCTGCCCGATACGGCGCGGCGGCTGGCCGAAAAATACAGGACTTTGACAGAAAACGGGCGGATCAGTAAAAAAAGCAAGATCTTATTTGTCAACGACGGCTCCCGCGATCGGACATGGGAGATCATCACAGAACTATTTCATAATAGTACAGTTTTCTGTGGACTGAATCTTTCGCATAACCGCGGCCATCAGAATGCGGTGCTGGCGGGCCTGCTGGCCGTAAAGGAGAAGGCGGATGCGGCGATCTCCATCGATGCGGATCTGCAGCAGGATATTGACGCGATCGACCGTATGCTGGATAAATATGAGGCGGGCTGCGACGTCGTCTATGGCGTACGGAATGCCAGAGACACGGATACTTGGCTAAAGCGCACTACGGCGCTTGGATTTTACGGCTTGATGCGTTTTATGGGCTGCGAGGTGATCACGAACCATGCGGATTACAGGCTGACCTCCAAAAGGGTGATCGAGAGTCTGGAAGAATACGGGGAAGTGAATCTGTTCTTGCGGGGGCTGCTGCCGTCGATCGGCTATCCTTCGGATATCGTATATTTTGACGTACAGGCGAGACGGGCGGGGAAATCGAAATATACGATGAAAAAAATGCTGTCCTTTGCGGTGGATGGGATCACTTCTTTCAGTATCAAACCGCTGCAGCTGATCACGCTGCTGGGGTTTCTCATGCTCTTTGTCAGTATCGTGATGATAGCGACGACGCTTTTTGACTATTATACCGGGCGGACGGTGCCGGGCTGGGCGTCCAGCTATTGTTCGACGTGGTTTATCGGCAGCGTCCAGCTTCTTTCTCTAGGTATCATAGGAGAATATATCGGCAAGATCTATCTGGAGACGAAACGCCGCCCGCGGTATCATATTGAATCGTTTTTATGGAAAGAGAATGAGGAAGCGGATGAAAAATAAAAGGGGCCGGTGGGCCTATGCGGCAATTTTGATCTTTTCATGTGCGTTTTTTCTGTGCTTTTATGGCGTAAAGTGTCTGAATCCCTGTTATGTGGACTGGCTGCTTTCCGGCGGTCTGGACATTTCACAGCATTACGCAGGCTGGCTCTTTTTCAGAAAGGAGCCGTGGACGTTCCCTGTCGGTTATTTTTACGGGCTTTCCTATCCGAATCCTATGTCGATCGTATATATGGATTCGATTCCTCTGCTGGCGGTCTTTTTTAAGCTCTTTCAGCCGCTTTTGCCGGCGCATTTTCAGTATTTTGGCTGGTACGGGCTGCTATGCGTGCTCCTGCAGGGGATATTAGGGGTTAAACTTGCGGCGAAATACAGTAAAAGTGCGACGGTATCTTTTCTGGCAGGAACGCTTGCCGTGATGACGCCCGCGTTTTTGTGGCGGATGTTTCTGCATACGGCGCTGGCTTCCCATTGGATCCTGCTGCTGGCGCTTATCGGGATCGTCTATTATGAAGAATATTTTAAGGGAAAGCATGTAAGAAGCGCGCTCTTCTGGGCGATGATAGGATTTCTCTGCTGTACGGTGCACCTTTATTTCCTGCCTATGTGCTTTATCATACTTTGCGCCTTTTTGTATCTGGATGCGCGCTGTATGGGGCTGCGCGGCAGGAGACTTTGCTATGCTTTTGCGGGATTCTGGTGCGGCGTTTGGATACCTGCCTGTGCGCTTGGCGTTTTTCTGCCCGGGATGACGGTGTCGGATCTGGATTTTACGTGGAAAAAGACATTTAATCTAAATGCTTTCTTCAATCCGCAGGGCTGGAGCAGGATCTTGCCTAAGCTGCCTCTGCATACGTACGGGCAATCGGAAGGGTTTGCGTATCTTGGGCTTGGGATCCTGCTGATTGTTTTCGTGTCAGGGCTGCTGGTTGTCTATTATCTGTGGGGGGGAGGAGAAAGAGAGGCCGCCTGTCGGAGTGTCTGCACAGCGTCAAGACGCAGGCCTGTATGGGAATCGTGCTTTTTTCCGTGATCGCCGCCGCGTCTCCGGTCGTGACGTTTGGAAACCGGGATATCGTCCTGCCGGTTCCTGATCTTATAGAGAAAATCTGGATCATATTTCGCGCCAGCGGCAGGCTGGTATGGCCGGCGGTATATGTTTTGTTATTTGGCGCCTGCCGTCTGCTGTCAGGATTCAAAAGAGAGAAGACGGTCTCTGTATTTTTGCTGTGCTGTGCGCTGATACAGGGATTTGATATCTCTGCGGAAGCGTGGGACAGAGGGAAACCGGCGCGGGAGCCTGCCGCTTTTGTAAGCGAGCTGCAGGATAAAGGGTGGGAGATACCGGGCGGCGATCCCCGGATAGAGAACATCGTGTATGTGAATGTCTCGGGGCTTCGTTCCTGCGCTTCGATGGCGGAATTTGCGGATTCTCATCATAAAACTCTGGGAAAGTTTTACTATGCCAGAGATTATGAGAAAACGATCGAGCGATCTGTTAAAGAGGCGCTGCGGGAAAAGCGGGGGACGGATATTTTTCTCTTTGACAGCGGACGTATGATCGACGCATGGAATGAACCGGATCTGTATTATTATATGCTGGATGGAAAATTGCTGGCTTACCGGGAAGCACTTTCCGGCCTTAATGACAAAAAGATCGATCCCAGAGAGTATGAATACAGCTGGGAATATGAAAATATGGAAGGCTCCGAAAATACGGAGATGATAGACGGTTTCCTGTTCGTGCATGGAGGCGGGATGGCCGTATCCGAGACGTTTCCCTTGCCGAAAGGCTCCTACCGTTTTATTTTGGAAGGGGAAAATCTTATGGATGCCAAGCTGAGCCTTTCCGGGAAAGGACAGATACGGGAGCATGGAATGCAGACTGTGACGGGAATCCTAGAATTTTCAGAGTCGGGCTCTTTTCGGGTCGGACTGAAAAATCCTTCGGATCATGATATGGTGTTATACCGGATCCGCTTACGGCCTCTTGCTTAGCGGAAGAAGGAAAGGAATAGGAGAAGAAGATGTCAGAGCAGATTATCTTTCATGCGGATGATTTTGGCGCAAATACGGAGATATCGCAGAATATACTGGACTGTTTCAAAGAGGGGGCGCTCTCTGGCGTGAGCGTGCTGCCGAACGGCGGCATGTTGGATGCGTGTATGGAGCTGCTCTCCCCTCTGCGCAGGGAGATAAGGATAAACATTCATTTGAACTTGACGGAAGGACCCTGTGTGGCAGAAGCTTCCAAGCTTCCGCTGCTGGTAGATGAGCGGGGAATGTTCCGCCTTTCTTTTTTTAAGGCGCTGCTGCTTTCCTTTAGCGGAAAACGGAAAGAATTGAAACGGCAGATACGGACAGAGATCCGGGCGCAGCTCCTTAGGATGCTGCCCTATGTGGATACGATACGGATCGACAGCCATCAACATTACCATATGATCCCTCTTGTGCTGGAAAGCATTCTGGAGGAGGTACGTAATCTTCCCCAAACAAGGGAAGGGAAAAGATGGCTGGCAGAAAAAGAGGGCAGGAGAGCCGAGATCAGCTTTATTCGGATACCGGCGGAGACGCTTTTGCCGTTTATCAAGCATCCGGAGCTTTATTCGAGCTATCGCCCGATCAATCTGGTAAAGAATCTGGTATTGAACTTGTTAAATATCTGGAATAACAGGCGTCTGCGCTCATACCGGAAACGCAGCGCAGTATTTTTTGGGATCCTGCTCAGCGGAAGGATGGATTTAAACCGGGTGAGCAGACTGCTGCCGGAGTTTGAACGGATCGCGCGAAAAAGAAATCTGCCGCTGGAAGTGCTCTGCCATCCGGGCGGCGCGTCGGCAAAGGACAGCTTGATGGATACTGAAAATCAGGCCTGCGCGGCATTTTATCTCTCAAGCGAAAGAAGGACAGAGAAGGAAATGCTGCTCGGGATCAGATCCAGATTCCATATGGAAGAGCCCTATTGAAAATCCCCTTTCTGATCGCTTATCTTGATCACAACGGTATCGTTTATCCGGCGCACGCTGGCGGTATCCGGCCAGCAGCCCATCTCTGTAAAAAGCGCAGAGTCTTGAATCTCCTGCCGTTCCGTTTCGGAACAGTTTTCCAGAGACAGTCCGTAATAGGTGTCCATAGCGGCGGCGAAGTGCGCCTGCTCTGACAGGATATAGCTGTTCCGTACCCCGGCCATTGCGGGGGGAAGATTTAAGGCAATGGTATCGTAATCTTTAAAATGGCCGATCACGCAGAGCTTTTTCAGGGAAGGATAATCCTCGAGCTGTTCGATCCGGTCGGTCATGCGGGATACGAGGTCGAGCGTCATTTCATTATTCTTGGTCATATACAGATAGCTGATATTGTCGATCAGCGCAAAATTAAAGATATGAAGGGCAGTGATCAAAACACAGGCCCATGAAAGGCATATCGGAAATGCTTTTTTATATGACGCGTCTGTCATGTTTTCGTATAGGAGTACGGGCAGCAGGTAGATCAGGGAGAAGCCCGCGTACATCAGCATATAATAGCGCACCTGCGGAGAAAGAAAATAGATCATGGAACAGACGAAGGGCATGGAAAAAAGGCAGATCAGGAGCAGGCAGAAGCGCCCGGCCCTTTGATAAAGCCTTTTCCGGTATAGTATCCAGAGAAAAAGGAGCGATAACAGCAGGAATAGAGCGGCGTTTAAAAGCTGAAAAAGGTTTACGCGTCCGAGCGGGCCAAAGAAAAAATAAGCAAAATCGACGATACAGTTTTTCACGGCGTAGACAAAGCCCGCCGCATCGGGGAGGGACATGGAAGCGATCCCGTTATAGTCGCTGGAGGATACGTTTTCTAAAAGGCTCAGGACTTTGCTGCAGATAAGGTAAAGGAGCGTGCCGCCGGCCCCCATCAGGAAAAAATGCAGCAGCTTTATAAAGAGATCGCGCAGAGAAAGCTTTTCAAAGAGAAGCTGGAGAATGCACCAGCTGAGGATCAGCATGACCGCATAGGAAACATAAGCCTGATAAGCCCCATAGGATATGGCGAGCAGCAGGATGCCGGGGAGAAATCCCCTTTTATATTTCAGCGTGAGCAGTACGGCGAGCGCGGCGGTAAGCATGGCAAAAAAATAACCGTCCGCCGTATACATATAGGCAAAGGTGCTGGCGACGCTGGGGAAAGCGACGGTCAGCGCGCACAGAAGAAAGATCGATGTCCTTTTTTTCAGGGAAAAAAGCTCTGTTAAGCATACGCAGCATAGGCTCAGATAGAGCAGAGAGAGCAGGCCGTTGACCCACTGCAGGTCATAATAAGAACCGATACCGCAGGCCAGAGACAGAAAGCAGCGCCCGAGATGGATAGTGTTCTGAGAGCTGTGAAAATTATAGACAGAGTCCCAAGTCAACAGATGGTTTGTCAGCCTATACAGATGGATCAGCAGCCCCGCCGTAAACGCCGTAAGAAAGGAAAAGCGCCATTCATATCGGATCTTTTTGGTGATCTCTTTCAAAAAATCTTCCGGATACATAAAATTCCTGCCTGAATATAGTTTGAAAGGCCGTGAGAAGCAAACGCCTGTTGCATAAAACGGCCGTTGTGTCCTATTGTATCCGCTTTATTGGGAAAAAACAAGCAAATATACGGTAAAAGTTGTAAAAAGGGCTTGAATGTAGTATACTTTCTTCAATATGGGATAAAAAAGGAAGGCGAAATGGAGCGTAAAAGCAGGATCATAGAAGGATACGGCATTTTACTGACAGATGGGATCTGCGTCATTCTGTCTTATTTGCTCGCCCTTTTGCTGCGTTACGGTTCGCTGTCCGGCGCCGACCACAAGGATACCTATGTTCTTGTCTGTGTGTGGATCCTGCTCTTTACGGTCTTATACGACACAATGGTCGGGAGCGGGCGCAGCTTTCTGCGCAGGGGATATTATGTAGAGGCGAAAGCGGTCGCAAAGCATATAACGGGGCTTGTGATCTTTTTGGGGTGCAGTCTCTTTGTGTTTAAGGAGGCCGAGAATTTTTCCAGACTGGTTTACGGGTATTATATTCTGCTGGAAGCGCTTTTTATGTTCTGCGCGCATGTGCTTTTGAAAAAGTATCTCAGGGCGCATTACCGTGCGGACAGGAGCCGGACGAAGGTCATGGTGATCACCGACGCCGCAAGCGCAGGGAAGATCCTGCCGCTGCTGCTTTCCGATACGGAATATGACTGTGAGATATCGGCTGCTGCAATCTGGGATCGGGACATGAGAGGACAGTCTGTGGAAGGGATCCCGGTCGTAGCGGACGGCGGCAGCGTGATCGATGCGGCGAGGACAATGCCGATAGACGAGGTCTTTCTCCATCTGCCGGAGATAAGCAAGGCCGCGCTGCGGCGGCTGGTCATGGATCTGGAAGCGATGGGACTGAGCTGTCACTATCATATCGATGTGGCCGAGCTGGATATGCAGGCGCAGGGGATCGGAGAGTTTGCCGGCTTTACGGTCGTGACGTATGCGATCCACCCGATGGACAACCGCAGGGGCATGATAAAGCGTCTGATGGATATTGCGGGCGGTCTGGCCGGTTTATTCATCACCGCTTTGCTGTATCCTTTTGTAGCGCTTGCGATCAAGCTGGATTCGCCGGGACCCGTTATCTTTTCGCAGCCGCGCATTGGGAAAAACGGACGGCGTTTCCAGATCTATAAGTTCCGTTCCATGTATCTCGATGCAGAAGAGCGGAAAAAGGAGCTGGAAGAAAGGAACGAGATTCAGGGACTGATGTTTAAGATAGAGGACGACCCCCGGGTGACAAGGGTAGGGAAGTTCTTAAGAAAGACCAGTATCGACGAACTGCCGCAGTTTTTTAATATCTTAAAGGGGGATATGAGCCTAGTCGGGACAAGGCCTCCGACAGTAGACGAATTTGAACGGTATACACCCTACTATCGTAGGAGACTTTGTATGACGCCGGGTCTGACCGGCCTTTGGCAGGTCAGCGGCAGGAGCAATATCGATAATTTTGACGATGTGGTAAAATATGACCTGCACTATATCGATCATTGGTCGCTGAGCCTTGATATCAAAATACTGCTTCAGACAATCGTTGTCGTATTGTTTGGAAAAGGAGCAAAATAGATGAGCGGGAAAATACTGATCATTGTAGAGAATCTGCCGGTTCCCTTCGATACGCGGGTCTGGCAGGAGGCGACGACGCTGGCGGAGCACGGCTATACCGTATCCGTGATCTCTCCCAAAGGAAAAGGGTATGAAGCGGAATATGAAAGATTAAACGGCGTGCATATCTACCGCCATGACCTGCCCGCGGAGGGCAGCGGCTTTATGGGATATGTCCGGGAATACGGAAGCGCCCTGTACCATGAGCTGCGTCTTGCCAGAAAAATATATAAGGAGATTGGCTTTGACGTGATACAGGGCTGTAATCCGCCGGATGATATTTATATGATAGCAAAACGCTTTCGCAGGTACGGGGTCAGATATGTATTCGACCACCATGATATCTGCCCGGAGCTGTTTGAAGCCAAGTTTGGAAAAAAGGGCCCGCTTTACCGCAGTCAGGTATGGCTGGAAAGAAAGACCTATCAAAACGCGGCTTTTGCGTTTGTGACCAACGAATCCTACCGAAAGATCGCGATAGAACGCGGCGGCATGGACCCAGGCAGGGTATATGTGCTGCGGAGCGGCCCTAAGCTGGAGAGACTGAAAATACAGCCTCCGAGACAGGAGTTAAAGGGCGGCAGAAAATATATGGCAGGGTATCTGGGAGTGATTGGAAAACAGGAGGGGATCCCCTATCTGCTGGAGGCCGCCAGGTATATCCGAAAAGAGCTGGGAAGAGACGATATCTGTTACGCTATCGTAGGCGGAGGCACTTCGCTGGAAGAACTGAAAAGCCTCTCGGAGCGGATGGGGCTTTCCGATATCGTTACCTTTACGGGACGCGTTAGCGACGAGGTGATGCTGGATTATCTAAATACGGCGGATATCTGCATAAATCCTGACGAGTATAATCCGATGAACGATAAGTCCACCATGAATAAGGTGCTGGAATATATGGCTTTGGGGAAACCGATCGTGCAGTTCGATCTGACGGAGGGCAGGTATTCGGCCGGGGAGGCTTCCCTGTATGCGAAGCCAAACGACGCGGTCGATATGGCGCACAAGATCGTAGAGCTGCTGGATCATGCGGAAAAGAGAAAAGAGATGTCCGCTTACGGCAGGAAGCGGATCGTCGAGGAATTGTCGTGGGAGCATACCAGCAAGGCGCTGCTGGAGGGGTACCGGGCATTTTTTGAAGGAGAGATCAAGTGAAAATCAGTATATTTGGAATGGGATATGTAGGCTGCGTAGGGGCGGCCTGCTGCGCGAGTCTGGGACATCATGTGATCGGCGTGGACGTATCGCCGCATAAAGTGGAACTGCTCAGAAGCGGCAGGCCGACGATCATCGAGAAGGATATCGAACGGCTGGTCTGGGCTGCGCATGAGTCGGGAAGGCTGGAGGCGACTATGGATGCGGCCTATGCGGTGGAAAATTCCGAGATATCGTTCATAGCCGTAGGCACGCCGAGCACGAAGGAAGGGCATTTGTCTCTGGATTATATCTATAAAGTGGCAGGGCAGATCGGGGAAGCGCTCGGGAAGAAAAAAGGATTTCATATCGTAGCGGTCCGCAGTACGGTCCTGCCCGGTACGAATGCGAGGATCGGGGAGATCATAGAAGAAACCTCCGGGAAAAAACGGGATCAGGATTTTACGGTGGTTTCCAACCCGGAGTTTTTGCGGGAGGGGACGGCGGTCCATGACTATCTGAATCCGCCGCTGACGCTGATCGGCGCGGACAATGAGACGGCCGTGGACAGAATGCGCGCGTTATATGAGGATATCCCGGGTGAATTTATCGTAACGGATATCAGGGTAGCGGAGATGATGAAGTATGTCAACAATACCTACCATGCGCTCAAGATCGTATTCGGCAATGAGATCGGCAATATCTGCAAGGCGCTGGACGTGGACAGCCACAAGGTCATGGAGATCTTCTGCAAGGATACCCAGCTTAATATTTCCCCGTATTATTTTAAGCCCGGCTTTGCCTATGGCGGTTCCTGTCTGCCTAAGGATTCCAAAGCGCTGCGCACGCTGGCCCGGGACCATTATATCGAGACGCCCGTCATCAACAGCATTGAGGAGAGCAATGAGATACAGAAAAAGAATGCGGTTGACATGATCGTAGAAAAGGGCAGGCGGAAGGTGGGGATCTTGGGGCTTAGCTTTAAGGCGGGTACGGACGATCTGCGCTGCAGCCCGATCGTAGATGTGGTGGAGGCGCTGCTGGGCAAGGGCTTTGAACTGCGTATCTATGATAAAAACGTAAAGCTTTCGGAGATCACCGGAACCAATAAGGATTTTATCATGGCCAAGATCCCGCATTTGCAGCATTTTGTATACGACGATCTGGACAGGGTCGTATCGGGCTCCGACGTGCTGGTCGTGACCAATAAAGAGGCGGAATTTACTGATTTGCCTAAGAAATATCCGGGAAAGATCATCGTGGATCTGGTGCGGGCATGGAATGAGGTGGACTACGAGGGGAATTACGAGGGGATCTCTTGGGGAAATATCAATACGAACGAAAAGCAGAATGAAAAGATCGGGAAAGATATGACGGAAACGGAGTTCTAAGATGGCGGATATTAGCTGGTATCTAAGCCGTCTGCGCGCGATGAGCGGCGGCGAGATCCTCTGGCGGATCGATCAGAAAAGGATAGAATGGGCCGAACGGAAAGAATTTGGAGAGCGGGAGCGAACGGTCATAGAGCGGGTCTTTTATCCCGGGAAAGAAGACCTCATTTTTCATGCGAAACGGCTGCCGATCTCCGTCGCGGAAACGCCGTCCGTGACTTCCGTTTGCGGGAAAGAAGCGGAAAGCTCTTTTGAAGATACAAACGGGCAGGATCCGCTGGATTATGGTATTTTTCTGCCAGGCGGCTATTCCTATAAAGACTATAAAAGAGATTGGCACGCAGGGTTCCAGACCAAAAACAGATGGCCTAAGACCTTCTCTCCGGCTCTTTCTTATAAGCAGAGGGATGAGATCGGGGATGCCAGAACCAACTGGGAGCTAAATCGGCATTTTCAGTTCGCCCTGCTTGCCTGCCGCTATTATCGAAGCGGAGAAGAAGCGTATCTGACGGAGCTGATGTCGCTGTTCGCGGATTGGAACAGAGAGAATCCGTTCCTGCACGGGATCTGCTGGACAAGCGTAATGGAAGTGGCGATACGGGATATTAACTGGATCTATACGCTGGGATTTTTACGGGCGGCGGCAAAACGGCGCGCGGATGAGGAAAAAAGGAGCCGGGAACAGAAAGATGCCGCAGATGGTACCGCGTCGGAACGGGCGGATAAGTCTGCGCAGTCTGCGCATAGAACCGCGGGAGACAAAGACTTACGCAGCGGACTGGAAACGCTCTGCAGACAGCTGCGTATTGGGATCCTTAACATGACCTCGTATATTGCGCAGCATTATTCCCGCTATTCCTCCGCAAATAACCATGTGATCGTGGAGGCCGCCGCGTTGGGGATCGCGGGACTTGTGACGGACTGCGGGGAGTGGTACGATACGGCGTTTGCCCTCCTTCAGGGAGAGATCGGCAGGCAGAATTATGCGGACGGCGTCAATAAGGAATTGTCCTTGCATTATCAGTCCTTTTTTATGGAAGCCGTTGGACTGTTGGCGCTGACAATGCGCCGGTGCGGCCTGCAGATGCCGCAGCTGTGGCGCAATACGCTGGTATGCATGAGCCGTTATCTTTCGGATTGTCAGGGCAGGTACGAAGAAACGGTCGTATTCGGGGACGACGATGAAGGAAAGATATTGGATCTTGCCGGGATCTGCGGGATACGGGGAAAGCAGGATCATTACCGTTATGTGCTGGAGCTGATGAGCGTGGCGCTGCCGGAGCGTTATGTGGAGACGCTCAGAGAGGAGACGCTGCTCTGCCTTGTTCCTGAAAACATCTGGGAGCAGATCGAGGAAAAGCCATATTATCAGAACCGGAGGAGCGTCTGCTATAAAGAAGGCGGCGTCAGCCTGTTAAAGAGCGGGGACGGACGGGCGCTGATCGGGATCGACCACGGCGCGCTTGGCTTTGGCAGCATTGCCGCGCACGGACATGCGGACGCGCTTTCGTTCCAGATGTTTTTAGAGGGGGAAGCGGTATTTGCGGACGCGGGCACCTATCTTTATCATATCGATCTCGAAAACCGGAATGCGTTTCGCAAAACGGAGAACCATAATACCATGACGGTCGGCGGCAGGGACCAGTCGGAAATGCTGGGCGCGTTTTTATGGGGAAAGCGGGCGCAAACAAGGCTGCTTGCGTGCAATCTGCCGATCGGAAACGCAGGGGATAAAGCGGAGGAGCGATCGGACGGCGACAATGAAAAGACAGAAGGCGGACGGCGCAGAGAGGATAAGGAGCCCGCGCTCTGGTATGTGGAGGCGGAGCATGACGGGTACGCGCCCCTGATCCATCGAAGGAGATATGAATTTGACGGCGCGCGGAGTCTGACGATACGAGATGAACTGCTGGGCGTAGAGCAGGAAACGGAATTTTGCGTCAATTTCCTGCTGGGGGCGGACTGCAAAGCGGCAGAGAAAGCGGACGGCGGATATGAGATCGTAACGCGAAATGGCAGCAGTATAATGCTTTATCCACAGTCAGAGAACGTCCGTTTTAAAAGTGAGATCGTAGATACCAATATTTCTGAGAGCTATGGCATAATGCGGACGACAAAAAAGATTCGCTTGTCCGGCGCTGCGAAAAAAGATATGGCTCTGAAAGTAAAAATACAGTGGACAGAAGCGTAATAGGATAGCAATGAAAGAGGATATATATGTGCGGGATATGCGGGTATTTTTCGGATAAAACAGTACTGCCGGAAACTTTAGAGCAAATGAACGACACAATGATCCATAGAGGACCTGACGATTCTGGAATATGGCAGGAAAGGACAGGGAGTGGAGAAGTTGGACTGGCACAAAGAAGACTTTCCATACTTGATCTGTCTGATCTGGGACATCAGCCGATGTTTTCGGAGGATAAGAATATTGCAGTCGTTTATAATGGAGAGGTGTATAATTACAGGCAATTAAAAAAAGAGCTCATACAGCGGGGATACGGATTCCGCTCGCAATGCGATACGGAGGTTGTGCTTGCAGCCTATCAGGAATGGGGGACCGGCTGCTTTAGGAAGCTGAACGGTATGTTTGCGATCGCTTTATATGACCGAAAACAGGAAAGGCTGGTTTTGGCAAGGGACCGGATGGGGAAAAAACCGCTTTATTATTATAAAAAAGGAAAAGATTTTGTATTTGCCTCTGAATTAAAGCCTATTATGGGGTATCCGTATTTTGAAAAATGCGTTGAGAAAAATATGATAGAGAAATTCCTCTGTAACAAATATATCGAGGCGCCTTATTCTATATTTAAAAATACGTTTAAAATGGTTCCGGGCACCTATTTAATCTATGAGAAGGGGGAAGCCAAAACAGATATTTATTGGGATATCAGGGAAAAGAAAGAGAATGCCGAACGCAGGCAGAAAAATGATATCGAAGAAGCGGCTTCTGAGTTAGAAGAATTGCTGCAGGATTCTATTAGGAGCAGATTGATTGCCGATGTCCCGGCCGGCGTTTTTTTAAGCGGGGGAATTGATTCCACACTTGTGAGCGCGTTGGCGCAGCAGGCTGCGGGCGGAAAAATGAAAAGCTTTTCGATCGGGTTTTATGATAAGGAAAGGAATGAGGCGGAGTATGCGGCGGAGATTGCTAAGTATATTGGTACAGAGCATAAGGAGCTCTATATTGGCGAACGGGAAATCTTAAATATGCTTGACAACATTTCGTATTATTATGACGAGCCCTTTTCCGATTCTTCTCAGCTGCCAATGATGCTGCTTTCCAGAATGGCTTCGGAGGATATTACGGTAGCCCTTTCCGGCGACGGCGGCGATGAACTGTATTGCGGATATAAGATGTATGATTGGACTTGGATCGCGCAGCATACAGATTGGATAGGCGGGCTTGCTTCGCAGATACCGGGAATGCAGCGGATAGAGAAAATACTCCCGATAGAAATGCGGGCGTTTCTTGATAATAGGGATAACGGTTATAAAGTCCAGTTATTTACCAATGTTATGATAGAAGAAGCAGACCGGCTATTAGGCATAAATGGGAGAAATATTAAATTTGAAAGAGAAAGAGAGCTGACGTATAAGAATTGGCAGGAACGCAGGATGCTGCTGGACATGCTGACCTATCTGCCTGATGAGGTGTTGGCAAAAACAGACAGGGCGTCTATGAAGTATTCTATCGAGGTACGCTGTCCGCTGTTGGATTACCGCATTGTAGAGCAATCCTTTTGTATTCCCCACAAATTTAAATATGCCAATGGAAACAAAAAATATATATTGAAAAAACTCGCATATAAGTATGTTCCAGAGAAACTCTTAAAAAGACCGAAAATGGGGTTTGGAGTTCCGCTCAAGAAATGGCTGCGGACTACGCTGAAGCCGGAGATTGAGAAATACGCAGATAAACAGGCTTTGAAGAAGCAGGGGATATTTGTGCCGGAAGCCGTTGAAGAATTGATCGGTAAACAGGAAAGATCCAACAGGGTTATGTATAGTTCCATGCTATGGTCGTTTTATATATTTCAGCGATGGTATCAGACGTATATAGAGGATCTGTGGAAGAGCTTCGCATAATTTAGCGAATGATTCGACTGATGAACGGGAGCGTATATTTATGAGGGTATTGATGATAGGAGCCGGAAGAGACGTGCGCGGCGGCGTATCCAGCGTGGTGAACGGCTACTATGAGGCGGGACTGGATAAGCTCTGCGAGCTGACCTATCTGCCGACGATGGAGGACGGTTCGCGTCTAAAAAAGCTGCTCGTAGCGCTTATCGCGCGGCTTAGATTTGAAAAGCTGGTCAGGAAAACGGATATCCTGCATGTGCATATGTCCTCGGATAACAGCTTTTACAGAAAAGCCGTTTTTATACGGAGGGCGCATAGGGCGGATAAGAAGATCGTCATTCATATGCACGGTAGTACGTTTGATTTATTTTATAAGGAACGCTGTACGGAAGAGCAGAAGAGGAAGGTCAGGGAAATCTTTGCAATGGCGGACAAGGTCATTGCGCTCTCGGATAACTGGAAGCGGTTTTTAGCGGAGAATATCTGCGCGCCTGAAAAAATCGAGGTACTTTACAATGCGGTAAAGCTGCCGGATCCGTATGAGAAGGATTACAGCCAGCGTAAGATATTGTTTCTGGGTATATTGGGACAACGGAAGGGCGTCTATGACCTGCTCGAAGTATTGCCGGAGATCATTCAGAGATATCCCGATACGCATATTTATCTGGGAGGCGACGGAGAACGGGAGAAAGCGGCGCGTCTCTGCGCCCAAAAGGGGATCGCGGAGCATGTAGCTTTTCTAGGCTGGGTGCGCGGCAGGGAAAAGGAAAAGCTGCTGCGGGAGTGCAGTATCTATGTGCTGCCCAGTTATCATGAGGGGATGCCGATGTCTGTCTTAGAGGCGATGGCGTATGGACTGGCGGTGGTATCGACCCGGGTCGGTGGGATCCCGCACCTGCTCCTAAACGGTGAGAGCGGGCTTTTGTGCAAGGCGGGAGATACGGCGGCGTTAAGGGCTCTATTATGCGACCTGCTCGAAGATGAAGAAAAACGGGAACGGCTGGGGAAAGCGGCGAGGAGCAGGATCGCGGAGAGCTTTGACCTGAAAAGAAATATACGCGTCATAGCGGATATGTATAAAGAACTGCTGGAATAACGGGAATACGCTGATAAAAGAAAAGGATTGCGCTCTGCATGGAAATAGGGATATTTCTGATAGGGCCGGTACAAAAATGGATATCTTATATATCATCATGCCTGCTTATAATGAAAGCAAGAATATCAGGAAGGTAATAAAAGAGTGGTATCCCATCGTGGAAAAAAATAACGGCGACGGGAGATCCAGACTGGTGGTCATTGACGACGGGAGTAAGGACGATACCTGCCGGATCGTACAGGAAGAGGCGAAGAAGCGTCCGCTGCTGCGTTTGCTTGTCAAGGAAAACGGAGGACACGGAGATACGGTACTATACGGATATCAATATGCGGTGTCAGCCGGCGCGGACTATATTTTCCAGACAGATTCCGACGGGCAGACATGCCCTGGGGAATTTGCGGCGTTTTGGGAGCGGCGCAGGGAATATGATGCGATTATCGGGTACCGCAATCACAGGGAGGATGGATATCTTCGGATCTTTGTGACAAAGGTGCTGCGCTTGGTCGTCCGTCTGTATCTGGGCGAACGGGTCACGGATGCCAATACCCCGTTTCGGCTTATGGAGCGGGAATCGTTGATCCGATATCTGGCGCTTATCCCGGAGCACTTTAATCTGCCTAATGTTGTCTTGTCCGCGGCCTATGTCAGGTTCGATAAAGAGCATGTCAAATTTATTCCGATTACTTTTCGGAAACGTCAAGGGGGCGTAAATTCGATCAACCTGAAAAAAATAGCAAAGATAGGCAAACAGGCGACGGTCGATTTCAGAAAGATCAGGAGGGAAATGGATGCGTTTACCCATCGGGAAAGATAAGATACAGAAAATACTCATCGCTGCGCTTTTACTGGGATTTTCCCTGTTTCTTTGTATGCAGAGCAGGCTGTCGCCGTTTTCCCATGAAGTCAGCGGTACGGATTCGTCGGTGTTCCGGTATGTCGCATATCTCATGGGGAAGGGGTATGTGCCTTACCGCGATACGTTTGATCATAAAGGACCGTTGATCTATTTCATCGATTATTTTGGTATGCTGCTTGATTGGGAGTGGGGGATCTGGATATTTGAAGTCTTGGCGCTGTATGTGGGAGTCCTATTTTCATATAAAACGATAAGAATGTTTGCAGACAGATTAATTGCCTTTTTGGCGGTGATGAGCGCCTATAGTATTTTGGGAGACTGCTTTAAAGGCGGGAATATGACGGAAGAGTTTGCGATCCCTTTTTTAGCGGCCGGTTTGTATTTTTTTACCGGATATCTATATGATCGAAGGCTCAAGAGAAAAGAGATATTTTTCAGTGGAGTCTGTTTCGCGGCGGTATGCCTGCTTAGGGTCAATATGATCGCGATCTGGCTCGTGTGTATTCCGCTGATCCTGCTGTTGCATATCTATCAAAAGCAGTGGCCGGAGATCCGAAAATGCGCGGTTTATTTTCTGGCCGGGACTATGTCTGCAATGCTTCTGCCGCTGGTTTATCTGCTTTGGAATCATGCGCTGCGGGACTGCTTTCGGGTTTATATTCTGTTCAATCTGTCATACAGCGGCTATCAAAGCCTGCGGAGCAGATTGGACTGCTATCAGTATTTTATAGCCCAGCCTTTTGTATATCTGACTGTGTTTGCCCTATTTTATCTCTGGTATGTTTATGCCAAAAAGAAATTGGATATCAAAATGGATGGATGGCTGCTTGCGGCTCTCACCGGCTGCTTTATCCTGACCTTTCCCCTTATGTGCATGTCCGGCAGACAGGATATCAATTATGAGATGGTGCTGATACCGACGCTGGTGGCGCCGATCGGCTGCCTGTACCGATTTATACTAAGGAAAGAAAAAGGAGAGGCAGTCTCGGCGGTCTCTTGCTTCGCCGTATTCTGGATCATAAACGCGATTGTAACGCCGTGTATGCTGAAGGTTTGGAATCATACTTTGGAGCAGTCTATGGGAACGGAAAAAAATGTCTGGCTGGAAAAGGTGAAGACGGTGTCCGAGAGCTATTGCAGTGAGACGGATACGATATCTGTTTTTGGGAATAAGGACATCATCTATCTCTTATGCGATAAAAGATCCGCGTCCAAGTACTCCTATCAGTTTCCCATCATTGAAGCACGCAGAGGGATCTATCAGGAATATCTGGAGGATATTAGGAAGAATACTCCGAAAATGGTTGTGATCGATCAGGGTTTTGCAAAAGAATATGAAGGTATTTTCAAAGCTTGGCTTTTGGAAAATTCTTATGCGGCGGCGGATCAGCAGGAGACGATCTTTATCAGGCAATGAGCAGAGAAACCGCCGCCTTCTAACCGGCTGGCAGGAACCCGTTAAAACGGAAATGTTTGTACTTTGCCTTATAAAATGCTATAATAGCGTAAATATGGAGAAATGTGTTCATGAAGATAACATTTGTGACCTCGGCTTTGCAGGGAGGAGGCGCGGAGCGCGTCATAGTGACGCTGGCAAATCGCTTTGCGGAGCAGGGCGACGAAGTAAAGATACTGATGGCAGCGGGCGATGAGAGCGTATATTCTTTGCATCCTGCGGTAGTCTCGTCTTCGATCGGCGCAGCTTCTCATGGAAATCCGCTGGTACAGCTAAAGCGGCTTTGGCGGCTACGGAGTTATTTAAAAAAACATCCTGACGATAAAATCGTTTCCTTTTCAACCTCGATCAACATGTATACGCTGCTTGCCTCGCTGGGACTTAAAAACCGTGTGATCGTATCCGAACGCAACGATCCGGCTCAATGCGCTTATAAACCGCTCAGAGATCTGGTCTATCTTTTCGGGAAGGCGTTTGTCTTTCAGACAAAAGACGCAAAGCGCTGTTTTGCGGACAGGATACAAAAGCGCTCCGCGGTCATTCCCAATCCGCTTCGCAGCGGTCTGCCGGAGCCGTGGGAGGGAGAGCGGGAAAAGAAGATCGCTGCGGTTGGCAGACTGGAGCCCCAGAAAAACCATATGCTCCTGCTAGATGCCTTTGCACAGTTCCACAGGAGATATCCTGATTATACGCTGCATATTTTTGGGATCGGAAGCTTAGAACAGAAGCTGCGGGAAAGGGCGTCGCAGCTGAATGTGAGCGAGTATGTCGTATTTGAAGGATTCCGCAGGGATGTTTTGGAGACGATACGCACTTACCGTATGTTCGTGCTATCCTCTGATTATGAGGGGATCCCCAATTCCCTGTTGGAGGCAATGGCACTGGGCCTTCCTTGTATCGCTGCGGACTGTCCGATCGGCGGCTGCGCTATGTGTATCGCAGATGGAGAAAACGGTCTGCTGACGCCGACGAAAGATCCGGCCGCCTTGCGGGCCGCGATGGAAAGGATCGCCGCATCGTATGCGGGAAAGGAACGTGACGGGGAGACGGAAGAGCTTTTTTCAGCAAAGCTGAGCCAAAATGCGGTAAAGGTGCGGCAGACATTTGATGAAAAACGGATCGCCGGAATGTGGCGTTCTTATATCGACGGGGTCAGCCTATGAAAATATTACTGGTCGGAGAATTCAGCGGATTTTATTTAAATCTCAAGCAGGGGCTTGAAGAACTGGGCGCGGACGTGACGCTGGCGGCAAACGGGGACGGCTGGAAGCAGATCCCGGGAGCCGACAGGCCCCTGTATCGGACGAAGGATACGGACAAGCCGAGGAAAATCTATTATAAGCTGATCCAGCCGGTTCTGAAGAAAAAAGATCTGCAAGGCTACGATGTGGTGCAGATGGTGCATGAAAGCGCATATCGCCCTTATATCAACAGTTATATGGTAAAATGCCTGAAAGAACAAAACGGGAGCCTGTATGTGAACGTTGCGGGGAACTGTTATTCGCTGTACCGGGCATGGAAGGACGGTTATCTTGGCTATTATACCTTTGACGATAACCCGGAAAAGCATGAGATGTATACGGGCGGGGGACTGCGCAGGGAAATGACCAGACGGACGGAATGCTATGTAGACCGGATCGCGGACGGTATTATTCCGGTCATGTACGAATACGCGGTAGGCGTGCGTGATCTTCCGAACTGCAAAAGGACGATACCGCTTCCGTTTAATGCAGGGAAAACCGAGTATAAAACCAACAGGCCGTCAGGACGGCTGGTCTTTTATCATGGGATCCTGCGCGAGAAGGATAAAGG
This sequence comes from uncultured Lachnospiraceae bacterium, assembly GCA_947626715.1. Taxonomy (GTDB): domain Bacteria; phylum Bacillota; class Clostridia; order Lachnospirales; family Lachnospiraceae; genus VSOB01. Next base: position 73,911 of record CANQTG010000001.1, on the reverse strand, counting down.
AACGGCGTATATCAGGCAGGCGTTTGAGATCGTTCAGAAGAAATATCCAAACGATGTGGAAATGCTCGTATGCGGGCGGTTGCCGTTTCAGGAATATCTGGAAGTGCTCCGAAAAACGAACATTTTAGTGGATCAATGCAAGGAGCACTGCTGGGGCATGAACGCCTGCTACGGCATGGCGCAGGGTAAGGTGGTACTGGGAGGCGCTTCGCGCAACTCGCTGAAAGAGTTCGGGCTTTTAAAAAGCCCTGTGCTTCATATCAAGCCGGATGTGGAGCAGATCGTAGCGCAGATCGAGTATGTGCTCGAGAACAGGAACCGGGTCGAGGAATGGGGCTATGAGTCGAGGCGGTTTGTAGAGGAATTTCACGATTATAGAAAAATTGCGCAGAAATATATCAATGTATGGAGCGGCGCAGAGTAACAGGTAAAGGAGAAGTGTTATGATACCGGTAAACGAGCTTTTAAGGAGCTATAAATTATATGAAAAAGAATATAACGAAAAAGCGGTCTCCGTATTGCAAAGCGGTTGGTATATTCTTGGAAAAGAGGTAGAAGCCTTTGAAGAGGAATTTGCACAGGCGTTAGGTGAAGGCTGCTACTGCGCAGGCGTTGATAACGGCTTGAATGCCATTCGTTTGGGACTTCATGCCTGCGGCATCACGACTGGAGACGAAGTGATCGTACAGGCGAACGGTTATATCGCGACAATGCTCGGTATTACGCAGAATGGAGGAATACCGATATTTGTGGAACCTGACCAGTATCATAATATAGATCCAGATAAGATTGAAGCGGCGATTACAGAGAAAACGAAAGCGGTGTTGGTGACGCATCTGTATGGTCAGGCTACGAGGATGGAAAAGATTGTAGAGCTTTGCAAAAGGCGTGGACTTATGCTTTTTGAGGATTGCGCACAGTCACATTTCGCTTCGTATCAAGGCGTTAATACAGGATTGTTTGGAGATGCAGGATTTTTCAGCTTTTATCCTACTAAAAACTTGGGCGGATTTGGCGACGGAGGCGGCGTTGTTTCCCGCAATAAGGAGTTGATTGAAAAAATAAAAATATACCGTAATTATGGAAGCGATTATAAATATCATAATATTGTGTTAGGTTTTAATTCGCGTTTGGATGAGATGCAGGCAGGACTGTTACGCGTAAAATTGAGCCATATGGATGAATTATTAGCAAATCGAAGAAAGATCGCGAAAGCCTACATGGAGGGGATCCATAATCCCAGAATACGTCTGCCGGAAGTGGCAGCAGGCGCAGAACCAATCTGGTATCTGTTTGTAATAAATGTGGATGATCAGGCGGGGTTTCGGAACTATATGACGGCTCAAGGCGTACAGACGGACGTGCATTTTCCGACACCGGCATTTTTGCAGCCGGCGCTTTCCTATCTGGGGAATAAAGAAGGAACGTTTCCGATTGCGGAAAAGGATTGTAAAACAGTGGTCTCTCTTCCAATGATGGATTACCTGTCTGATGAGGAGATCGATAAAGTGATTGAGGCGGTAAATAGGTATGAAGGATAGAAAGACATATCTGATCGATATAAAAGAAGCGCGCGAATATGATGGCAGACTCTTGGTGGTAGAGCATAATGGCAATCCCCTGCCGTTTGAAATCAAAAGGATATTTTGGGTGAGAGATGTGATTGAAGGCGCTGCGCGAGGCAATCATGCGACTAAAAAAACAAAACTGGTTCTGATTCCGATAACAGGAAGCTGTGATGTAGAAGTGGATGATGGGACGGAGAAAAAGACATATCATATGGCTGATCCCTGTAAGGGACTGTATATTGACGAGATGATATGGCGTACCATGAAAAATTTCACAAAAGACTGCGTTATGATGGCAGTCTGCGATCATGTATTTGAGCCCGGGGAAGAAACCTACGACGATTATGCTGAATATTTGGCGGCGCTGGAGGAAGAGGCGCGATGAAAAACGGAGCGAATCGGCTTTTAAATGATATGAACGCCGATATCGGGACTGGAGCGGAGAAAACGCTGCATTCGATGGAGGAATTATATGAATGGCTGATACAGCGAAAAGAAAGGCTTAAAGTATCCCTTGCGCAGATCAGTCTGGAAGAATGTGATCCATGGTATTATGACAGCAGGGAAGGAAGTATCCGTAATCCGGAAGGCGATTTTTTTCAGATATATGGGATCCGCCAGTATGAGCGGGGAAAATTAAAATATGAACAACCTATCATCGAGCAGAATGAGATCGGATTTTTGGGGATTTTATGCTGCAAAATAGAAGGCGTATGGCATTATTTGATGCAGGCTAAGATAGAACCGGGGAATGTAAACGTTGTGCAGCTTTCGCCTACGCTGCAGGCAACAAAGAGTAATTTTACGAGACGGCATGGGGGCGCAGCACCTTTGTTTTTAGAGTATTTTGTTAGTATGCGTCCAGAAGATATCATCGTAGATCAAATTCAGTCGGAACAGTCGTCCCGCTTCTTGAAAAAAAGAAATCGAAATGTGATATTGACGATACCGGAACCTTTAAAAGAGCCAGAGAGCCACAGATGGATGACGTTGGCACAGATCAAAGAAATGATGCGTCATAATAATCTGGTGAATATGGATACGAGGACGGTACTGTCCTGTATCCCCTATGTGCTTTTGGGAAAGGAAGGCGATGTGCCGTTTCGGAACCGGCCGTATTTTTATAGAACCGCATGGAATCTGGATCGAAGTACGATAGTAAGGATTTATCATTTGATTAATGATTATAAAATGTTTTCTGAAAATGTGGTGAAGAGGATTCCTTTGTATGCTTTGTCTGATTGGTCTATGAAAAAGATGGAATTTTCCTGTGAGCTTCCCTATCCTTTTAAAATTATCTTCTGCGACATCAGTATTGAAGGGCGGGAAGTAACCCGCTGGAAACAGCCGCTTTTTGCGGCGAATGGAAGTGCAACATTTGGACTGTTTTGCTGCGATGACAACGGGATTATGAAGTTTTTAGTAAAGGTAAGGCCGGAACCGGGGTGCTTTGACAGCATGGAAATAGGGCCTACCGTACAGAGGGAACCATTTGTAGGAGAGGGAAAAGATCCCGTAGAAATGCTTTTTTTTGAGCGCTTGGAAAAGAAAAAGGATGTTATTGTAGACACTATATTATCGGAAGAAGGCGGACGCTTTTATCAGGAAGAAAATAGAAATGTGATTTTATATATAGAAAAAAAAGAGTTAGGGGAAATGCCGCCGGGATATGTCTGGAGCGATTACGGAACGCTCAATATTTTGACGCAGGTAAATAATTGTTTGAATATACAGCTTAGAAATTTATTGTCTCTGCTGGAGATATAGAGGGGTTTTCATAAGTGAAGCAGATCAGGATTGGTATATTAGGAGCGGCAGATATTGCAGAGCGGCGTTTTCTGCCTGCGCTGAGGAAGACGGATGCTTTTTGCTTTGCAGGGATAGCGGTGTCTAAAGAAACCAGACTGCAAAAGGCGGAAAGAATGATAAATGAATATGGGGGAAAGCTTTGCGTTGGTTATGAAAATCTGATAAGGGATGATAAAATCGACGCCGTGTATATTCCGCAGCTGCCGGCGCTGCATTATCAATGGGCCAAGCTGGCGCTTTCCTGTGGAAAACATGTGTTGTTGGAAAAGCCGGGAACGATAAGGCTGAACGATATGGAAGAATTAATCCAGATGTCGCGTGAAAAGGGAGCTGCCTTAGCTGAAAATTATGCTTTTTGTTATCATAAACAGATTAAAAAAATCCATTCTTTATTAGAAAATGGCGAGGTGGGAGAGTTAAGGCAAGTTAGAACGGCGTTTGGGTTTCCTCATAGGGGAGGAGATGATTTTAGGTATCGCGCAACGCTTGGAGGCGGCGCATTGTTTGATTGCGGCGGTTATACCCTGAAGGCTGCACAGTTATTTCTGGGGAAAGGCGTGGAAATATGCGCTTCCCATCTGAATTATAAACCTGAATGCGAAGTTGATTTATTTGGAAGTATTATGTTAAAAAATGAAGAGGGTCTGACGATGCAGGCTGCGTTTGGAATGGATAACTATTATAAATGCGAATTGGAAATATGGGGGAGCGAAGGGTATCTGCTGGCGCCGAGATTTTATACGCCGCCGGCGGATCTTGAGACGGAGATCTTAATTCGGACGAAAGTGAAAGAGACTACGGTCAGGGTAGAAGCGGATGACCAGTTTCTACATATGATCGAGCATTTTGCCGAATGTATTTTGGATAAAAAAACGGCTGAAGAAGAAAGACAGGCTATGCTGCACCAGATGAAATTAGTGGATGAGGTTAGAACAAATAATTTATAAATTAGAGGGAAAGAACCATGCGTGTGTTGTATGTAGCGCCGAGGTATCATACGAATCAGATCCCTGTGATGAAGGGCTGGCTGGAAAACGGGCATAAGGTGCTGTTTCTTTCCCAATTCGCCGGCACGTCAGAGGACTATACCATATTGCGTCCTGTGATTTTAGGATATTCCGCGTTATTTGAGATCGTTATGCGCATTTATGTTTTTTTGTTCTGCCGAAACGAAAAGAGCGCAAAAAAAGAGTATGATCTGCGGATAAAGGCAGGGTTTCCGCCGCTTGGGAAGGCGGCTTCGTATATTCGCAGGTTTAAGCCCGATCTTGTGATCGTTCGGGAACGTTCTCTTTATAATGTCCCGTTCACGCTCGCGTGCAGGAGACGGGGGATACCGTGTATTTTGTATAACCAGAGTCCTTTGTGGGATAAGCCGGATCGGGATAAGGACTGGAAGAAAAGGCTGTTGCTGCGCTTTTTGCCGCGGAAACGAATGACGCCTGTGCTGGGAAAGCCAAACGGAGAATGCGTTATCCTACCGGATGCCGCTTTTGTGCCGTTTGTTATGGAACCTTATTGTTTGCCAGAAGAAAAGGAGCACTTTTTACGGGGGCATATTAATGTATTATGTGTGGCAAGATATGAAAAAAGGAAAAACTTATTTTTATTAATTGAAGCATTGCATGATCTGATTTTTAAATACGATCTGTGTTTGACGATCGCCGGAGAAGCGGTGGATGCGAACCAAAAAGAATATTATGAAAAATTGCAAAAGTATATTTTGAAGTGTGAATTACAGGATAATGTTTTGCTGCGAAAGAATCTTACAAGAAAAGAAGTATATCAGGAGTATAAGAGATCAGATATTTTCGTATTGCCCAGTACCAGAGAACGAGCCTCAATTACTCAGCTTGAAGCGATGAGCTGTTGTCTGCCTGTTATTTGTAGCGATACAAATGGTTCTGCCTGTTATGTGGAGGAAGGAATAACAGGCTATCTGTTTCATGATAATGACAAAGAGGCTTTGCGGGAGAAAATGGAGAAACTTGTTAGGGATAAGGGAGAAATATCTTTAATGAGTAAAGCCGCTTGGAAAGCAGTTATGGAAAAATATCAGTTTGCACAGTATTATGACAGAATTGTAGAATTGATGAAAGAGTAAAGAGAGATAAGTATTGTATACAGTGATAATGCTCTAAGATTAGCAAAAAGGCAGGGAATAAATGAATAAGAAATTAAAAATTTCAGATGAGAAGTATAAAATATGGATTATAATAGGGGTAATAATACTCTTATTGACGGCATTCAGATATTTTTTCTTGCTATTAGGTGATTATTTTACTTTTTTAGACGAATATCCTACTTTTGATACGGCAGTTGGTTTTTTTAAGACAGGGAAATTTTATCAGTGGGATTTTCATAAAAATTCGTTAACAGACATTAAATATTCTAGAGCGTGGCCTCATACAATTTTGTTGATGTTATGGTTTCATATTGCGGGCATTAGTGTTCCAGCTGGCAAGGCTCTATCGGCTTTACTTGGGATATTTTTTATTTTTTCTATTTTTTATATTACTTATAAAATATATAATAATTATTATATTACTATATTAAGCTGCCTGTTTCTAATTGGGAACCCCTCTGTAACGGTAGTTTTTCGGCAAATTAGGATGTATAGTTTATGGATGGTGTTTATTGTGTGGTTTTTATATTATACATTTCAAATGTTGGAAACAGAGGGTAGCCTTACAGGAAAGAATAGAATAACTAATTTTTATAATAAAAATTTTAATTATTCAATAAAATATGTTTTTGCCGCTTTTATAACTTTAATATTAAGTTATGCTACCCACATCAATACTCTTGTAACAGGTGGGGGGATTATTTTATTTTGGGGATATTTATTAATCACCAAAAAAGAGAAAAGATATATTACATTATTGCTAGCGCTGATATTAACAGGAATGTTCGTAGGGCTTTTGTGTTTGCTGGTATCTAAAGGAATGGAAATACCTGTTGCGAAAACTATTTATATTGTATTGACTTCAGATTCTTTTTTTGGACAATATGATCCGCAAAATATTAGATATTTATACTGGGTAAGAGACTTTATGGGAAATGAAAAACTTATTATCATTTCCTGCGTATGTGTTATCATTTCATTTGTTTATAATTGCAAAAGAAGAGATAAAAAATACGATTTTTCATTATTTTCAGTTTTTATTAGTTCCACTTCGTTATTTTGTTTTATGTATGTGTTTAGTCGATATTATCAAGATCGATATATGATTTATGTGGCTCCGTGTATTGCTATTGCATCTGCGTGGGGGATAGTGGAAGTTACTTCTATTTTAAGACAAGAATTTATAACTCAAGTGATCGTATCCTTATTTATAATGGCTATTTTCTTTCAAGTAAAAGATGGTTATGAACAAATATATCATAACGAGAATATTTGTTATCATAAGCAGGTGTATAATAAAGTAAAAGAAGATGCAGACGTAATTCCAATTGCAATAGCAGGATACGATTTTAGAGATTATTATGGCGCACAGATATTTGAAGATTATGTTACGGCAGCGTTTGACCGTAAACAGGATATGGAAATCCTTTATGAATTTGCTAAGAAATATCCGCGAGGTTATGTAATGGTAGAAACAGATAAAATTAATGGCATTACGGAAGCTATGAGGATTTTTATGCAGAATTATTCCGAACGGATAGCAGGAAAAGGAGTTGATAAATATAACATAGATGTAAGCAGGTATTATTTTTTGTATCCCAAAATTAAATATGAAAAAGCGGAATATAACGGAATAAAATATTTATATACCAATACTAATGATAAAACACAAATGCATATTTTATTAAATAAGGCAGATTTTTCTCCGAATACTAAAATATTATTCTTAAAATTTGATACCTTTATAAAAGGTGGAGAAAAAAACTCGCTGTGTTGTCAACTGGTTTTTCCAGAATATAAAATAGAAGGAAACGGTATATATGAATACTCGATAATTATAGACAAGCCGTGTTCTATCATAGAGATGAAGAAAGATTGTGAAGTGTATTATTCAGATGGCTCCTATGAAGAAGTTAATTTGCAATGGTAAGGGAAGGGAGAAAAGTGATATGTATCATGTATCCGTAGTAGTTCCTATTTATAATGAAGAGGGAAATGTGGCTGAATTACATCGGGAAATAAAAGAAGTGTGTATGCAGAATCATTATAAATATGAAATTATTTTTGTAGATGATGGCTCTACTGATAAAACTCAGGAAATATGTAAAGGATTATCACCTATAAAATATATTCGTTTGCGTAGAAATTCTGGGCAAACAGCAGCTGTTGATGCAGGAATTAAAGCAGCTCAAATGGATTATATTATAACAATGGATGGAGATGGACAAAACGATCCTGCTGATATTCCGGGGATGCTTGCTTATCTTATAGAAATGGATTATGATGTAGTATCGGGATGGCGAAAAGACCGAAAAGATAATTTTATGAAACGTTTTATTTCAAGAGGAGCGAATCTTTTACGCTATATCTTGGTACATGATGGGATCCATGATAGCGGATGTTCCCTAAAGATATATAAAAAGGAATGTTTCAAGGGAGTGAACTTATACGGGGAGCAGCATAGATTTATTCCCGCTATTTTGAAGATAAAGGGCTATACTATAGGAGAATATGTAGTGCATCATAGACCGCGTATATGGGGGAAAACAAAATATAATTGGAAACGTATGTTTAAAGGGTTTGTCGATATGATTTCTATATGGTTTTGGAATAAATATGCTACCCGACCTTTGCATTTATTAGGAGGAGTTGGAATTTTATTTCTTATTTTAGGAGGTATGTGTGGGATATGGTCTGTTTCAATTTTCTTCACAGGGGCTAAGATGTCTAGGAATATAATGCCGCCAATGTTGACAGTATTTTTTGTTATAGTTGGTATACTGATGTTTATTTTTGGCCTTATGAGTGAAATATTAATAAAAATTTACTATGGAGTCCATGTGGAAAATTCGTATACGATTAAAGAAATATGGGAGAAAACAGAGGATTTTTAATGTCTACTTGGGAGGGATTTTAAAATATTCTGTTCATATTATTCTTGGGAGAGTGGAGTGTGGAAAAAATAAAATATAGTGTGCTAATCCCTGTTTATAATGTTGAAAAATACTTGCCAGAATGTTTAGATTCAATTTTAAATCAAACCTATCCACGTTTTGAAGCTATTATAATTGATGATGGTTCTACTGATGGTAGCGGGTATATTTGTGATAGGTATGCAGAGTATGATAGTCGTTTTAAAGTATACCATCAAACTAATGAAGGTATTATGATGGCAAGAAGAACAGGAATATTAAAGGCAAGCGGAGAGTATTGCTTTTTCCTAGATGCCGATGACTACTATGATATTTTTTTGCTAGAAAAAATAGATGACTTTTTGCAAAAAAGTAAATGTGATATGATATTTTTTAATATGAAACTTGTATATACAAATAAAGAAAAAAAATATCCCCGTATAGGTATTCATACAAATATGTGTACTAACAGAGAGGCACTTGAAAAGTTATTTGAGAATAATACACTTTTTTCGGTTGTTACGAAAGCAGTAAAAAGGGAGCTGCTGCTGGATCTTGCAGATAAAATTTTTATTCCGATTAATCATTGTGAAGATTTATTACAAACATTTTCATTGCTTTTGAATAGTAATAATATAGGTATACTTGAAGAACATTTATATTATTATAGAATACGGAAAAGGAGCCTTGTTCATACGACTTCAGTGTCAAAAATCAAAGAAGTGTTGGAAACAGAAAGCTATATCATAGATCGTATGCAAACAGAAAATATAATTACCAATAAAGAAATAGAGAATCATGAAGGTTTTGTATTAAATAATTTTTTGGAAAATGTTTTTAAATTGAATTGTGAGCATATGAGGTGGAAAGAGCATATAGAATCTTTAAAAGAAGTTTTTTTGATAGAAAATATTAAAAAAATTAATACTAAAAAGAATCGAAAAAAGGTAAAAAAGTATAATTTTATTAGACTATGGCTGCTGATGAAGGGATATTATCGTTTGTTGTTTATAATAGACAGGATCTTATATGTTATAAAATGCATTTTACAGATATGTAAAAATGAGCAAGCATATGCGTAGGTTATGAAGGGAGAGAGATAAATGAATTTTAGCATTATAGTGCCGATATATAATGTTGAAAAATATTTATCACAATGCATTGAAAGTATAATTGGGCAAACATATTTGAATTGGGAACTAATATTAGTCGATGATGGATCAACTGATCTGAGCAATGAGATATGTTGTCAATATGCGGAGAAGGAATCAAAAATCAAGTTATTCGTAAAAGAAAATTCAGGACAAGCAGACAGCAGAAATTTGGGAATAGAAAAGGCCAGTGGTGATTATTTGATTTTTGTTGATGCTGATGATTATATTGCAAAAGATACATTACAAAGATGCAATGAAGTATGTATTGCTTGGAATAATCCTGAAGTTATCATTTCAGAAGGTATGTATGAGTTTAAAGATAGTGTAATTATTGAAAAACGTCATTGGGAATCTAAAGATTATCAAGGTATGTCTGGCAGAGATACACTTATAAAAACGATGAAAACAGCCTCTAACTGGAGCCCGTGCGGGAAATGTTATCGTTTGGATTTTTGGAAACAACATAGATTTCGATTTCCTAAAGGGAGACTGGCAGAAGACTTTGCATTAATTGATAGAGTAGTACTGGAAGCAGATTGTGTAGTAATGATAAGTTCTTTTTATTTTTACCGTCGATTTGGTGAGAATTCCACTTCTGCATTAAGGAATAAACAGTGGAAGTATGATGAACTTTTGAATTTGATTGATTGGGAGGCATATTTAGATGAAAAGGAGCTGGATAATGAGCTGCTTTTGGCATTTCGCAAAACGTTTGCAAAGTCGCTTTGTCATAATATTTTAGGAAATATGTATTTATTTGAAAAAGAAGAAAAAAAAGAAATGTTTAGAATGATAAAAAAACTGCTTTTTTATTTGGATTATACAGAAGAAAGGGAGGAAAAGATAATTCGCTGTATGTTAAAAATAATAGGCTTAAATTGGACATGCGTACTGCTGGGAATATTAAAAAGGTATCGAATAAAAAAAGAAAAATTAATATATAAGGATTAAAGTGAAAATGGGGAAAAAAGTGGCGTTTGTAATATCATCTTTGAATGAAGGCGGAGCACAGAGGATTTTGTCTAATATGGTAACGAATTTCCCTGATGATTGGGAAATTGATATTATACTAAATGATATTAGTAATATCGTTTTTCCATATAAAGGCAGATTGATTGATCTGGGTGTCTTGCCTGTTAAGGATAGGCAGAATATATTTTATCAAATATATGTGTTTTTATTAAGAGTTATTAGATTGAGAAAGTTAAAAAAGAAAAAAAAATATACGGCAGTAATAAGTTTTATGGATAGCGCTAATATTGCTAATGTTGTTTCTGGAAAACAGTACTGTAAAGTTTTGTTATCAGTGCATTGTAATCTTTCTGCATTTAAAACGCAGAAAGTATATCGATATATTGTTGATCCGCTTGTAAAAATATTCTATAAATATGCAGATTATATAATAGGAGTATCTGCAGGAGTAAGCAGTGAATTAGTGGATAATTATAGACTTCCAAAAGAAAAGGTGGTAACAATCTTAAATGGTTTTGATGTTGCAAGAATTAAAGAATTGTCATATGAGAATCCTGAAAAAGGGATTCTGGAAAGAGTAGAAACCAGTCATTTAATAGTTGCCATGGGAAGATTGGAACCTCCTAAAGCATTTTGGCATTTAATTAGAGCGATTGTGAAGGTGAAAGAAAGAATACCAGATATTAAACTTATTATTTTGGGAAAGGGAAGCCAAGAAAAATATTTGAAGAGATTGGTAAAAGAATTGGATTTGTCAGAAAATATTGTATTTGGAGGATTTTGCAGAAACCCATTTCCATATTTGGCAAGAGCAAAGGCGCTTGTGGTATCCTCTGTGCATGAAGGGTTTTCGAATGTAATAGCAGAGGCAATATGTTTAAAAGTTCCTGTAGTTTCAACAGATATTGATTATGGTCCTAGAGAGATATTGGCGCCTTTAACGGATCCGTATAAGAGAGTAACAGACAATATAGAGATTTCCTCATGTGGAATTTTGACGCCAAAGTGCGATGGTAATATGTATGATGGGCGTGAACCAATAACAAAAGAGGAAACACTTTTAGCGGAAGGTATAATCCGAATACTTACAGATCAAAAGTTATATCTTTTCTTTAAAAGTAATATTGAAAATAGAATAGCTGATCTAGATGTGTCCCGAATGGTTAGTAAGTGGATAGAATTAATAGGATGTTAAAATGAAAAACGAACCTCTTGTCTCAATTATTATGGGTGTATATAATACAAAAACTGAATACTTGCGTATTGCGATGGATAGTATATTAGATCAGAGTTATAGTAATATAGAATTTATTATAGTTGATGATGCTTCTGACGACTGGTGTTCAAAATTTCTGATGGATTATCGACATGAAAGAAAAATAAAATATGAGGATAACAGGATTCGTCTTATTAGAAATACCCAAAATAAAGGACTGACAGTTACTTTGAATATTGCTTTGCAGGAGGCAAAAGGGGATTATGTTGCGCGAATGGATGCGGACGATATTTGCTTTAAAAATCGTATTAAAAGACAAGTCTTATATATGAATAGTCATGAAGAAATTGATGTATTAGCTTGTGTTTCTTTTTTATATAGTGGAAAAGATATTGTTCCATTACGAGAGGAATTTGCGCGTAAATCTCAATTTACCGGTGTTTATAGAGAATTTGCGCAGGAAAGAATTAGAATAAGACTCTCTTTTTCCAATATTGAATTTGCTCATCCGACAGTTATGTTTCGAAAAAAATTTTTAGAGGATAATGGTATTAAATATGCTGAAGATATAAAAATAGCACAAGATTATAATATGTGGGTTAGATGTATCGAACATGGGAAATTGTATTGTCAACAAGAGGTGCTATTTATATCAAGGATTTATGGGAATCGAATTAGTAATATTCAACAGCAGGAGCAAAGAAATTTTGCAGATGTAACAAAGATTAGATGTATGACCCGACTATTGCCTGATAGCACAGAGAGGCAGAAAGAGTTATACACACATATGCGTGATGTAGAAATATATGGAAATGTGGAGGAAAATATAAACTTAATCCGTTTGTTAGTTAGTGCTAACGATCGGAACCAGATATATGATCCCGATACGTATAAGCAAGAATTGTTTTTTTGGTGGTTAAGAAAATCATTGTATAAAATAAATAGACCCCAAGGGAAGAAAATATTAATGGATCAATATATGTTTACAAATATTATAAAAATTATACTTCCACAGTCTTGGAGATATATAAAGGATATATTTTATAAGCATAGGATGAAAAGGAAATGGCTGATAGAAATGAAAGGATTTGAATTTTAGCAAAGGAGATATTGTGGATGCCTATAGTAAAAATATATGGTGGATTGGGAAATCAAATGTTTCAGTATGCATTGTACCGTAAATTGCAGAAACGTTATCCTAAAGTTAAAGTAGATATTTGGAGATTTTTTGATGAAAATGTGAATGAATCTCGTAAATTGGAGTTAAAGTATTTCCCAATAAAGTTGCGGACGTGTTCTGAATTAGAAAAAAAATTAAGAGACAATTCATTGATTAGATGGCTTGAAAAGCATATAGGATTTAATGAATTATTATATATAGAACATGTCCCAAGCGTATATCTGTCGGAGGTGTTTAATAAAAGGTGTGCATTATTAGAGGGTTATTGGCAAAGCGAGAAGTATTTCATAGATATTAGAGGTGAATTATTGGAAGATTTTACCTTTCCAGAATCTGTGACGCGTGAAGAAGATGATATTTTACATAGAATTAGGGAGGGTGATTCTGTCAGCGTCCATATTCGAAGAGGAGATTATTTAGAAAATATAAGCAAATATGGGGGTATATGTACAAAAGAGTATTATCAGAATGCGATTCACTATATAGAGAAAAGGATGGAAAATCCCCAATACTATGTATTTTCCGATGATATGAAATGGAGCAAACAATTTATGGGGGCTTTTGAAAATGTATTTTTTGTAGAGTTAGGAGATGCAGTGAGCAGCATTCATGATATGAAATTAATGGCAAATTGTAAGCATAATATTATTGCCAATAGTAGTTTTAGCTGGTGGGCTTCATGGTTGAATCAAAATCCCCGGAAAATAGTAATAGCACCTAAACAGTGGCAAAATATGGCTGAATGTCCAGATATTAAATGTGGGAATTGGATAAGAATGTAAAGTGTTAAAAATCAGGAGGGAAGGATGCTCTTTAGTATAATCGTACCAGTATATAATGTTGCTGCTTGGTTAAAAGACTGTATTGAGAGTATATTAAGACAAAGTTGTGACAATTATGAACTGATTTTAATAGATGATGGCTCTACTGATGAAAGCGGTAGTATATGTGATATTTATGCACAAAAATATTCTCAAATAAAAATTATACATAAAAATAATGGCGGTTTATCAGATGCGAGAAATTGCGGTATTGGAAGCGCTGGCGGGAAATATCTTTTATTTATAGATTCGGATGATTATATTGAAGAATGGGCGCTTGAGAAAGCCTCAGAAAATATTGAATTATATGATCCGGATGTTATTTTATCCGAGGGAATTTATAAAGTTGAGCAAAGCCAAATCGTTTTGGATAAAAGACTTGACAGATCATTATTCGATGGTAAGACGGGAGAAGAAGCTCTTTTGGAAACAACCAAAATCAGAGCGAATTGGTCGGCTGCGGGGAAAATTTTTCGACGTAGTTTTTGGCAGGAGAAAAATTTTCAATTTAAATTAAATCGATTGGCGGAAGACTTCCAATTAATCGATAAAATTATTATAGAAGCAAAAAAAGTATGTGGAATGGAACCTTATTATTATTACAGAGTACGAAGCGGTTCTATAATACATTCATATAATCCTAAGCGATATGATGATAGATGGAGAAATCTGGAGGACTGGACAAACTATTTCAAGACGCGTGAGATAAATCCTATATTAAAAAATCAGTTGTATACATTATATGCGAATCTTATTAGAGAAGTTTGTTTAGAAGCGGTTTTTATATATGATATTGAAGATGCAACACGATGGATAAACGAAGCTGAAAAATATCTTGATTATTTTAAATATAGTAATTATTGGAAAGATAAAATGATTTTTGCAATTTCAAAAATGATAGGAATCCGTAAATTTATAGAATTATATGGAAAGTTAAAGGGGGAAAAACTGGGTGGAGAATAGATGCTTGGTTTCAGTTATTGTATTAGTAGATAAAGATATTGAGTTGCTGGAAGATAGTGTTAGAAGCGTGCTAAAACAAACGGTTGTTTCTTTGGAAGTTTTATTATGCGCTAATCGACTGGATCCACATGTAAATAAGAAGATAGAAATATTAATAGGGGAAGATGATAGAGTTAAATACGTGCCGTGTGATAATGATTGGAAAAAAAGCGAATATGTGAATCATGGTATAAAAAATTCACATGGAGAATGGATAGCTTTTTTAGAATGTGGAGATAAATGGCTGGCAGCAAAATTAGAAGCTCAAATATTTTCCTGTCTCCATTACGAAGTACAGATAAATTGTACAAATGTACATGTGGATAAAAAATCTAAGAATGTTCCACCTAATGTTTATGACAGATATCTTCCTACAGGCACTTACAGTATTGTGGATTTGTTACATAATCGTCTGATTTTTTTCAGCTCATTGCTGATACATTCTTCGCTTGCTTTCAAATGCGGAAACTTTCCTTCCGTACAGGGAGCTGAAGCCTTGGCCTTTTTACTGAGGGCATGTTGTTATACAAAAATAGCATATCTATCAAATCCGCTTATAAGGTGTTATGGGGTGGGAGAAAGGCATATTTCAATGAAATTAAAAAGGTTGATTAATACTGATTTTAGAAAATGGAGAAATGGTTTAAAAAAAGATGAGAGACTGAGGATCACAATAAAATATTATATTGAGTGGCTAGGTGAACCGGAGATAGTCTTTTTTAGATACATAAAATTGAAAGCTTCTAAGTATATAAGGAAAATAAGGAGGATTATAAAAAATGAGTAAAGTGGCGATCTTATATGTATGTACTGGAGAATATGCAATTTTTTGGCCGCTTTTTTATAAAAATACGGAAAAAAATTTTCTTATAAATTCAGAAAAACATTATTATGTTTTTACAGATAATGCTGTGATAATGAATAATATAATTGAAAAAGTACATCCCTGCTATCAAAAAAAAGAGCCTTGGCCTTTTCCGACGTTAAATCGCTATGAATATTTTTTAAGGATAAAAGATGAATTAAAAATGTATGATTATATAATATTTATGAATGCAAATTTAATTGTTCAAGAAAAAATTGAAGAGAAAGAAATATTGCCAACCGGAAAAGAAAGTCTTTTCGTGACATTGTCCCCGGGCCCTTTTGATAGAACAGCGTATGATTTTACATATGATAGAAACCCATTATCTAAAGCGTATATACCTATGGGTGAGGGCGAAGCTTATTTTGCGGGTGGGTTTAATGGAGGAAAAGCAAATGAGTATATTGCATTAATGGAAGAGTTATCTAAAAATATCATAATAGATTTGGAGCGTAATATAATTGCAAAGTGGCATGATGAAAGTCATTTAAATAAGTATATTTATGAACATGAAAGTGAAATAAAATACAAGATTATTTCGCCGGCATATTTATTTCCAGAAGATAGTAAATTGCCATTTGAAAAAAAGATAATCATGCTAGATAAGAGAAAATGGGGTGGATATAATAAATTGAGAGGTATAGATGAAGTGAGAAAAGACGGATAGATTAAAATAATAACAAGTGAGGTATGGAAAACGACAATATATTAATGAATATAGTGTCGTAATATTAAAATAAGGAAGGGAATATGGTGCTTTGTGCTTTTATAAAACATCATACAAGAAATAAAATGAAGAGTAATTTTTCAAATCTATTACAAATAATAAGGGAATTAAACTATATTTTAAACAGAAAGCAGAAAGGAAGAATGATATTAGTTTTGCTAACGATTTTAATAAGCTCTCTCTTGGAACTGTTGGGAGTAACAGCGATAGTTCCTTTTATACAAGCAGTAGTAGATCCAGAACGAGCGGAGAATTATTGGCTGGCAGAAAAGCTAATATATATATTTGATCTGGATTCTGCTTCTTCGCTGCTTTTGGGAATGGGAATAGGATTAATTTTTATATATATATTTAAAAATTTATATATGATTTTTTCTTATTATATGCAGTACGCCTTTAGCTCAAGAATTCAAATGGAAATTTCTAATAATATGTTGGAATCGTATATGAGACGGCCGTATGAATATTATTTGGATATTAACAGTTCTGAGGTACTTAGAGGCTGTACGGGAGATATAAATGGAGTATATGCAATATTGTCGGATTTATTACAAATACTGACGGAAGTATTTACTATTCTATTGATCGGTACTTTTTTGTTTGTAGAAGATTTTGTAATAGCTGTTGGAGTTTTAATAGTGATGGCGATCGTATCGGCAGGAATAGTATTTGGCTTTAAGCCAATAATGAAGAAAATTGGAAGAAAATACCGCGAGATAGGCGCATTAAAAAGTAAAACAATATTTCAAATGATAACAGGTATTAAAGAAATATATGTTATGCAAAAGAAGAAATTCTTTATCGGAGAATACAAGACAATTTCGGAGATGGAAAGAAAAATTTCCAAGATAAATGGCACTATTTCTAATAGCCCGGATCGTATTACTGAAGGGGTGTGCGTAAGCGGAATAATTGGAATTGTATGTATACGCTTGGTGGTCTCGCCGGAGAATATGTCTAATTTTGTTCCCGTGTTAGGAGCTTTTGCAATGGCTGCGTTCAAACTTTTTCCCTCCATAGGGAAAATTTCAAGCCGTTTGACGGATATTGTATATTATAGAGCTTGTTTGGCTAATGTATATCAAAATGTGAAAGAGACAAATGGATCAAAAGAAAGCCAGATAGATAATATTGATTTTGACATTTCTTCTGTAAAACAAAAAAAAGTATTAACTTTTAAGAAAAGTATAATAATTAATCATGTGGAATGGAAGTATAAAAATCAAACAAAAGCAGTATTGGAAGACGTTTCTATAACGATTGAAAAAGGGGAGTCGGTTGGCTTTATAGGGGTGTCAGGAGCTGGAAAAACTACGTTATTGGATATAATTTTAGGACTATTGCTTCCTCAACGCGGAGCTATTATGATAGATGGAATAGATATATCTACTGTTCCTGAGATGTGGGCAGATATAGTGGGATATGTTCCTCAAGCAGTGTTTTTACTGGATGATACTATTAGAAACAATATAGCGTTTGGAATCCCGAAAAGCGAGATAGATGATGATGACATTTGGGAGGCGTTGAGACAAGCCCAATTAAAAGAGTTTATTGAGAGCTTACCAGATGGTTTAGAAACAGTTGTTGGGGAGCGGGGAATAAGATTTTCTGGAGGTCAGAAACAGCGTATTGCTATTGCCAGAGCACTTTATCATAAGCCGGAAATTCTCATACTGGATGAAGCAACGGCAGCGCTTGATATGGAAACTGAGACTGCCGTTATGGAGGCCATTGATAGCTTACAAGGGAAGCTTACTTTGATTATAGTAGCACATAGGTTGAATACAATTCAAAACTGTGATACAATTTACGAAATTGTTGAAGGAAGGGCAGTTGTTAAGGGGAAAAATTTATAATATAATAAATACAGATGCTTTTAGAAGAGGAGAATTGTTGCGTATAGGCAGTGATGAGAATAGATTTATAAATGAATTATATTTTCTGTTGCATGGAAGCCTTAGAATCAAGATAAAAGAAAATATCGAAATGATTATGTGTTACAGTATAGATAATAAAAAGCTGGCTGGAATTATTTTAAGAAGCGGCTATGTAATATAAATATTTTTGTTGGCGAATGCAGGAGGTTTATATAATAGATGTTAAGATATATTAAAGATGTGCCAATGGGGGTATACTCATTTATCTTATTATACCCTTTGATATTGATGGCGCTTGGATATTTTATATCAGAGATCTTAAATATGTCAGGCAGATGTTTTAGCTATATATATAGAGGTTTTTTTTACTCGATGGCATTATTTCAAGTGATTTGGTTGTTTGCATGGAAGAGCTCCTGCACCTTTAACGTATTAAAGCACCTTTATGACATAGCGCTTTTTCTATCGATGTTTATTGGAGTATATTTGTTCTTTAAAAAAAAGCGTATAGCGAATCATATTATAATGAATTATCATTATCCTGCAAAATATATTTTTGTTGTATTACTTATTTTTGTTTTCATTTTTAATGCTTTTTTCTTGAAGTATAGAGGAAATACTGATGATAGTTATTATCTCACTAAGGCAGCAACGGCTATTGTTAGGAATGATTTAAATCCAACATTTACAGAAGCGAGCAATGGATTAAATGAAACAAGTTTATTTTCACGTGCTGATATCTCGTCTTGGCCGATATATATAGCATATTGGGCGGATAGTTTTGGAATAAGTCCCACTACATTAGCTCATTCTGCTTTTGGAGTGACTTTAATTATTATATGGATGTGTGTAACAATTTCATTGGCAAATAAAATTAATAAGAATGAACATCAAAAATTCTGGTTTTTACTTGTATATTGCTTATTGGCAATGTGGTCTGTTGTAAATAAGTCTGATATTTGGGGGGAGTTTTGGATTGTCAAGTATCCGTGGTACGGAGTCGCGGTATTAAATATTTTACTTTTTTGCTTACTGGATAGTATTTTGTATCTTTATCAAGAAGAAGACTATATATATAAAATATCGTATTGGATATATAATCTTATTATTATATTAGCATGTGTGGAATGTGAAATTGTAGGACTTATTTTAGCACCGATATTTTGTTTCGTATACGGACTGCCATATTTGTTTAGAATTGGCTGGAAAAAGGTAAAAAAACTGCTTCCTTATATAGGAGGGGTAGTGGCATTTGTTGGTGTATTTGCCGTTATGATTTTATATCAAATATTCTCCAAGGGAATTCGGGCGGGGATGCTAGGGATTGATCCTGATATTACATGGGGATATTGGATGCAGAAATTTTTTCAAATGACGCCTTTGATTCTCTTGTGGATATTAAGTTTTATTTATATTATTTTTGGAAAAAATACTATTAATAAATGCGTTTTTGGGAAAGGCTGTTTTGTGTTATGGTTGATTTTTCTAAATCCTTTTTTTTATAATATAATATCCAATTATATAACGTCGCAAGTGGTTTATTATAGATTGTTTTGGTGTATACCGATTCTGTACATGATAGCATATGCGATTTCAGAGACGGTTTTAACACTGAATCAAAACAGAAAAATTATTGTAGTCATTGGCGCTCTCTTATTGTATGTGTGGGGAACGCCACAGTGGTCCATTTTTCGTGATGTAGAAAAGGCTACAAATCAATATAAATTAGATGGAAATATAATAGAAGTAGCAGATTATATGCTTGATAATGGAATGCGCTCGGAAATAAGAGTAATAGCGCCAGAAGATTTAGGACATTATTTGAGACAATATTCCTCTAATATTATATATCCATGCTCAATGAGATCTTCTTCTGAAAAAATAGGGGATTTTGAGTATACATATTATTCCTTTTACCAAAGTATTTATACTCACGAGCTGGACAGAAATCCTAGATTTTCAGAAATTATTTATTATTTGGATACGGATTATATTGTTTATTCAGAAGAAGAAAAAATACCCATAATTTTTCAAGACGCGGAGATCGCTTATGTAGGCGGTTACCAGATTGTTGAACTGAGAAGAGATAAATTGAAATGAGAGTATTAATTATTGTTCCCGCCTATAATGAAGAAAAAAATATAAGTAGAGTGGTTGAAGAAATCAAAAAAAATTATCCACAATATGATTATCTTGTAATAAATGATATGTCTCAGGATAATACAAAAAAAATTTGTGTGGAAAGTGGTTATAATTTTTTGGATCATCAGATTAATCTGGGAATTGGCGGAACGGTGCAAAATGGTTACCAGTATGCGGTAGAAAATGATTATGATATCGCAATACAGGTAGATGGAGACGGACAGCATGATGTTCAATATATACAAGAAATGATCCCAAAAATCGAAAGCGGAGAGGCAGATATTGTGATCGGCAGCCGTTTTATGGAGAAGGAGGGCTTTCAATCATCCAATATCAGAAGGCTTGGGATTAAGATCTTGAGCGTGATCATCTGGTTTTGCACATGGAAAAAAGTGAAAGATGTTACAAGCGGCTTCCGTGCTGTTAATAAGCGTTTTATTCATATATATGCTAGAGATTATCCACAGGATTATCCGGAGCCGGAAGCTATTGTGGCGGCTATTATGCATGGAGGAAAAATTACGGAAATTCCGGTTATCATGCGTGAACGTATTTCGGGGGAAAGCTCTATTAATTTGTGGAAATCTGTTTATTATATGATAAAAGTGAGCATAGCTTTGCTTATTTGCCGTCTTGGCTTTGGGATTAGGAGATCATAATATGTTGCCGGAAAGATTACGAATAGTTTTGATTATTGCGGTTTTCTTTTATTTTATAATGATGTGTGTGTTTTTGAAAAATAAAATGTTATCGCTAAAATATACATTACTTTGGCTTTTTGTCGGTGTGGTAATGGGGATTTTAATTGCTTTTTCTCACTTGCTTGTATTTTTAAATCATTTAGTCGGCATTCAAAATAGTATGAATGGGTTGTTTATTTGGGCAACGGCTTTTATATTATGTATTTTACTATCTTTAACTTCTATTGTTTCGAAACAAACTAATAAAATAAGGCAGCTTATACAAACTATATCAAGGCTAGAAAAAAGGATTAGAGATCTAGAAAAGGAAAATAATAAGAGTTTAGAGGAAAAAGAGAAGAGATAATACGGAACGTGGAATTATATTATTGTGATATTTATAAAAAATGAATATATCAGGGATATTAAGTATTATATGATATTAATAGTATATGGGCAATGAATAGTTAAAGATTAAAATCCTGCCTTTCTTGAAAGACGTATTACCGAAATTTTTTGAAATCAATGCATGAGCCGGAATGATTGTTTCTATGAAATGTCGTAAAGGAAATAAAAATTGACAAGTATGAGGAGATAAAAAATGAAAATTTTATATATTGCCCATGAACGAAAAATGGGTGGAGCAAATCATTCATTGGTGGAATTGGTTAATGGATTACGAGAATTGGGAAATGATGTTTCAGTTATTGTATTGTATCGAGGCTGTCCTATTGATAAAAAATTAAAAAAAATGGGAATAAAAACTTTCCCGTGCTTTTTTGGGTGGTGGCAGCAGCCTAAAGAGTGGTCTTGTGTGCAGAAACGATTATTCAGGCTCATGCATTGGTTCCAAAAAATTTCGGTAATGCGTCTTTCGCAATATGTAAAAAAAAATGGGATAGATATCATCCATTCAAATTCAAGCGTTATAGATATAGGTGCGCAAGTGGCAACGAAAACAGGTTGCAAACATGTATGGCATTTTCGTGAATATGGAGATGCAGATTATAATTTGGAATATATGTTTGGCAAAGAAGCAAGTTTGAATTATGTGTACCAAAACAGCGATATGGTTATTTTTATTTCAAAAACATTATATGAATTTTATAAACAATTTACGATTGATGAGAAAACACGAATAATATATGATGGGATTGTTCCTAGAAAAATAGAAGAAAATCTCCCTGTGCCTCTAGCAGGAAAAAGAAAAGAAGACCATATATTTACATTTTTGGTTACAGGAAATATAAGCTCGGGGAAAAATCAAAAACTTGTAGTAGAGGCAGATAATGTTTTAATTCATCAAATGAAAGTGGACAAACGGCGATTTCAGATATATTTTGCAGGGACCACAACATCTCTCACTAAATCTAAAAAATATATGCAAGAAATACAGCTTTATATAAGTCAACATGATTTGGATAATCTGTTTTTTGTGGGTTATATAAAGGATATGAATTCCTTGCGGGAAATGGTCGATGCAGAGATAGTTCCTTCTCGGAGTGAGGCATATGGTCGAGTGACATTAGAAGCTATGTTGTCTTATAATCTTGTAATTGCTTCAAATAGTGGAGCTAATTCAGAATTAATAGGAGAGAATGAGTTCGGGCTGCTGTTTAAAAATAATGATATTCATGATCTTGCAATAAAAATGCTGCAGGCGTTAGAAGGTGATGGTGAAGAATATAAAGAGCGAGCTTATAGATATGTTAAAAAAATGCATAGACAAGATGTGGCTTATCGTAGTGTGCAAGATATTTATCGGCATATTTTAGAAAAAGAATAGGGGGCGCTTTTATGAGCAGGATTGCTATCTTTACTAATTCAATAGGAAGCATGGGGGGTGAACAAAGAGTAGTTTGTATTATGGCTAATGAATTTGCAAAAAAACATGAGGTGACTATTTTTACTATGAATACAGCTGATAATAAAGAACGTTTATATTATCTTTCACCCCAGATAAAAATTAAGCAGTATTTCCCCTATAAAGGAGATATAGTATCATTCTTGTTTCGCATAATGACACATTTGACCCCATGGCTTGTATATGATTTGTTTTCACCGATTATTCTGGAACGTGCATATTGTCCTCAAAGTTATTCAAAAAAAATGAATGCACTAATAGAGGGGAATTATGATGCTGTAATAGCTACTTCGTGGCAACTTACAATTATTTTAGGAGAAGTGTGTCGAATATATTCCCATGAGTTCAAGGCAATAGGGTGGGAACACAATTCTTTTGAAGCATATTTTAGAGAAAAGTATATTTATCTATACCATCATGAAAATATCTTTAAAAAGAATGCGAAATACTTGGATCATGTTATTGTGTTGAATCATGATTATGCTCAAAAATATAAAAAATTTTTAGATATTGATTGTCAAGTCATTTACAATCCTAAAAGTTTTAAAAATGAAAAAAAAAGTAAATTGACAAAGAAACATTTTGTTACATGTGCTAGGCTTGTTTATAGTAAAGGACTTGATTTATTGATAGAAGCTTTTAATATATTTGCTAAAGTAGATAAGGAATGGGATTTATTTATAGCAGGAGATGGAATGCTGAAACGAAAGTTAGAAAAAAGAGTAAGCGAACTTAAACTAGGAGAAAGAATTGTTTTTTTGGGCCATGTGGAAAATATAGGAGAATTGCTGTCGGAAATGTCAGTTTATTTGTTAACATCTAGATATGAAGGTTTTCCCATGAGCGTTACGGAAGCGTTTGAAACGGGGCTTCCCGTTATTAGTTTTGATATTCCGGCGATGATTCCTTTTAAAGAAAGTGGTGGAGCTGAAACAGTGAAGTGTTTTGAAGTTTGTGATTTCGCAGAGGCAATGCTTAATATGGCAGATAGTTATGAAAAGAGATATGATTTGAGCAAAAATGCATTAGCATTTGTACAAGATTTATCTCCAGAGAAATTGGTAAAATATTGGGAGACATATATAGAGGAGTAAAATTTGCAATGAAAAGGGGATATTATATTTATGCGGAGAATTTTGGCTCATCAGGGGTTAATAAGAAAATTAAAATGCAAATTGAAGTGCTGTCACGTAAATTTATAATGAAAGAAATTTTAATAAAAACATCGAAAAGGACCTTTGTACAGCGTATAAAAGAACTTATGCCTTGTAGCTCCTTTACAAGAGAGTATCAATCGGCTTTAAATGAATTGCTTGATCCAGATTTTGTATATATTAGAAGAATATATGTGGATAAATTATATCTTGCTTTTTTAAAAGATATTAAAAGAAAATATCCTGCATGTAAAATAATTGTTGAAATTCCAACATATCCATATAAAAAAGAAATGCTTTCACATTATTATACAGCATTTATGTATGTTAAGGAAATAATTTATAGGCACAAATATAAAGAAAATATTGACAGATTTGTAACGTATTCTGATGATGATAAGCTGTTTGGAGTTCCTACAATTCGGACAATGAATGGAGTAAATGTAAAATCCATTTCTTTATTGGAGCCTTCTGATGAATATAATTCAAATGAAATACATTTGATTGCAGTCGCTTTTTTCCTTAGGCATCATGGTTATGAAAGAATCATTAAGGGATTGCGTAAATATTATCAAGTTGAACGAAATAGTAGGGTCTATGTGCATATTGTAGGAGATGGGCCGGAATGCCTTAAATATAAGCACTTAGTAAAAAAATACAGGCTGGAATACTATGTGAAATTTTACGGGACAAAGTTTGGTAAAGAATTGAATGATTTATATAATATTGCAGATGCTGGATTGGCAGCATTTGGAGTATATAAAGATAATATTGCCAAATTAAGTACGATTAAAGCAAGAGAATATTTGGCAAAAGGTCTTCCAGTTATACTAGGGGCTGAAGACGATCTTTTTTCAAATGATATGAAATATGGCTTGGTATTTCCTAATAATAATATGCCTGTCGATATTGCAGAGATAGTAAGATATCTTGATAAATTGTATTTACATAAGCCTAAAAGGACTCTTAATCGTGAAATAAGAGATTATGCGGTTCATAATGTAGATAATGAAGTTGTATTGCTTCCGATCATTAAGTACATTAACAATAAATAGAAGGTAAAAATATAAAGGCCGTTTATTTAATCAGACATTTTCATATATCAAAGGATCAGTCGTATAAAATTGTTAGGATTGAGACAAAGTGTGTTTATAGAAAAGCAATCAACAGTTCATTTGATTAAAAAAGGAAATGAAAATAGTTGGTTTAATAAAGGGAGTAAAATGATGGAAAAAAAAATAATTTTTATTATACTTCATTATATGGCAGTTGAAACAACTTTTGAGTGTGTGGAATATATAATAAAAAATATTGATACGGATAATTATCAAATTGTAATTGTGGATAATAATTCTCCTGACAATTCATATATCTTACTGCAAAAAAGATATAGAAAAAATGAATATATTGATCTGAT
The DNA here is from genome assembly GCA_947626715.1 of uncultured Lachnospiraceae bacterium. GTDB lineage: Bacteria > Bacillota > Clostridia > Lachnospirales > Lachnospiraceae > VSOB01. Next base: position 48,426 of record CANQTG010000001.1, on the reverse strand, counting down.
CCACAATGAGGGAAATACAAGCTTTTCGGGTGGAAATAATTATGGAATCCATTATGTAAATCGGAAATATAAATATAATTTTTTAATACTTATGAATAATGATACGCTTTTATTAGAAACTGCTTTTTATGAAAAAATCAAAAAATACTATGAACAATATAAATTTGCAGTGGCGGGACCGCGTATTATTAATAAATATGGTGCAGATGTTAATATGACGGAAGATCAGTTGGAAACGGAAGAGCAGATTAAGCGATACATGATATGGCTAAAAAAAATGTTAATTTTGGATAAGATACATTTAATGGTAATTTATTATTTTTTTGTTATGCAAATCCGTAAATTAGAAAACTGTTTAAAAAATATTATTAAAAAGAATGATCAGCCTATGTGTGTAAAGCTCGTAAAAAAGGATGTGATGCTTCATGGATGCTTTTGGATATTTTCAGAAAAATTTTTTGAAAAATATGATATGCTTATTGAAAAAAAAGCTTTTTATAAAGAAGAAGATACCTTATTATATAAATTGAGAGAAAAAGGGCTTTTAACGGTTTACCTTCCTGATATTTTGGTAATTCATTTAGAAGATGTATCAACTAATGTTAAATATCGCGGATTAAGAGAACGATTGCGTTTTATGTATGAAAATGCATTGGAAACTCGCAAAGAATATTTGAGTATGTTACATAATGAAAGAGAAAGTATAAATCGCCTAAATCATAGAGAATAGAGAGGGAAAGATATGGAAAGAAAATATAAATACAAGCTGGCTATTAGTATCCTTACCAAAGATAGAGAGGATTTTGTGAGAGAATTATTACGAAAGTTGGTTAGTCCTTTATATAAAAGAAATATAGGCTTATACTTATTTGATGGAAGCGATGATGAACGTCTGGAAATCATTATTGAGGAATATCACAAATTGGGATTTGAAAATGTTCATTATGCTCATTATGATTCACAGCAAGATATTCAGAGAGTATCTGATAGTAAGTTAAAAGTTGATGCTGAGTATCTTTGGCACTGTTCTGATAAATTTTTACCACGGATAGAGGGAATTGATAAGGTAATGGAATATTTGGATAAAGAGTATGATATTATTGTTTATAATGCATTATACCGAAAAGGAGAAGAAACAACGGAATATTTTGACCGAATAGAATTTTTCAGGGATTGTGCATGGAAGTTACAAATGTTAGCGATACCTATACTCCATAGAGATATATTTAAAAACTATACTGTGGAGAATGTAAAACAATGCGTTACGGATGAAAAATATATGGATATAGAAATAGTGCTTAGAAGTATTGCCGAAATAAATGATTTTAAAGGCTTGCTGCTTTGCCTTGGAGGGGAAAACTATCCGGCACTTCTTGAGATGCCATTAGAAATTTCAGGACATGTAAAAGAAAAACGAACTTTATCGGTTTTTGTTGAAAAGACTTATAAAACGATAATGGAACTTCCGGATGTTTACAGCAAAGAAAAACGGGCAGTCATAAAAAAGTTTAGTTCCAGCACGTGGTTTTCGTGGATTGGTTTTATTAAATTACGAAGGCTGCATGGATACACTTTTAGGCAATGTATAAAATATTTGGATAAATGGAAATTGGTCAGTAATGTACCGATACCTGTAATATTGATTATTTCGCTTTGCCCATGTTGGATAATGGATTATGTATATAAAATAATATGGTTTTATCAAAGAAAATGTAGGAATAAGCCTTGCTTTTAAAGGCGTAGCTTTATTAAAAGCAAGATGGTGGTTGTAAAATAGAGAGATTTATGTTATATATTTATAAGGCTAGCGGTAGTATATCAAGAGATAAATAAAACATTTTCCAAATGATTTTGTATCATCTAAAGAAAGAAGGGTAGCGCTAACAAGCTCTGAACCGATGCTGATTTAAGAGGAGGAAATGAAACTATTAATATTATGCGAGGGAGAGGCATTATGCGTACATTTATTGCGGCAGAAATAGGAATCAATCATAATGGGGATATTCGTTTAGCAAAGCGTTTGATTGACGCGGCTGTTGTGGCCGGATGTGATGCGGTGAAGTTTCAAAAACGGACTGTGGACAAGGTATATACAAAAGAATATCTGGACAGCCCTCGGCAAAGTCCTTGGGGAGAAACGCAGCGCGCCCAAAAGGAAGGCTTGGAGTTTGGCAAGGAAGAATATGATGAGATTGACAGATACTGCCATGAAAAAGGGATAGAATGGTATGCGTCGGCATGGGATATTGACTCACAGCTTTTTATACAACAATATAACTGTAAATATAATAAAGTGGCGTCTGCTATGCTGACGAGAGATGATTTGCTTACGGAGATTGCAAAAGAAGGAAAATATACTTTTATTGCTACGGGAATGAGTACGTTAAGCGAGATCGATCATGCGGTGGAAATATTCAGAAAGCGGGATTGCCCGTTTGAATTGCTGCATTGCAACAGCACCTATCCAATGCCGATGGAGGATGCGAACCTGAAGCTGATAAAAACGCTTGGAGACAGATACCAATGCAGGGTGGGCTATAGCGGACATGAAGAAGGGATATTGGTGAGTATGTGCGCTGTGGCAGCGGGCGCTGCCTCCGTAGAAAGACATATTACGTTAGACAAGACAATGTATGGTTCAGATCAGAAAGCTTCAATAGAGCCCTATGAGCTATGCGCGCTCGTAAAGAATATCAGAGATACGGAAAAAATCATGGGAACAGGTGAGAAGGTACTCACTGCAAAGGAAGAGGAAGTTAAAAGAAAACTGAGAGGTTAGAGGAAGGCATGGTTTATCAAAATGATAGAACTGATCGTATTTGATATTGATGGGGTTATTACAGACGGCTCTGTTATCATTGATTCTAATGGAAATGAACAGAAGCAGATCAATCTGAAGGATATTGACGCTATTTTTGAATTGCATCGCAGAGGGTACAAATTGGCGGCTATTACGGGCGAAGATACAGAAATCGTAGATTATTTTGAAAAGAGATTCCCGTGGGAATATTTTTATCGTGGGAATAAAACGAAAAGAGAGACTATGCAGCAAATCGAGCAGGGAACAGGAGTTGCCAGAGAGAATATTTGTTACATAGGTGATGGTAAATATGATATAGAACCGCTTGCTTATGCGGGTTTGGGTTTATGTCCGGCTAATGCGATAGATAAAGCCAAGAATGCGGCGGATATCATTTTGCAGAACGATGGCGGAATGGGTTGTATCTGGGAAATCATTTCCATATTAGAAAAATATAATGATGAAGGGTGTGCGCACAATTATTTTTTACAGCGTTTAGAGGAACATACCAACATATTTAAAAAGCTGGCGTCCGATCAGGAACTTATGGACACGGTTATGAAGATCGGGGACAGGATTATTTCAATATTGGAAAATGACGGCGGAATTTACTTATGCGGAAATGGCGGAAGCGCTGCTGACGCACAACATATTGCGGCGGAGTTTATCAGCCGTTTCTATAAAGAGCGGCCGGGGCTAAATGCGGAAGCGCTGTCGGTAAATACTTCCACCTTAACGGCGATTGGAAATGATTACAGTTTTGAACGGATATTTGCAAGACAACTAGAAGCAAAAGCTCAAGCCGGCGATATGGTCATAGGGATCACAACGAGCGGGAATAGTAAAAATGTTCTGGCGGCATTACGGTATGCAGAGAAAAATAGTTTGATTTCTGTGCTGATGATGGGAGGATTTGAAAATCCGGAGCTGAATGGTGCGGCAGACTATATAATTAAAATCCCTTCTCTCATTACACCGCGTATCCAAGAGGCGCATATTTTTATTGGGCATGTAATGGCGGAATATGTAGAATATAAAATGTTTGGAGGACAGAAATAAGAGGGACGTATGATTAAGCTATCAGATTATGTATTTCAATTTTTAGAGAATAAAGGGGTCAAACATGCGTTTATGCTTCCGGGAGGGGGAGCGATGCATCTGGATGATTCTATTGGAAAGTCTAATATTGAATATATCTGTTTTTTACATGAACAGGGAGCTGCGATCGCTGCAGAGGCATATGCGCAGCATACAAATACGCCGGGAGTGGTATTGGTTACATCAGGCCCCGGCGCGACCAACGCAATTACGGGCGTTACGGCAGGCTGGATAGATTCTACGCCAATGTTTATTATTTCAGGACAATCCAAGAGAGAGGATTTGGTTGGCGATAAAGGTGTTAGACAGATCGGCTCACAAGAAGTGCAGATAATACCTATGGTGAAACCGATTACAAAGTATGCGGTACAGATCTTAGAACCAACGGAAATAAAATATCATTTAGAGAAAGCATATTATGAAGCGACAACAGGAAGGTTTGGGCCTGTGTGGTTGGATATTCCCTTAGATGTACAGGCTGTTATGTTAGATGAGCAGAGCTTGTGCGGCTATAAACCGGAGCAATATAATAAAAATGATATAACGGATGCTATTGTCAAAACAGTAGAATTGCTGAAACGCTCCCAAAAGCCATTGCTGTTGGCGGGAAATGGTATTAAGCTGGCAAATGCGGTGGAAACCTTGTATCGTCTATTGGATAAATTGCCGATTCCAGTAGAAACTACATGGAAAACAATCGATATGTTTGGCGAAGAGGATGCACGATATGTGGGTCATCCCGGCATTATGGGCGACAGAGGCGCCAACCTGATCTTACAGGAAGCGGATCTTATCTTGTCCATTGGCTGTCGTTTGGATACCAGCGTTACGGCATTTAATGATAAAAATTTTGGGAAATGCGCTAAAAAGGTTATTGTAGATATTGATGAAAATGAAATCAGAAGAATGAATGTTGATAAAAAGGTGACGGCAGTATGCGATGCCAAAGAATTTTTAGCAGATTTACTGAGCTGTATAGAAGACGATAAAAATATTTCTGCTATTATAAAACAGAAAAATATGTGGCGTCAATGGCTTGTATATTCTAAGGAAGTACGAAGGAAATATCCGGTTATTACAAAAGAACATGCAGGGAGAGAAGATTATGTCAGCGCATATTACTTTATTGGTAAATTATGCGAGCTGTTGAAGGAAGATGATGTTATTGTACCTGAAAGTTCGGGTGGAGCGGGAGAGATTACCTATCAGGCGTTCAAGCTGAAAAAGGGGCAGAAAATGAAAAATGCCGCAGGACTTGGCTCAATGGGGTTCGGGCTGCCTTATTCGATTGGTTCATGTATAGCAAACGGCAGGAGGAGAACTATATTGATCAATGGAGACGGGGCGTTTCAGTTAAATATTCAGGAGTTGGAAACGCTACATCGATTGAAGCTTCCCGTGAAAATGTTTATATGGAATAATGATGGCTATGCGAGTATACGCGCTATGCAAAGAAATAATTTTGAGGGTCATTATGTAGCCAGTGAAGCGGGAAGCGGCTTGACTATGCCCGATATTGCTAAGGTGGCGGAAGCATATGGATTTAAAACTTATCGAATTCATAATAACAAAGAATTGGATATGATATTACCGGAAATCATGGAGGATAACACTCCGTTATTGTGTGAGTTGATGGTTTCGCCGGAAGAAACGGTATCGCCAAGAGTAAAAGCGATTGTTGGAAAAAATGGCAGAATGATGTCAGGACCGTTGGAGAGAATGTGGCCGTATGACGAAAACTGAAGTTTTTTATAGATAAAATAAAGGGAGGGACAGGATAAATGCTCAATAGAGATCGATTAGAATATAGTAATGCAAGGACCAAGCTGGAAGAAGCGGTACCTTTAGAAGCCCCCTTTGTCTTGTTTTTAGATCCGTGTGGAGCGTGTAATTTTGCCTGTAAATTTTGTCCATGCAATAATAGCGATTTTATGATAAAGGAAAGACATGAAAAAATGTCTATGGAATTATTCCTTAAGATCTTGGATGATTTGGAAGAATTTCCAGAGCGGATCAAAGTTATCAATTTATATGGTTATGGAGAACCTCTCCTTCATCCGAATTATGTAGAGATGGTCAAATTGATCAAGCAAAGGGGACTGTGTAGAGAATTCTGCTGCGTGTTTGGACTTGGATTAAATGATCAGTCCCTTCCGAAAGAGGGGGGGAGAGTAAGAGTCAGCCGATTTTGCGACAGTAGTGCGGAGAAACTGCATACAAAAATAGATGGAATATCTGTCATTTCATTGGATGAGCTATTAGAGCAGAAGCTTATGAATAACCATGTTATTATTATTAGCCCTATGCATAAAGGTGTCTGTGAAGAGATATTTAGCTTGTTAGTAGAAAAAGGCATACATGAGGAGGATATATATAAATATTACGATTATTATTTTCTTAAAGAGTCGTTTGAGAAACAGTATTTTGATAAAATAATGGATTTTGGAGAAGATGAGGTATTTGTTGACGGAGGCTGCTTTGATTTTTCTACAGGAGAGTTATTTATTAAGAAAATGGCTGAGTTGGGCCTAGAATATAAAAAGATCTATGCTTTTGAACCTGATAAGGCAAATGTTGAAAAATGTAAAGAAAAAATAAGTAATCTGGCAGTAGATAAGATTGAATTATTGCCGTATGGCTTGTGGAGTGATAACGAATACTTGGAATTTTCTCCTTTGGGAAATTCTTCCTCTCACTTTTCGGAGTTAGGAATATTAGGAGCGGTTGGAGATCCTTCAAAGCAATTCGATATAGCTTCAGAAAAAGTAAAGGTAATCGCACTTGACTCATATATTAAGGAAAAAGTGACATTCATTAAAATGGATATTGAGGGCTCTGAACTAGGAGCATTAAAAGGAGCAAAACATATTTTGTTGAAAGACAAGCCTAAACTTGCTATTTGTATTTATCATAAAAAAGAAGATTTATGGGAGATACCATATTATATAAAAACATTAGTGCCAGAATATAAATTATATATTAGACACTATAGCAATTATTTGTCTGAAACGGTGTTGTATGCAATATAAGATTGGAAAGTGAAAAACATCGGTAAAAATAAGGTGATTGAATAATGAAAATATTATTAACAGGCGGTTCTGGCTTCTTAGGAAGAAATGTGAAAGAATATCTGCTGCAAAGAGGATATACCATACACGCCCCAACCAGTAAGGAACTGGATTGTATGGATGAAAATGCAGTCAGGCAGTACTTATTAAAGGGGTATGATGTTGTTTTACATTTTGCCGTTTATGGGAATGGAATAAACAAGTCCATAGATGAAACTAAAATCCTGCAATGCAATTTACGTATATTTCATAATTTGGCCAAGTACTCTGCATTATATGGGAAGATGATATATACTGGTTCAGGCGCTGAGTATGATAAAAGATATCCTATCCAGATGGTACGTGAAATAGATTTATCGGATCACTCGATTCCCGTGGATCAATATGGATTGATGAAATATACTGTAAATCAGATGATAGAGAGTAGTGAGAATATTTATAATCTGCGTTTATTTGGAGTTTTTGGGAAATACGAAAATTGGAAGGTCAGATATATTTCCAATTTGTGCTGTAAATCGTTAAAAGGCATTCCATTATCCATGAGAAGAAATTGTTATTTTGATTATTTGTGGATAGATGATTTCTGCTGTATGTTAGAAAAGTTTATGAAGTTAGATCAACCGATGTTCCATACATATAATGCGGTATGTGGGGAACCGATAGATTTGTATAATCTTGCGGAAATAGTTAATGAAGTATCAGAGACACCGCAAAAAATCATAGTCTGTCAGGAGGGCTTGGGGAATGAATATACTGCCAATAATGGCAGACTCCTTAATGAACTGCCGGATATGGTTTATACGGATATGAAGGAAGCTGTCAGGAAGTTATACTTATGGTATCAGAAAAATCAGGCTGATATTGATGAATATTCATTAATTTATTAATGGCTGATGGGGGTTATTGTGGGTAGCGTATGAAAGTAGTAATTTTAGCCGGCGGTATGCAGAGCTCCATAAGTAATGATAGGGAAGGGATACCCAAACCTATGGTGGATATTGGAGGGAAACCTCTTTTATGGCATATCATGAAACATTTTTCACAATACGGATTTACAGAATTTATTGTATGCGGGGGATACAAGGTAGATTATATTAAAGAATACTTTGTAGATTTTTATATTTATGAATCCGATATTACAGTGGACTTACGGAGTAATATTGTAGAGATACATAAGAAACGGACAGAGGACTGGAAGGTTACAGTTGTTGATACGGGTTTGTTTTCGGCTGCCGGACAGCGGATCAGCATGATAGAGAAATATATTGACGGTGATTTTATTGTTACGTATGGCGACTGTCTATCTGATATCAATGCCTTGCAAATGGTAGAATATCATCAGCAAAAAGGGAAAACTGCTACGATTGCGATGGTAAAGCCTTCGGGAAGAAAAGAGCTGCTTCCGTTTGATAAGGCTGGAAAATTAAGCTATAGCAGCACAGGCCGTGAGGAAAGCGATAATGCATGGGCGAATGGCGACTGCTTTGTTTTCTCACCGAAAGTTTTTCATTTTTTAGATGGGAATTATAATTTGGAAAAATATTTATTTGTAAGACTTTCAGAAAAGGAACAGCTCGCGTTTTATAAGCACTCAGGCTATTGGCTGGCGGTTGAGACTAAAAGGGATCTGAGTGAAGCTGAAAATCTTTGGAATGCCGGAATGGCGCCATGGATTGGAGGATGATAAAAATATATGAAATTGGTAATTTTAGCAGGGGGTATGGGTACGCGCATTAGCGAAGAATCGTATATGCGCCCTAAACCTATGATAGAAATAGGAGGGAAACCAATTCTCTGGCATATCATGAAATTGTATTCATATTACGGGTATAATGAGTTTATTATCTGCTGTGGATATAAAGGCCAGATGATAAAAGAATATTTTATACACTATTATGTTAATCAGTCAGATAGTACATTTTTGTTGAAAAACAAAGAGATCTTAGTTCATGAAGTTTTTGCGGAGCCGTGGCGGGTAACTCTGGTCAATACGGGATTAAATACATTAACGGCGGGCAGGATATTAAAGGTTCGGGATTATATTGGCGAAGACGAAGAATTTTTCCTAACTTATGGAGACGGTGTGGCTGATGTTGATATTTCAGAGTTATTGGCGTTCCATCATAAATACAAAAAAACAGTAACGATTACAACAACGCAGCCAATGGGAAGATTTGGGGCGTTGAAGATCGATCCCCAAACAAATCAAGTAAAAGGATTTAAAGAAAAGGCGCGGGTTGACCAAGCATGGGTAAATGCGGGCTTTATGGTTATGAATCGTAAAATATTTGATTATTTGGGAGATGGCGGAGAGATGCTGGAAGCCGGCCCGTTGGAAGCCGTTGCAGAAGCGGGTGAGATGGTGGCGTATCGGCATGAGGGCTTTTGGTCTCCGATGGATACGCTGCGAGATAAGAATTATCTGGAATCGCTCTGGGAATCAGAGGATGCGCCTTGGAAGATTTGGTAATATTGGGAGAAGATGTATGTTTGATAACATGTCTGAGCAGGAGGCAAGGGAAACGATATTACGGCAGGTAGAAGTATATTGCGAGAAATACCATGAGAAGAAAGCATGGAAAGCTGGCGAGAGAATTCCTTATGCTTCTAGGGTTTATGACAGCAGAGAAATGAGAAATCTGGTGGACAGCTCATTGGAGTTCTGGCTGACATCCGGGCGATATACGGATGCATTTGAAAAGAAACTGGCGGAATATCTGAATATCCGGTATTGTTCTGTTGTAAATTCGGGTTCTTCGGCGAATCTGCTTGCTTTTATGGCGCTTACTTCTCCTTTACTTGGAGAAAGACGTATACAACGTGGTGATGAGGTTATTACTGTAGCGGCGGGATTCCCGACGACGGTTGCGCCGATGATCCAATTCGGGGCAATCCCGGTGTTTTTGGATGTGACGATCCCTCAATACAATGTGGATGTAAATATGTTAGAGGAGGCGCTTTCAGAAAAAACGAAAGCAGTAATGCTTGCGCATACTTTGGGGAATCCTTTTGATCTGAAAAAAGTTAAAGAATTTTGTGAAAAATATAGCCTTTGGCTTGTAGAAGATAATTGCGATGCGCTCGGTTCGCAATATGAGATAGATGGCAAGTGGTATTTTACAGGAACGATAGGAGATATTGCGACTTCTAGTTTTTATCCGCCGCATCATATGACGATGGGAGAGGGCGGGGCAGTATACACCAATAATGCATTATTGCATAAAATTATTCGTTCAATGCGGGATTGGGGAAGGGATTGTATCTGCCCGTCCGGGCATGATAATATGTGCGGCCATCGTTTCGACGGGCATTATGGAGAATTGCCGAAAGGCTATGACCATAAATATGTGTATTCGCACTTCGGATATAATTTAAAAGCTACTGATATGCAGGCGGCGATTGGCTGTGCGCAAATAGAGAAGCTTCCGGCGTTTACAGAACGGCGGCGATATAATTTTAATAGAATATATAAAAATTTGGAAGATCTGCAGGATAAAATGATTTTACCACAGCCTTGTGAACATGCGAATCCAAGTTGGTTTGGCTTTTTGATTCTCTGCCGGGGAGTAGACCGAGAATATATAGTCAGGCTGATGGAGAGGAAAGGAATACAGACCAGAATGCTTTTTGCAGGGAATCTAATCAACCATCCATGCTTTGATGAACTGCGGATAAGCGGAGAGGGCTATCGCGTGGTTGGAGAATTGAGGGTTACGGACAGGATTATGAGGGATGCTTTTTGGATTGGCGTATACCCGGGGATGACAGATGAGATGATAGATTATATGACAGATACGCTCAAGACCGCTATAGAAGGCTGATCTCTTTAGGCGGATTGACGGAATACGATTCAGGATGTTAAGTAAGAGGATGAGGAAATGTATATACAGGTTTATAGCGGCTTGATGAGCAGATGCGTTACATTGGCTCATGCATATCATTTAGTGAAATCAATGAGGGGGGGGAGAAGGAAAAGCTTGTGATCGTCTGGCCGGTGGATAAAGATTGCGGTATAAGTTTTCGGGAAGTCTTTGCCGCTGATATATTCGCTGATATTGAGATAAAAGTTATCGAAATAGACCTGAAGTATCTTAATTATGATAAGTATGGTGGATTTTGGTCAAATATTAAGCGCATTCATCTTATAGGAGCCGTCAGATTCCTTACAGCGTTATTTAAAAGCAGATTATGCGAAAAATTATCTCAAATGGTATTTAGAGAGAATTATTTCAGTTATTTCCCAGCAAAGAATGTGGAAGAGCTTAGTGATAAATATTATGAACATATGTCCAATACATGGAATAATATACGTAAAAGGCTCATGGGAGATAGAGAAATTTATATTCATGCATTTTGTGGGATAGTCAAGGACAAAGGACAGGAAAATATTGATTATGGCGTTATTAAGTTTAGAAAAGAATATCTGGAGAGAGCAGAAAAGATAATTATTCCGGGAGAGAAAGTTATCGGTATCCATATAAGAAGAACCGATCATCAAAGAGCTGCTAAAGTAAGCAATACAAATGCGTTTATTAAAAAAATAGATGAAATCATAGAGGGACAGAAAGAAGCACGGTTCTTTCTTGCGACAGATGACATATCTGAAGAGAAAAAATTAAAGAATATATATGGAAACAGGTTAAAAGTACAACAGGATAAGGAATGGGGAAGAGAGGAAAGCGGTGAGATGAAATCGGGAATTGTCGATTGTTTATGTTTATCTCGCTGCGAATATATATTAGGCTCTTATACAAGCGTTTTTTCATTTTTTGCCGCCAGATATGGAAAAAAGAGATTGCTTATCTGTAAAGAAGAAAGCGAACGAGTATAATTTAGGAAAAACGTTCATTATTTACTATATGGAAAGGGCAGTACGGAGATATGAAATGATACGAGAAACGATAGACACTTTACAGAAACTTTCACGTATATTAAATCGAAACCAAAAAATGATGGGTTCGATTGTTCTTGTGTGCTCTTTTATTGCGGCAGTGTTGGAAACCTTAGGGGTTTCTATTATTGTGCCGTTAGTGAATGCGCTGTTGCAGCCGGAACAGCTTTTTAGAAATCCTTATATCAAGAAAATAACGGATCTTTGTGATATTCGTACAAATGATAAATTAGTCGCTTCCATTATAATTGCAGTTATTTTGATTTATATATTTAAGAATCTATATTTTATTTTTTTTGCATGGTTAAAGTTTAAGTATTCATGTAAGATACAAAGAGAGTGCTCCGTATATATGATGCAGTCTTATATGAACCGCGGATACCGATTTTTCCTAGAACGGAACGTAAATGAATTGATACAGGGAGTTAATGGCGATGTAGGCTCCCTATATCAAATTATAAATGGTTTGCTTCAGGCGGCGACACAGATAATGATAGCGGCATTTATCTGTATTTATATGTGCTATGCAGATTGGCAGATCGCCATAGGGATTATTTTATCGGCGTTAATCTGCTTATTATTGATTTTTGTTATTTTCAGGAAGAAAATGTTGCAGGCAGGATTCTTGATCAGGACCTATAGTATTCTTTCATCACAGGCATTGCTACAGGCGTTTCATGGGATTAAAGAAGTCCTAGTGATGCGAAAACAGAAATATTTTATTAAGGAATTTGAAAAAAATACCATTAAACGCCAAAATGCCACGGTGGTTCAGAATGTGGGGGGAGAAATACCGGCGTATATTATTGAGGCAATCTGTATTGTAGGGATCATGACTATCTTAGGAATCAGAATTGTAAATATTTCTAATTCACAAAGCCTTGTAGCGGTATTGGCGTCTTTCGCGATCGGAGCGTTTCGAATCTTACCTGCGCTTGGGAAGATCTCTGTTGCAATCAATACGATCTCAGGTTCTATTCCGAGTCTGAATGCAGTATATGAAAATATAATAGATGCGCGTAAGTATAATGATAGCTTTTATCATATCGATTCGGAAGATGGAGAATCCGATCAGACTTTTGCTTTTAAGGAGTCTATTAATATACAGAATGTGACTTTCACATATAACAAAGATCAAAAAACGGTACTGAATCAATTAAGCCTAAAAATTCTTAAAGGGAAATCAGTTGCATTTATAGGAGAATCAGGCGCAGGGAAATCTACATTGGCGGATCTGCTTCTGGGAGTTTTGCGCCCTGACGAAGGAGAAGTTTTTCTGGATAATATTAATATTCAAAGGATTCCGGCATTGTGGGGACGTCTGGTTGGATATGTTCCTCAGAGCATTTATCTTTCTGATACCTCTATCTGTCAAAATGTAGCGTTTGGAGTGGAACCTCTGGAGATAGATGAAAACAGCGTTGAAATTGCATTAGAAAAAGCTGAACTATTAGATTTTGTGCGGCAGCTCCCGAAAGGAATCCATACTAAAGTAGGAGACAGGGGCGTGCGCTTGTCAGGCGGACAGAGGCAAAGAATCGGAATTGCAAGAGCTTTATACCATAATCCAGAAATATTGATTTTGGATGAGGCGACTTCTGCTTTGGATAACGAAACAGAGAAATCGGTTATGGAAGCTATCGATTCTCTGCATGGCAAAATGACTTTGGTCATTATTGCGCACAGATTGACCACCATTAAAAATTGTGATGCCATTTATGAAATCAAAGATGGAAAAGCTGTCAGACGCCTATATGAGGAGTTGATGTAGAATGGATAGAGAGAAGCAGAGAGAGAGTTTTCCTGAGATTATTATTTGCTTTTCAATGATAATCTGGTTTTCAACGGAAATATTGAGCGCTATGCAGTTCCTTACTTATACGGCTATAAGGACAATTTGGATTATTTTCGGCCTTTTAAGTGTGCTCCTTATGTTAAAGAGAATGAAAAGTGGAAAAGGCAGCGCATGGATATATGCGAAAGATAAATTGAAAGAAGATGTGTGGAGGGGGGGGCAATGGTTTGAACGCTTATTGTCGGTATTGATCTTATTGTTAGCTTTGATAATGTTTATATTATCGTATACGATCGTTCCCAATAATTGGGATTCCATGACATATCATATGGCTAGAGTTGCAAATTGGATACAAAACAGATCGGTAGCTTATTATTCCACCAGTATTCTGCGCCAGTTGTATTATTCAAATTTTACAGAATATATTATATTGCATCTATGCTTGCTTTTAAAAAGCGATAAGCTAGTTAATATAGTACAATGGCTCGCTTATGTATTATCTGCGGTGATGACTTATAAAATTAGTATAAAATTAGGAACAGATAAGCGAGGAGCGCTTTTTTCGGCTCTGTTATTTATGTTGTGTCCATTAGCGATCGCAGAAAGTATGACGACGCAGGTCGATTTACTAGCAACTATGTACTTGCTGATGATTGCATGGTTTATATTAAAAATAGGGAAGTCTCCTTTGCCTTTATGTTCGTCAGAAAATATGCATAATATAGTGTTTTGTGCATGCAGCATTGGATTTGGATATCTAACGAAAAGCAGCATCTGTTTTATGGTGCCTTTATTGTTATTATGGCTGTTGCTTGTATGTTTGAAAAAACAGGAATCTGTTATGACTATTTTCAAATCAGTTGTACTGGCAGCGGGCATTATTATTTTACTGGCGTTTCCCAGTTTTGTTAGAAATTATAAGAGTACCGGGAACATTTTGGCGCTTGAACAGGTGGCGGGGAATCTGATGGTTAAAACAATATCTCCGAGGTATTTATTATTGAATGGCTGTAAGAATTTGACGCTGGAGATCGCAGGGGAAGAACAGCCAGACGCTTTCTGGCAGATGACCGTTAAATTGGCGGATTATTTGCAGGTTGATATAGAGGACTTGGAAATATCTGCGTATTATGGTTATTCTGAGGGAAGAGGCGCCGTAAAATCGTATCATCATGATACAGCAGGGGCACGAACCTTGTTCCTAATATCAGGGATTGTTTGTATATTTGCAATATTGCATTTGTTATATTCTCTCATTAAAAAAAAGAAGAGGAAGGAAGTAATAAATTTAACATATATATGCAGTTTATTATGTTCAACAGGGACGATGCTTTTCTGTATTAGATGGCAGCCATGGGGTACCAGATTGTTGATGCCAATTTTGCCTTTGATATGTATTTTTATCGGCTATACAATAAATGCAGAAAAAGAGTACCGTTATATGAATATATTAGTCATGAGTATCGTTTTATTGTTAATGCTCCCAGATGGGATTAGGACTATAAAAATGCAGGCGGATTCATATGCGCAGGCGGTATGGGACGGAGAAGCGAGATTTGATCTTTATTTTTTGAACCGTCAGGAGGAAACAGAACCTTATCGAGAATTGACAGCGACTGCAGAAAAAATGGGAGCAAAAAATATTGGTCTGCTGTTAGGCGGAGACACTTACGAATATCCTTTGTGGGTTGCATTAAAAAATGAAAATACGACGATACATCCGATTGTATTATCCGATAAAAATATTTTCTGGCAACCGGAGTGTATTTTAGCTGTTCACACAGGCGATATGGAGATCGGAACCTGTATAGAATATGGAACTGATATTTATCGGTGTATATGGAATTATGGAGAAAACGCTGATTATGCAATCTTATGGGCTGAAAGTGTTGATAGGATATCCTGATGGGAATTGTATCGGGGAGGGAGAAATATAAACGGAAAAACATGAAGAAAGTATCTTTTATATTGACTACTTATAACTGTATTAAAACCTTGAAAACAACGATAGATTCTATTTTGATTCAGGAATACTCTGAAATAGAAATTGTGATTGCAGATGGAGGCTCTACTGACGGAACGCTGGATTTGATAAAGCAGTATAAAAATAGATTGGTCTCATGCGGTCGAAATGACAGGCTGATATGGAAATCAGAGCCGGATCGTGGTATCTATGATGCAATGAATAAGGGATATCATATGTGCAGTGGAGATATCGTAGTGTTTTTTAATGATTGTTTGGCACATCCGCATGTAGTGGAGCATATGGTCGGGGCAATAGAAAGCGGCGGAGAATTCTGCGTGGGAGCTCATGCAGACCTTGTATATGTAAATGATGGTAAAATTGTTCGCTTTTGGCATATGGGGATTGGAAGTTTCAGAGAGGGGTGGATGCCGGGACATCCTACTTTATATTTAAAACGCGAAGTATATGAAAAATGCGGATTGTATGATACGTCGTATAAATGCTCGGCCGATTATGAGTTTATGCTTCGGTGTTTGTACGGTCAGGAAGCCAGATTGGTTTATGTTCCAGAGGTTATCGTTAAAATGTATTATGGGGGAACCAGTACACAAGGATTAAAGAGTTACATGTTATCATTGTGGGAAGGTCATCAAGGCTTAAAAAAGAATGGGATAAAAGGCGCGTTTATAATAGATATTCGGAGAACACTTAAAGTTCTGCGGCAGTTTAAAACGAAAAAATCATAAATCTGCTTGAGGCCGTCAGAAAAATGATATTGTTAAATGCAGGAAGGATATAAAAAGAAGAAATCTTTGAAAAGATAAGAAAGTAGAGTTGTTTTCATGAAGATACTGATAATCACACATGAATATCCTCCGGTGGGCGGCGGCGGAGCCAATGCCTGCCTGAACCTGACCCGGGAATATGCCGCTATGGGACATGAGGTCACGGTCGTGACCGTCTGGTTTTCCGGTCTTCCAGAAGAGGAAAGACATGAAAATGTTCATATCATCCGCTTAAAGGCAAGGAGAAAGCATATCGAGCACTGCAATTTTCCCGAGATGTTGGATTATTTGTGGAAAGCGATGATACGGGCGTCGGCTTTGCAAAAGAGGGAGCGTTTTGATATCTGTCAGGCGTTTTTTGCCATTCCGGCCGGCCCTGTTGCCTGTTATCTGAAACTGCGGTATGGCCTTCCCTATCTCATCCGCTTTGGAGGCGGGGATATTCCGGGATTTCAGGAACGGTTCCGTCTCCTTTATAAAGCGCTGGGGCCGTTTGAAGCGTTTATATGGAAACAGGCGGATGCGCTGATAGCGAACAGCCGCGGGCTAAAGAAATTGGCGCTGGATTTTTATGATAAAAAAGAGATACGGATCATTACGAACGGCGTCGATACCTCTCATTTCCATCCCTCTTATAAAAAGGGATCGAAGGGAGGCGCGGCGGGGATAGAGCTGCTGTTTGTGTCCCGGCTGATCGAGCGCAAGGGGTTACAGTATATTCTGCCTATGCTGCCGGAGCTGCAGAGGGAGGCGAAAAAGCCTCTTCATCTGACCGTAGTCGGGGACGGCCCTTACCGGCGGGAATTAGAGAAGATCGCCGCGGATATGGCGCTAGGAAGCTGCGTGACGTTTGTAGGGCAGAAGAAGAAGGAGGAGCTGCCCGCCTATTATCAGGCGGCGGATATCTTTATTCTGCCTTCCCGTAAGGAAGGGATGCCCAATGTCGTGTTGGAGGCGATGGCGAGCGGCCTTCCCATTGTTATGACGCCCTGCGAGGGCAGCGAAGAGCTGATCGGGGATAACGGCTATGCGGCGCCGGTAGAGCAGTTTCAGGAAAAGCTGCTCGCCCTGTGCGTGCAGGATGAAGAACGCAGGCGCATGGGAGAGGCAAGCCTGCGTCTGGTAGAAGAACGGTTCCAATGGAAAGGGATCGCGGGGCAGTATACGGCCGTCATGGAAGCTATCCTGAAAAAACGGGCGGACGAGGGGAAGGGAATACGATGATACGAATGCAGGAATTATCAGATTTTTACCGGGGCAGAAGGGTACTGGTGACAGGCCATACCGGTTTTAAAGGCGCATGGATGTGCAGCGCGCTGCTGCGCATGGGCGCTGAGGTAACGGGCTATGCGCAGCAGCCGCCGACGGTTCCCAGCCTGTTTACGATACTTTCGCTCGAGAAGCGGATGGACTGTGTAACGGGAGATATCCGCGACCTGAAGAAATTGCAGGCGGTCTTTACAGAGCGAAAGCCGGAGATCGTGATCCATATGGCGGCGCAGCCGATCGTGCGCAGATCCTATCAGGAGCCCGTGTATACCTATGACGTCAACGTGATGGGAACGGTACATGTCATGGAATGCGTGCGTCAGAGCGAGTCGGTGCGTTCCGTTATCAATGTCACGACGGATAAGGTATACAAAAACAGGGAATGGGAATGGGGTTATCGGGAAAACGAGGAGCTGAACGGATATGACCCGTATTCCAATTCCAAATCCTGCTCGGAGCTGGTGACGGACAGTTATCGGAACGCTTTTTTTGGCAGCAGAGAGCTCGCGGTATCGACAATGCGCGCGGGGAACGTGATAGGCGGCGGGGACTTTGCGGCGGATCGTATCGTCCCGGATTGTATCGCGGCGGCGTTTGCCGGAAAGAATATCATAATCCGCAATCCTGATTCTGTCAGGCCGTTCCAGCATGTATTGGAGCCGGTCATGGCCTATCTGATGGCCGCCAAAGGGCAGTATGAAAACAGAGCACTGGCGGGCAGCTATAATGTGGGGCCGGATGAAAGCGACTGCGTGACGGCAGGGGAACTGGCGGAGCTGTTCTGTAAGATCTGGCAGGCCCGGACGGGAGAGGCGCTTCGATGGGTGAGCCGCGGCGACGGGGGCCCCCATGAGGCGAATTATCTGAAGCTGGACTGCTCTAGGCTGAAACGGTCGTTTGGCTGGAGACCGGTATGGACGATAGAGACGGCGCTCGATAAGGCGATCGAGGGGTATCTGGAATGCCGTCCCGGGGGAGACGCGGTATCGTGCGTGGATGGACAGATCGCAGCGTATATCGGATAAGAAAATATCTGTGCGGCCTTATAGGAAGCGAAAGGAAGAGAACGAATGAAGATCATACTATTGTCCGGCGACTCCGGAAAGCGGCTCTGGCCCCTGTCCGGCGAGGCGCGCTCCAAACAGTTCTTAAAGGTATTACAGAATGAAAACGGGGATTCCGAGTCTATGATACAGCGTATCTACAGGCAGGTAAGGACAAGCTGTCCGGCCGCGGATATCCTGATCGTGGCCGGGGAAGCGCAGGCGGATTCGCTGCGGCGTCAGCTTCCGGGCGGTGCGGAGCGTATCATGGAACCGTCAAGAAAGGGCACCTATCCGGCGATCCTGCTGGCGGCGGCGTATCTGCTGGAAAAAAAGAAAGCAGCGGAGAATGAGGTCTTTGCGGTACTGCCGGTGGATTCCTATGTGGAACAGGATTATTTTGATAAGCTTGCCCAGATGGAGCAGGCCCTGCTGCGTTCCGGCGCGTCTGTGTGCCTGCTGGGAGTAAAGCCTACCTACCCTTCCCAGAAGTACGGGTATATCGCGGGGGAAAATCTGCCGGATGCGCCGTATGGCCGGGTACGGAGATTTATAGAAAAGCCGGAGCTGGAAGCGGCGCGCAGCCTGATCGCTTCCCGTGCGCTTTGGAGCGGCGGCGTTTTCGTATTTCGCGCCTCGTTTGCCGGGGAACTGCTGAAAAAGGAAACGGGAGAGATCTGCTTTGACCGCCTGTATGAAAGCTATGACGCTCTGCCGCGCCGCAGCTTTGACGAGGCGGTGATCGCAGGGCTGGATTCCATGATCTATGTAAGCTACGATGGGGAATGGAACGATCTAGGAACGTGGAACACCTTAACGGAGCAGATGAGAGAGCCGGACGGCGGCTTTGTCATCCGGGGCGAGGACTGCCGCAATACGCATGTCATCAATGAGCTGGGGATCCCGGTCGTAGCGCTGGGCCTGCAGGATACGGTGGTCGTGGCCAGCGCGGACGGGATCCTCGTCAGCGACAAGCACGCCAGTTCTTTTTTAAATCCCTATGTGGAACAGATCCATAACCGCCCGATGTATGAAAAGCGGCAGTGGGGGGAATATAAGGTTTTGGATTTTGCGAAGTGCCGGCACGGCAGAGAAAATTCCCTGACCAAGCACCTGTATATCGAGGCCGGCAGGAACATCAGCTATCAAATGCACCGTCTGCGGGACGAGGTATGGACGATCATCGACGGGGAGGGCCTCTTCCTTTTGGACGGCGAGATAAGGAGGGTGCGCCGGGGAGACGTGCTCTATATCAAAAAAGGGCAGAGACATGCGATGGCGACTGCGGGCGGCCTTGAATTTATCGAGGTTCAGATGGGGACGGAGCTGGTAGAGGAAGATATCGAGCGCTTTCCGTGGGAGTGGAAAGAGCTGGAATAAAGGCGGGGAAACGGAGCGTGTGAAAATGAGCACATGGGGAAAAATTTGTTATGTTTTTGATAAAAAGCAGAAGTTGAAGGCGCTCCTGCTTTTTGCCGTTATCATCGTCGGCGCGTTTGTGGAGCTGGTGGGCGTGAGCGCGGTACTGCCGTTTATCAGCGCAGTGCTCTCTCCTGGGGCGATCTTGGAAAATCCGATCTTAGGCGGCGTCTATGCCGCGTTAGGCTTTCGGGATATCAATGATTATGTCGTCTTTCTGGGCGGGCTTATCATAGCGGTCTATATCCTGAAAAATATCTACGTGTATTTCATGCACAGTATGCAGTATCGTTTTACCTACGAGAACCAGCGCAGACTGTCCTATAAGATGATGGACTGCTATATGAACCAGCCTTATCTGTTTCATTTGGATCATAACAGCGCGGAGCTGAGCCGCAATATCAATGAGGATACGGTTTCCTTTTTTGAGGCGATACTGGCGGGGCTCCAGCTCGCGTCGGAAGGCGGGGTCTGTTTTTCCCTGCTGCTTTTTCTGCTGTATCAGGACATTGGCATTACTCTGGGAGTCATCGCGCTCATGGCGGTATTCGGCCTTGTCTTTTTAAAGGTGTTCCGCAGGCGGCTGCGGATTGCGGGCGAAAGGAGCCGGGAGAAGCAGGGCAGCACCAGACAGGCTGTGCTGGAAGCGCTTGGCGGGATCAAAGAGATCAAAGTCCTGAGCCGGGAGCAGGTATTTGTAGAAGCGTATAACGAAGAATATAAGGATTATGCGGAGAGCAACCGCCGATTCAAGGTATACGGCATGATCCCTAAGCCCGTGATGGAGACGGTCGCGATATCGAGCCTGCTTTTGATTGTATGTATCCGGGTAGCGCTTGGAGAGGACGCCGCGTCCTTTATCCCTACGATCTCCGTATTCGCGGTAGCGGCCTTCCGTATGCTGCCGTCGGCCAACCGCATGGCGGAATATCTGAGCCGTATCATGTTCAGCAAGCCGGCGATCGATGCGATCTATCATGACCTAAAGGAGATCGACAGCCTGCTCGCAGGCAGGAAGGTAACGGCGGATACGCAGGCGCTGGCGTTTCAGGATAAGATTGAGGTAAAAGACGTCAGCTTTCATTATCCGCATACGGAAAAGGTGGTCTTTTCCCATGCTTCGCTGGTCATTCCCAAAAACCGGTCGGTCGCTTTTATCGGGCCGTCGGGAGAGGGAAAAACGACGCTGGCGGATATGATACTGGGACTTTTGGAGCCGCAGGAGGGCGCGGTGCTGGTAGACGGCGTAGATATCCGCCGCGCAATGCGCGCATGGAATCAGAAGCTGGGATATATCCCGCAGACGATCTCCCTGCTGGACGCTTCGATCCGGGAGAATATCCTGTTTGGCATAGACAGGAAGCGCGCAGATGAACAAAGGCTGCAGGAGGTCCTGCGGGAGGCGCAGCTAAAGGAATTTGTGGATACGCTGGAGAATGGGCTGGATACCGTGATCGGGGAAGGGGGCGTGCGTCTCTCCGGCGGACAGCGCCAGAGGATCGGAATCGCCAGAGCGCTGTACCATGATCCCGAGGTGCTGATATTAGATGAAGCGACCTCCGCGTTAGACAATGATACCGAGGCGGCGGTCATGGAGGCGATCGACTATCTGGCGGGCAGCAAGACGCTCATCATCATCGCTCACCGTCTTTCTACGATACAGAATTGCGATCTGGTGTATCGGATCGAAGGAGGGAAAGTAACTTCTTCCCACAGATAAAGACAAAGACAGGGACGATCTGCAGGACGATCCGGCTGTAGGAATCGTCCCAGTTGACCCAGAGCTTTTTGCCGACCGCGCAGTAGGAGATAAAATTCAGGATCACATATCCGAGCCAGAGAAAGGTGTCGGTATCCCAAAACGGCCGATGCAGCAGGGTGACGGTAAGAAGTACGCCGAACAGCAGGGCGCTGATCCCCCATGAGGAGGGGTAAAGGAGCATATTTCGGATCGTCATATCAATGTTGTCTACGACCTGATTCCAGTCGCGGGCCGTCAGGAGTATGAGCAGGACCGATAGGCCCGCATAGAGCGGCAGGGTCTCGGGGAACGGGAGCTTTTCGGCAAACAGGGGATGGAAGACAAAGAGATATAGGCAGGCGGCGCAGATGGCCGCGATCACAAACGCGACGTTCGCGTTATTGGCGATAGAGGTAAAGGAC
Source organism: uncultured Lachnospiraceae bacterium (assembly GCA_947626715.1). Taxonomy (GTDB): domain Bacteria; phylum Bacillota; class Clostridia; order Lachnospirales; family Lachnospiraceae; genus VSOB01. Next base: position 26,129 of record CANQTG010000001.1, on the reverse strand, counting down.
GCCTGTTCGACCGCCGCCTTTAATATGACGCGGACATAGAAGAGCCAGCTAAGCTCGAGTACGACGGAGGGGAGGAAAAGGAAAAAGAGCGTCCGTTTCTTCCATTCGCTCTTTATCATATAGCAGACCAAAAAGAAGCAGACAAAGATAATGCCGTCCTTGCGCAGCAGTGTGAGAGCCGCAAAATACAGAGCCGCTAGGATCGGGGCTTCGCCCTGCGAAGGCAGCAGGACTCGTTCCGTTAAAAGCATACAAAGAAACAGATAGGCCATACAGTACATATTGGCAAGGATCCATGAGGATATGGTCAGAAAGGAAGTAGAGGTAATCAGAAAGAGGGTCAGGAGCGCGGCGTAGAGCAGCGCCTTTTTTTGTATGCTCCATGCGGGAAACAGCAGGAAACGCCCGGGGTCTTTTTCCGTCTCTAGGACATAACGGTACAGAGCATAGAAAAAGCAGGCGGCGATGTTTAAGGTCAGAAAGGCCTGTATCTGGAAACACTGATCGAGGCCCCAGAAAGCGGTATAGGCGTTTAACAGGGGCAGGAACTGGCTGATATTGGTCAGCGTAAAGCTGTTCTCGCCTACGATATCCCGAAAATTCTTTACGATCGCCAGCGTATTTCCGTAGTTGGTAAAGTAAAAGTAGGAATCATAGCTGAGAAAGACATAGAGAAAGCCGCTGGAGGCCAGAAACGCAAAGCCAAACAAAAGCAGGAGGGCGGGAAGCGAGGCGCGAAGGGACAGGGAACGTCTCTTTAAGGCCGTCTGCATGCGTCCAGATAGACCGCTTTTTTGGCGCAGGCGAAAAAGGAGCAGGCACAGGAAAAAAAACGCGATCAGCGCCATCGTCAAAGAGAAGGTATAGGGGAGCTCAAGCATGAGAAGGAGCATACCGGGCAGCACCCACAGGCAGAGCCCCGTCGGAAAGGCGAGCAGAAGCGCCCAGACCATAGGCAGAGCGCTTTGGATCAAGAGCAGGAAGCAGAGCCCGATCCCCCATAAGAGCAGAATGGAAGCAAGCTGGCGGAGCTGATAGGAAAAAGCGTTGTCGTAAGTGAGCGCTTCCAGATAAGCGTTATTGAAAAACATGCTGATAAGAAAGAAAAGGCAGCAGGCCGAGGCAAAAAGGATGCTAAGTCCTGTCAGTTTTTTATGCATTGTCCGTACCTCCCGTGATCTCTTCATAGTAGGATTCCCCCATGACATAGAGCGTATAATCGCTGTCCATCATGACCGTCAGGCGGGGCTGGGCTTTCAGAGAAGCCGTGTTGATATAGACGTCGGGGTAGCGTTCCCGTTCAAAGTCATAGGCGAGCTCCGCCGGGATTTTGTCTGTGACATAGTCCATGATCCCGATACAGCTGAACTCGTGATGAAAATCAAAATCGCCCTTGTGCGCAAGGAGACTGTCCCGCGCTTCTTTCCCGATCGCGACCGATGTGCAGGAATCGGAATAGAGCGTAAAAAACTTTTCGTAGAAAGCGGCGGTATCATCTAACGATACGCTGCGGCCGCGGAGGATCGGGAAAAGGATCTCATCCTGAAACATAAATCCGTCCGACCACGCTAAGAGATTGCCGGAAAATGTGCCGTAGCGGAAACGGCCGCCTACGGTATCGAGATAAAAATCAGGGAACATGACTCGGGCGTTGTAAACGATATTGGCAAGGCAGGATACGGCGAGAGCCGTAAGGGCCAGAATGGCCGCGGCGCGCCGGTTTCTTTTCAGCAGCGCCCTGCACAGCAGGTAAAAGAGAAAAAGAATGATGAGAATGACAAAGGCTTCCTTAAACATAGTCTCTCCCGGCGGCGGAAAAAAATTGACATTTCCTGTGGTTGTAAGTTATCATAGCAGTGTTAAGAGGTCAGGCAACGGTATCATGATTTCGCAGCGCGCACTCGAAAATCTTCGATTTTCTCGTTTACGGGCTTCGCCCTATGAAAACAGCGCCCGGCAAAATCGCCTGCAAGCAGGGATTTCGCCGTTCTCTGTTCTCACACTGCTCATTGCTTGCGCGGCAGCTGCGAAGCAGACGGATTCTGGAGTTCATTATACCATGACTTCTAAATTCGAAAAGACCTCATTAAGAAGTCAGGTATCTATTCGCACTAAGCTCGAAAATACCTCGCTAAGTGCTCATATTATATCATAATAAAAGAGAAATAGGAAACCGGTTTATGTTAAGATCTTGGATTGAAGGTTGGAAAAAAGAAAATAAATGGAAGCTGCTGTTAGACGCGGGGAGTCTTGCGATCATTGTCTTAGGGATCGGCGTCAGTATCTATATGAACGGGGTAGGCCGTTCGCTTTGGCTGGACGAGGCGTATCTGGTATCCTCTTTGGAGAACCGGTCTTTTTTGCAGCTCACTGCCAGTCCGCTTGATTATGTGCAGAGCGCGCCGGTCATTTATCTGTATATCGTCAAGCTGCTGATGACGCTGCTTGGGGATTCCGAATGGGTCTTGCGTCTGTTTTCCGTATTCTGTTATATCCTGACCATTTTTTTGAGCGGGTATGTGTCCAAAAAGCTGTTTGGCTGTAAGTATCCGCTCTTATGCGCCGCGTTCGTGGCGAATACCAATTTTCTGCTGCGCTATTCCAATGTCTTTAAGCCTTACGTTTCGGAATGCGTGTGGGTATTGCTGGTATTGCTGATCTATGCTTGGTACCGGGAGAAAAAGATAAGCTGGTATCTGATGATAGTTTCTTACATGATATTGATATGGGCCGCCAATCCGGTCTGCTTTTTTATCGGCGGGATCCTGAGCTGTGAATTTGCGGCGGGCATTTTTGAGAAAAATAAGGAAAAGCTATGGCATAGCGTGATTGGCGGCTGCGGGATCGGCGCGAGCTTCCTCTTTTATTATTTTTATTGGCTGCGGGCCGCGGCGACGGATGATTTTATGCAGAAATACTGGATCAATGACAGATTCCCGCTGTTTTCCCTTAACCGGGACGAGTGGGCGGTCGGCTGGAAGCTGATCCGCACGCTGTTCGGCGCGTGCCATAAGGAGCTGCGTTTTTTGCTGCTTGCTATGGTATTGGGGGGGCTGATAGTAGGGATCGTAAAGAAGAATTGGTATGGTATCGTGCTGGCGATCGGCTTTTTCCTAGCGCTGTTTGCGTCGTCTCTTTACAGATTCCCTGTGCGGGACCGGCTATGGGCGTTTTCGTTCCCTCTCTTTGCGATACTGGCCTTTTATTTCGCGGATCTGATGCTGATCAAGGAAGGGACGCGCAGGGGAGAGATCTTTGCGGTGCTCATCCTGCTGGTGCTAGTGCTGACGAACAGCGGGATCAAGACCTATCGGGAGAAAGACGAGGTATATTGGGCGGGGAATGAAACGAACCCTCTGATCGCCTATGTGCAGGAGCATATTCAGGCCGATGAGAAGGTCTATGTCTTTTATAACAGCATTCCCGCCGTGAGCTATAAGATCGGATACGGCGTGAACCGGATCGGGAATGTGCCGGAGGATAATATCATCTGGGCGACCAGCGTGCTTGCCAAAGACGACCTTAACCTGATCGCGCCGGAGGATAAGTGCTATATCCTGACCTCCCAAGCGGACAGCGAGACGCTGGATCCTCTGTTAGAGGAGCTGGAGGGATACGGCTCTTTGGAAACGGTGCTGGACGTCTACGGGACAAGGCTGTATTATTTCTGCAGATAACTCATATCTTTCCAATGAGGATCAGGATACGGAATGCGATCTCTTCTAAAAGGCGGTCACGGAGCCTGTGCGGATAGAAAAGCTTCCGTATCCTTTTTTTGCCCGCATACAGATCCAGAAAGGCCGCGCGGCTCGGAGATACGAGATCCCGGTAAAGGCGGCGGTAATCCGCGATCCCGTTTACAATGTTCTGACAGTGCCGGTCTTTGTGCTTTTGCCAGTCCAGATAGCGCGCAAGTCCGTCTGCGCCGCCTGCGCTGAACGTGGTATGATGCCTGCGGTAGCGCGCCAGAGGTCTGGCGTCGTAGATCAGGATCCCGTTCATTCCCGCCACGACCCATGAGACCCAGCAGTCTACCGCGATCGATGGGGTGACGCTGCCGCGATCGAAGGCCAGCTTTTTGAGCGTATGGTTAAAGCCCTGCGCCATACCGACGCCCGCCCAAGTGCCTGTCATGATCACCTTTGCCAGTTCTATGCGCGCCATCTGTTTTGGGCGGATACATTTATTTTGCTTAGACAGGGTATGCTGTATCCGCAGCTCGCCGTCGCAGACATAATAGTTGTGGGTATAGAGGAGGGGGACATCGGCGGGGCATTTCTCCATCAGGGAGACGGCGCGTTCTATTTTATGGGGATCCCATACGTCGTCTTGGTCGCAGAAGAAATAGTAATCGGCCTGCTCCATGCTGCGCAGAATGTGATGAAAATTCTGATGCGGCCCCTGATTGCTCCAGTCCTGATCGATATCGTTGACAAGGACGAGCTCTTTGCCGCCTGTCAGAGTCTGACGGAAGCGGCGCAGGATCGCAACGGTGCCATCTTGGGAGCCGTCGTCGCGCGCATAGATCCTGAGCGCGGGATAGCTCTGGTTTTTGAGACTGTCTAACAGAGCGGGCAGATAGGATTCGCCGTTATAGGTGGGCAGGAGCAGGTTTATGCGTTTCATCTTTTTGCCTTTTCTTTCTTAATAATTTTTTATAAATGGTTTCGATACCGTCGACCATAGCTTCATAGGGGAAGCTGCGTTCCGGCACATGGGAAAACGCGGCGTCTTTCTTTTGAATGACCTTCTGGAGACAGTCCGCGAGCGCTCCGCTGTTTCGGTTCTCAAAAAAGAGACAGTCCCCGTACACGACCTCCGGCAGCGCGCCGCCGGTGCTGGAAATGACCTTTTTGCCCATCTGGCAGGCTTCCAGCGCGCTGAGGCCAAAGCCCTCGGTAATGGAGGGCACGACGACATAGTCGGCCTGCAGGATACAGCGGCAGAGATCCTCTCTGGGGAGGGAGTCCCGCACCAGCACCGTATCCGACAAGCCGTATTTCCGAATGGAATTTAGGAATCGTTTCCTGAGCTTTACCGGCTCCGCCCCGAGGATAAAACAAAAGCGTATATCGGTGAGATCCACGTTTCGCTGCCGCAGCAGGCGTATCGCCTCCTGATAGACGTAAATGCCCTTCGTCTGGCCGGGCCTGCCGTAGTAGAGAAAGATACGCTCGTTTTCCCCGAGTGAGAAATAGTCCCTCAGGTTAAGGGAGGACCTCTCCGCGACGGAGGTGTCCATCTCGTTGACGGCATTGTAGACGCAGACGACGTTCTTTCTGCCGCAGTACTTCAGATAATCCCGCTTTGTCGCCTGCGATACCGCGTGGTATACGTCGAAGGGCTGGCGGCAGGTGAACTGCTCGTACAGCCAGAAGGCGCTGGCATGGACGATGTCCTCCGCCCAGAACCATTTTGCGCCCCGGACTTCATGCACGGTCAGTACGGAGGGCTTTTTATATTTGCGGGCCAGACGGCTGGCAGGAAAGGCCGGGGTGAAGATGGAAGCGTGGACGATGTCGCACCAAGCGATATGCTCTTCCAGATCCCCCGCCGGGATCAGCGGGTGGCCGAACATGGATTTCCACGGGAGATACCAGACATCCAGACCCTCGACCTTTTTGTGCCCGAGATATTCCTTCCCGACATTGCGCGCGATGACGCGTATCTTATGGCCGCGCTGCGCCAGACCCTTTGCCATATCGTAGAAAATGCGTTCCCCGCCGCCCACATACGGATAGAAATGCGGGAGTACAAAACAGATTTTCATAAGAAAGCTCACCTTTTCGCCAAATAGTATGTCCAAATCGTCAGTTTCATGCTACCATACTTTATAAAATAAAACAACGACAGAGTTTACATGATTTTCCTGATTTGTTATACTGAAAGAATGAAATCCGCAACGAAACGTTAAGCGCAGGGCGGGGAGGGCTAGGCGGCGGTATGGGCGATCGACTGCACAACTGGAAATGTCAGAGTATGATGAAAAAGACCGTGGACCTGATTGGTCTGGCGGTTATCCTTGCGGGACTTGGCGTCAGTATCTTTATGAACTGCGTAGGGCGTTCGCTCTGGTTTGACGAGGCTATGCTGGCCTATTCCTTTAGCAAGCGGTCGCTGCTGACCTTAACGGACGGGGTGTTTGAATGGGAACAGAGCGCGCCGGTCCTGTATCTGTATCTGGTAAAGCTTTTAACGGTGCTGTTTGGCAATACGGAGTTTGTCCTGCGCAGCTTTTCGATCCTTTCCTTTGCGGCGGCCCTGTTTTTGAGCGCCGTCCTTGCAAAGAGGCTGTTCGGGCTCCGGTATCCGATCTTGGTGCCGGCCTTTCTGGCGAATATGAATTTTATGCTGCAGTATTCCAACGTGTTCAAGCAGTATGTATCGGAGTGCGTCTGGGTGCTGCTGGTGCTGGCGGTTTACTATCGCTATCGGGAAAAAGGGATGAGCTGGCGGAAAATGGCGCTTTCGTTTATGGTCTTTTTATGGGGCGCCAATCCGGCCTGTTTCTTTATCGGCGGTGCGCTCTTATATGAGTTTCTATGCGGTATCGCGGGCAGGGATCGAAAGCGCGCGCAGAGGAGCGTCCTTGCGGGTATCGGCGTGGGGCTGAGCTTTGCGGTCTATTATTTTTACTGGCTGAGGGAGACGGCCGGGAGCGGCGCTATGCAGAGCTATTGGGGAAATGCGGATTTCCCGCTCATTCCCCGCAGTATTGCGGATCTGAAGCTGGCGCAGGCGATGCTTTACGAGATCTTCATCACCTTTCGGGAGGCGCGGCTCTTTATCGCCGCTTTGGTCGCGGCGGCCTTTCTGATCGGGCTGTTTTGGGAAAGGAACCGCTACTGCGCGGTTATCCTGCTGGGCTTTCTGATCGCCCTGTTTGCTTCATGGATCCATATGTTTCCCGTGGCGGACAGGCTCTGGTGCTTTTCGTATCCGCTCTTTGCCATACTGGCGTTTTATGCGCTCGACAGAATGACGGCGGGCGGCGCTAAGGCGCAGCTTGCGGCGCTCTTTTTGTCCGCCGCCCTGCTTTTGACCAATAACGGCATATTGGTATACCGTCACAGCGAAAACGTATACTGGAAAGGGGAAGAGGCCAATTTTTCGATCGACTGGCTTCGGGAAAATCTTGAGCCCGGTGAAAAGGTCTATGTTTACTATCAGAGTATCCCCGTCACGAAATATAAGATCGGCTATGAGACGGATCGTATCGGGGAGACGAAGGAAGAAAATATTATCTGGGGCACGGAGACGCTGGATAAGGAGAAGGCACAGGGCGATATTGAAAAGGTGCTGAGTCAGGACCGCTGCTATATTTTAGCTTCTCACGCGCCGGCGGAGCGGATTGACCCGCTGCTGGATGCGGCCGCAGAAAGGGGCAGTCTGGAGATCGTGACGGAAAATTATGAAACGCCGCTGTACTATTATGCGAAATCCCCCGCGGATCGGAAAGGAAGGGCGGCGTATGAGCTGCTCTCGCAGGAGGAGGAGGGGGATACCTGCTATGTTACGCTCAGGATATGGAATACCGGGACGGCGTATTTAAATTCCCAATATGATGAGATCCGGATCGCCTGCAGGGAGCGTGAGGATATCGGCACCAATCTCTGGGGCAATTTAGCGCCCGGCGCTTATTTTGATATGCCGCTGCAGTTTGACTGGAAGGGCGATACGGAGGTTAGGCTGCAGCTTCGCAACGGGGAACGCTATTGGTATGAGGAACTGGGAACGGTCCCGCTCACGGTCAGAAAAGGAGAATAGGAATGTCGTTTACTTCATATCAGTTTTTTGTGTTTCTGCCTGTCGTGCTCGTATGCTATTTCCTGATACCGGGCAGGTGGAGAAGAGGCTGGCTTTTACTGGTCAGCCTGCTTTTTGTGCTGCATTTTGACGATAAGTATCTGCTGATCCTGCTTGTCAGCACGCTGCTTTCCTACGCGGCGGGCCTTTTTTTGGAGCGGCTGCACAGGCGGGGCGCACCAAAGGAGAAAGCGCGGCGGATCGGAATGTTCGTCAGCGTGCTGGCTTTGCTGGGGATCCTGACGGCCTGCAAATATCTGGGATTTTTGATCGAAAACGGGAACCGGATCCTGCGGATATTCGGCGCGGGCGGCGTAAAGGCTCCCGTTTCCCTGATCCTGCCGATCGGGATCTCGTATTATATCCTTCAGATGATCTCGTATCTTGCGGACGTGTATCGGGGGAAGATATCGGCGGAGAGAAATCTTTTGGATTTTACGCTGTATACTTCCTTTTTCCCTAAGCTGATGTCCGGCCCAATTGAGCGGGCGGATGCCTTCCTGCTTCAGATCCGCGCCTGCCGCAGCTGGAAGCTATGGAACTGGGAACGGATCAGCGGGGGGCTTACGCTGATGGTCTGGGGATATTTTCAGAAACTGGTGATCGCCGACCGGCTTGCGATATTCAGCGATGAAGTCTTTGGACATTACAGGCAGTATGGCTCTGTCGAGCTGGCGCTGGGAGTTACCGTATTCTTTTTTCAGCTGTATGCGGACTGCAACGGCTATATGAGCATAGCGCAGGGAGCGGCCGGGATACTGGGCTTTACCCTGCAGGATAATTACAACGCGCCGTATTTTGCCCACAGCCTGCGGGAGTATTGGAGCCGCTGGCATGTGTCCCTGAGCACATGGCTGCGGGATTATGTCTATATCCCGCTGGGCGGGAACCGCAAGGGAGAGCTCCGCAAGGATATCAATCTGCTGCTTACCTTTCTCATCAGCGGCCTGTGGCATGGCGCGAGCTGGAATTTCGTGGTATGGGGCGCTCTTCACGGGCTGTATCAGGTCGCGGAACGGCGCTTAGAACCGATCGTCGATGCCGTAAATCGCAGGCTGCATACCCGGACGCAGTCCTTTGCCTATCGGGGAATGCGGATCGTAAAGACATGGCTCCTAAACATCATTGCATTTGTCTTTTTTAAATCCGCGACGCTGAAAGATGCGGCGGGGTATTTAAGGCGGATCCTGTGCAAATGGGATCCGTGGGTGCTGTTCGACGGGAGCCTCTATACGATGGGAGTCAGCGAAAAGTGCTGGAAAGCGGCCCTTGCCGGGCTGATCCTGTTCTTTGTGATGGACGGGATAAAGTACAGGACGGGAGAGCGGATCGACGGTTGGCTGGGGAGACAGTGTATCTGGTTCCGCTGGGGATTTCTGCTTATGCTGATCCTTTCCTGTATCGTGCTGGGAGCCTACGGGCCGGCCTATGATGTGAGGAATTTTGCTTATTTCGGATTTTGATCCGCCGCGGCGGCGCGGAAACGCAGAGTAAGAAAAGAAAGGATGAGATCGCAGGCGTTCTGCCTGATATCTGGTACGGCTATGAAATGGTTCAAGCTTGGAAATGCGGGAAAGATTTTCTGTAAGATCGTTTTGTTCACAGCGATCCTGACCGCGGCGTTTCTCTATATCCAGCAGACCCTGAAACTGGATATGGGGCATCGGGGGACCGATAACGTAAACGGCTTTTATGCGGAGAAAGAGGATTCTATAGAGGTATTGTTCGTGGGGGCGAGCACGATGTTCTGCACGGTGGATCCGCTGGTGCTCTATGAGGATTACGGGATCGCGTCCTATGATTTTGGCAGTTCGGGACAGCCGTTTGAGCTGAGCTATCTGTTTATGCAGGAAGCTTTTCAGAGGCAGAGGCCGAAGGTCATGGCGTTAGAGGTGCTGAGCATTTTTGAAGAGCTCGATACGTCGAAGGCGGACAATCTAAACTACGGGATCACGGATATGCCCTTTTCCGGGACAAAGCTGAAAGGCTTATCCGACATGTTCCGCAGGGACAGAGGAAAGGGGCTTTCCTATCTGATCCCGATCGCGCAGTACAAAGACCGCTGGCAGGAGCTGACGAGGGAGGATTTTGAAGAGAAGACGGTCAATTATGCGAAGGGGGCCTATACGCCGGATCTGGTCTCCGACGCTCCGTTAGATTTCTCCTCCTATTATGAGGAGGAAAGCGCCGTCATACCGGAGCGGAATCTGGAGATTTTTCGGCGTATGCTGCAGCTATGTAAAGAGAACGGGACGGAGCTTTTGCTGTTCAAATCGCCGAACGTGGGCTGGAATATCGGGCAGACGAAGGCGGTCGAGGCGCTGGCGGAGGAATACGGACTCCCCTTTATCGATTATTACGCGCTGATGGAGGAACTGCAGATCGATACGGCGCAGGATTTTCGGGATAACAGCCATTTGAACCGTTACGGCTCCCAAAAGGCATCGGATTATATGGGAGAGTATCTTACGTCGCACTATGAGCTGACGGATTGGCGAAGGATGGATGCGGATAATTCGTGGGATATCGCGCTGCGGGAACGGGAGCATGACCGGAAAAACGAGCAGATGAGCCGGATCGGCGGCCTGCCGGAATATATGAGCAGGCTTCCCTACGACGGGCATACGGCGGCGTTCTGCGTAAGCGGGGACGTTACGGGAATGGAGGACTTCCTGCGCGAGCTGGCGAAAGCGTTCGGTTTAGACGGGGAAAAGCTCCTAGAGGGCGGTTCGTTCGCGGTGGTGGACGGACAGTGTGTCAGCGGCCTGATCGGCCCGTCCGATGGGGAGTGGTTCTGGGAGCAGGGCTTTGATACGCTCAGGCTGACGGGATATAGTATCAGCTATAACAGAGAGATGTACCAGCTTGTAGACGACGGGCTGACAATCTTTCTTTATGATAACGAATGGGGGCAGTTCGTGGACGCGGTGGGGTTTGACGCCTATGACCCGGCGCATGGCGTGCGCCAGGCGGAGTAGGGAAGGCAAAGGAAAACGCCGAATAAGGGAGAGGAAAGGGAAGCGGAGGCCGATATGGGGAAACTGCATGTGTTGCATGTGCTGGGACGTCTTGATCGGGGCGGCGCAGAGACCATGGTGATGAATCTGTACCGCTATATTGACCGGGGGCGCGTCAGCTTTGACTTTGTGATCCATACGCAGGATATCTGCGACTATACGGAGGAAGTGCTGCGAATGGGCGGGCATATCTATTCGATGGAGCCCTTTTGCGCGTCTACGGCCCTGCGTTACAGAAGGCAGTGGCGGCGCTTCTTTAAAAAGCATAGGGAATACGATATCGTGCACGGCCATATGCGCAGCACCGCTTCCCTCTACTTAAAGGAGGCGAAGCGGGCGGGCATGGTTACGATCGCCCACAGTCACAATACGTCTTCCGGCAGCGGGCTTTCCGCGCTGGTCAAGACGATATTGCAGTATCCGCTGCGCTATCAGGCGGATTATCTCTTTGCCTGCTCGAAACCGGCGGGGATATGGCTGTTTGGAAAAGCGGCCTGCCAAAAACCCAGATTTTACATTCTGAAAAACGGGATCGAGCCGGAGGCCTTCCGCTTTGAACGCCAGATCCGCCAGCGGGTGCGCCGGGAGCTTTTGGCGGAGGAAAGCGGGGCGGGGCAGAGGCAGGATGCGCTGCGGGTATTTCTCCATGTCGGGCGGCTGGAGGAGCAGAAGAATCACAGATTTTTGCTGCATGTTATGAAAGAGATCGTAAAGCGAGAGCCGGATACGCGGCTTTGGCTGTGCGGAGTGGGACGGCTGGAAGAAGAGCTGCGCTCTTTGGCGAAGGAGCTGGAGATCGCGTCGCAGGTGCGCTTCTTGGGAATGCGCGCGGACGTTCCCGCGCTGATGCAGGCGGCGGACGCCGTGATCTTTCCTTCCCTGTTCGAAGGGATCCCGCTGACGCTGATCGAAGCGCAGGCGGCGGGGCTGCCGGTTCTGATGGCGGATACCATTACCGAGGAGGTGGCCCTGACGGATCTCGTAAGGGCGCTGCCGTTATCGGCGACGCCGGAGGAGTGGGCGCAGGAAGCGCTTGCTATGCTGGGCGAAGGCCCGGGGGCGGGAAACGGCGCGGAAATAGAAGCGCGGCGCGGCGCTTATGCCAAGCTGGTAGGCGACAGCGGATATGACGTGGCAAAGAATGCGGGAGCGCTTACGGAATTTTATGCCAGAGCCGCCTTTCTGCAAAAGATGGGCAGGCATGAGAGAAGGTTTGGGAGAAGCCGATGAGGAAAAAACGGAGGACTTTTATTTTACTGGGATCGCTGGCCCTGTTTTTTTCCTATATCGCGCTGCGCCTGTATTGGAATGACAAACAGCCGGCCTCGTTTCAGGATATCGGCGTTACGATCGGGGCAAAGGACGAGAGGATCGGATTAACGCTCTGGCACAATTATTATGACGGGAAGGAATATCTGTTTCTGCCGTCCTTCTGGGAGCAGGGCGATCCGGCGGATATCGAGGTAAAGGGGAAGCGGCGGCTTAGCTGGGATCAGGAGGCTTTGGGGAGAGGGAAGAAAACCGTGTATCTGGCGACCGGGGAACACCGCCTTTGCGCGGGAGAGAGCACGTTTACGGTCGTAGTCCTTGCCTCCTCAAAGCTGCCCGCGTTATTTATCGAGACGGCCTCCGGCAGTCTTTCGTATATCGAAAAAGAGAAAGGGAACGGCGAGCGCGGCCTTTATCAGATGATAGAGCCGGACGGGACGTTAAGGGCCGGCGGCCAGCTTAAAAAGTTAAGATCGCGGGGAAATTCCACCTTCCTAGAGGATAAGAAGCCGTATCAGATGACGCTTGCGGAGACCGCCGATCTTTTGGGGAGCGGCGCAAGGGGAAAATATATCCTGCTGGCCAATCGGCAGGACCAATCGCTCCTGCGCAATAAGATCCTGTACGATATGGCGGGGGAAATAGGACTGCCTTATTCGCCGGCGAGCGGGTTTGTGGATCTGTATATCAATCACGAGTATCGGGGCTGCTATCTGCTCTCGGAAAAACCGGCGGAAAGGCTGGAGGCGGAGGCACTGACGCAGAAAACGCCGGAAGGTGGGACGGATTTTTTGGCGGCTCTGGAATATGACGACGAGACGCGGCTGGAGGAGGCGGTGCGCTATTTTGTGACGAAAGGCGGCCAGCATGTCGTGATCGAGTATCCGGGCGCGCTTACGGATACGCAGGCGGCCGATATCGAGAGCTCCTTTCAGGCTTTGGAAGATGAGATCCAAAGCGGCCTTTCGGATACGGAGACTGTAGATGAGGAAAGCTTTGCCAGAAAATATCTGATGGAAGAGATCGGGAAGAATCTGGACGCGATGTTTGCGAGCCAGTATTTCTATCGGGATAACGGCAGGTTCTATGCGGGGCCGGTATGGGATTATGACAAAACGCTGGGGAATCCGCTGATCGAGCAGACCCGTCCCGTCAATTATCAGGAGCCGAGAGGGCTCTATGCGGCGACAGAGCAAAAGGGCGCTTCGTGGTGGTACGACCTGTACTGGATCCCGTCGTTTCAAGAGCTGGTGAAAACGGAATACCAAAAGAACGCGCTTCCGGCGATCGAGGAGATGTTAAACGGGCGGATCGACGCGTATCGGGATGAGATATGGGACTGCGCCTATCTGGATTATATGCGCTGGGATCCGTTCGAGGATTTTAAGTACGGGGAAGAACTGGACTTTGAGGAAGAATATCAAGCCGAGATCGACGGCATAAAAGAATTTCTGCGCCAGAGAGAGGAGTTTTTGAGCGATATCTGGCTGGAAGGGCGAGGGTATGGCCAGATCGAGTGCGATCCGGGCGCGGGTATGATGTATGTGACGAAGATCGACGCCGTAGAAGGCAGGACGCTCCATGAACCGAGGGATCCCAAGCTGGAGGGCTTCCGCTTCTCTCATTGGATCCGCGGGGATACCGGAGAACGCTACGATTTTACAGAAGCGTATGACGGGACTGCGTTTACGCTCAGGGCGGTCTATGTAAGGAAAGAGGAAGATGGAGAGTAGGACGGAAAAGGGAACGGAACGGAAAGAAGGAGCGATAGAGGCCCCGGCTTCGGTCGTCAGAAAAAATATGTTCTGGAATGTCGCGGGCTCGGTCGCCTTTATCGGGGCGCAGTGGCTGATGACGATCCTGATCGTCCATCTGGCGGATTATTCGGCTGCGGGATATTTTGCGCTGGGGCTGTCCCTGACCAATGTTTTTACCAATCTCTCTTATTTTTGTATCCGTAATTTTCAAGTATCGGATACGAGCGGGAAATACAGCGCGGATATTTATGTAACGCACAGGCTGCTGGCGAGTATCGCGGCCTTTGCCCTGTACGGGCTGTTTGTGCTGGCAAACGGCTATCCGCTTTCCGTGACGGTATTTTTATGCCTGTTTATGCTCTATCGGTTAAGCGAGCCGATCGCAGATGTGTTTCACGGGATCGACCAGAAGGCGTGGCGGCTTGATATCGCCGGAGCGTCCTTTCTGCTGCGCGGGATCCTGATGCTGCTTGTCTTTATCGTGGCAGAGTCGGTAAGCGGGAGCTTATCCGTTACGACGTTCGCGATGCTGGCGGCGGTCTATCTGGTGATCGCGCTGTTTGATATCCCGCGTTCGCGCCGTCTGCAGCCGTTTGCGCTGCGCTGGGATAAAAACGCGTTGCTTTCGCTGACAAGGGAGTGCCTGCCGCTGTTTGCCTACGCCGTCTGCCTGAACGCGGTCGTGCCGATCACGCGTTATTTTCTGGAAAGGATCGCCGGAAGCGAGACGCTGGGATATTACAGCTCGGCGGCGATTCCGGCTTCGGTGATCCAGCTTCTGGCCTCTTATATCTTTACGACGTTTACGGCGTTGTTTTCCGCGTATCGGCGGGAGGGGGAAAAGAAGAAGTTCCTGAGACTGTTTTGGAGGCTGACGGCGGCGCTCGCCGGTCTGACGGCGTTTGCCCTGCTGTGCTGCGCGTTATTGGGGGAATGGGCGCTTACGCTGCTGTTTACGGAAAGGATACGTCCTTACGCGTATCTGCTTCTGCCGACGGTCTTTTGCTGCGGCGTTATCGCGATGATCTGGTTTTTGGGAATGATCCTGACGATCCTGCGCGACGGGCGGGGAATGCTGGCCGGGGCTTTGGCCGGTATGCTCGTGGCCGCCGGGCTCTCCGCTCCCTGTATCCTGTGGTTTGGGGTAGACGGGGTCAACGCCGCGCTGTTTGCCGCCAGCATGGCGACGCTGCTCATTTTCGGATACCGTTTTTGGCGGCATATCCAGAGCTGGGAGGATCCGGGCTCTTCCTTAGTCTGAGTCCCCTGCTTCCCGCTCTTCTCTAAGCAGGGCCTTGTACGTATCCTGCGTCCGGTGCATCTGATATTCAAAATCCCTTCGATTGTTCTCGCTCATATTGCTCAGGATCAGGCCGGCGAAAAAGGCCTGTATCGCCGCCAGCGCGGCAAAGCCGCAGACCACGAGGGTAGGGATCTGCAGGACAAGGTGCGTTTCTAGGAACCGGATGAAAACCGGAAGAAAGAAACCGATGGAGAGCAGCAGCAGACACGACGCGATCATGGAGAAAAATGCCAGCGGCTTGTAGGTCTTGAACAGGCGCAGGATCATCCGTATGACACGGAAGCCGTCGGAATAGGTGTTGAGCTTGGAGACGCTGCCCTGCGGCCGGTCCCTATAGTCTACGACGACGTTTTCGATCTGCATATGGTTATAGACCGCGTGGATCGTCATCTCCGTTTCGATCTCAAAGCCCTGCGAAAGGACGGGGAAGGTCTTGACGAAGGAATAACTGAACGCGCGGTAGCCGGTCATGATATCCTTGATATCCGTATGGAAGAGCCGGTTGATGCTCGCCCGCACAAGGCTGTTGCCGAAATTGTGGAACGGGCGCTTGTTTTCGGAAAAATAGGTGGAGGAAAGCCGATCCCCGACCACCATGTCGGCGTGACGCTCAAGCACATATTCCGCCATTTTTGCGGCCTGCTCCAAAGGATAGGTGTCGTCTCCGTCGATCAGGATATAACATTTTGCGTCGATCTCCCGGAACATGCGGCGTATGACGTTGCCCTTCCCCTGCTTATATTCGTATCTGACGACCGCGCCCGCCTGCCCTGCAAGCTTCGCGGTATCGTCGGTGGAATTGTTGTCGTAGACATAGACGACCGCGTCCGGCAGCGCGTTTTTGGCGTCCCGGATCACCTTTTCGATCGTGGGCGCTTCGTTATAGCATGGTATCAGAACGGCGATTTTATCTAACATCGTTGTTTTCCTTTCCGGCGGTAAGAGTGGCCCTGCGCAGGTACGGCGCTGCTAAAAACAGGAGATATCCGGCGGCGCTTAGAATGGAGATCCATGCAGAGAGCGTGTAGGAGAGCGGGATCCGGTAGGAGAGCGTTACGGTATGGGGCTTTGCGTCGCCGCTTAGCGTAACGCGGATCCGGTTATTATAGCCGCTTTCCAAAGGGACCGGAGCGCCGTTTTCATCGACCGCCTCATAGCCCATGTAATAGATCACGGGGACTTCGATATACTGATCCTCGGACAAGCAGCTGTACTGCAGGGTAGTGGTCGTCCCTTCCCGCTTAATGGACTGAAGGCTGATCTGGGAACTGTCGGAAAGAGAAGGCTCGGTCGTAAGATCGGAATCGACGGTATGGCGGGGACGCCATTCGAAGGGATAGACGACCGTGTTGGCCCCTTTCGGGATGCCGATCAGCTTGCTTTCATGCCCGCGGGTATAGATCCTGTTATCAGGATAGGCAAAATCCTCGCTTTTAAACCGGGTGGCGGAGAGCATACAGAGCCCGGCGAGCGCGATAAAAAGGACGCGCCCGTACCGGGAAAGCATGTTCGAGCGAAAACAGCAGATACTGCCCGTCATGGCAAAGAGCAGGCTGGCAGGCCCTAAGAGCCTCCACGGGAACTGTACCTTTTCTAACAGGAGCTTTAAGGAAGGAAGCGTCATCATCTCCCAGCCGGGGAAGAAATTCAGCGACATAAAGAGCAGGAACGCGCCAAGTAAGAACAGATAACGCAGATAGCCGTCCTCTCCGGCTTTCTTTCCCTCCAAGAGGACATAGGCAAGGGAGATCATAAGGCAGAAAGCGAGCGGGACGCCGAGCGTTAAGACGTAATAATCCCCCGTCGTCTGGCTCCCAAGAAGCCCCGACAGATTCAGAGTATATTCCTGATAGGTACCCAGCTCCAGCGCGTCGGTCCAGAGATTCCCGTTTTGATAAAAGTCCAGAAAAGGGACGAGGAAGCCGAGATTTATGAGCAGGCTGACAAGAGCCGCCTTGCACAGCGATAGGATGCGTCCCTCGAGCAGGAGCGGCTTTAGATAGAGGACGCAGAAGAGGGTGCAGAAGAGAGCGCCCAGCGTCACGCTCAGGATATGCGTCTGCAAAAGCCCGCTCATGCCGAGCACGAGATATCCCCATTTTTTCCGATCGCCGAGCAGGACATGATAAAGTCCGGCAAAGATGAGCGGGAAAAAGGTCATGGCAAGAAATTCCCCGACCGCGCCTCTGGCATAGATATTGGTATAGCGGTATGGGCAGCAGGAGTAGAGCAGGGAGGCGAGCAGCGCCGCCTTTGGGTTCCCGCCGATGGTTCTGGCGCAGTGATAGGTGAGAAACGCCGTGGCGAAGTTGCACAAAATGACTAGGAATTTAAAGCTGTCTGCCAAAGAGACGCCCTTCATGCGCAAAAAAGCGGGCAAATAGAGCAGGAGATTGGGATACATGCAGTTTAAATAGCCGTTTCCATGCAGCGCCTCCGGGTAGATCACGACGGGGAACTGGCCCGCCATGAGCCCGTCCTTGATCCCTTCGATACGGATCAGATGATAGCACAGGTCTACGGCCCAGCTTAGGCCGGTATTGAAGTAGGGAAGGGAGGAAAAAGCGCCGATGCCAAGCAGCGTTAAGACGATATAATCCTCCCGTATGCCGCGCCCCTTGCGGGCAAAACGGTAACGCCAGAGAGCGAACGCGGCGGTCAAAAGGAGAAAGACGATGATCAAAAAGTCGGTATCGCGGTAAAAGCGCTTCTTTGCGGAGAGCGTGACGCTCTGGATAAGAATGGAATTTTCGCCGCCATAGCGGATCTCATAGGAAAAATCGGGACAGGAATGCTCCAGTGTAAACGGGTATTCCTGATAGGTGGCATCCGGGTCAAGCTCATGGACGGCAAGCTCCCTGCCGTTGTCATAAAGGACGAGCTCATCTCCGCCGCCGTCGGTGCGGTAGGCGATACCGATACGGTAGTCCCCGGCGTCCAGCAGATAGGAAGCGCCGGTCAGCATGACGCCGGAAAACTGGCTGTCCGGCGTCAGGCCGATGGCGGTATCGTCCTCATAGCCCGCGGATTTTATCATATCGCAGGCGTCTATGGTGACCGGCGTGCGGCTTTCGTCGCCCATGCGCAGGAAAAAGACGCCTGCGAGCGCAAACATGAGATAAGGAATCAGTTTTTTTATGAATTTGTCTGCCATATCAGATATCCCCGTCGTTTTTTTCAAATTTTCGGAACGCGCCGTATAAGATCAGGCCGAGCAGCAAAAAAGCCGTATAATAAGGAAGAGCCGACTCCCGTTCGATCCGGCCGGTATAGGTATAGACGGCGGCGGGCGTTATAGTCTCCTGCTCCAGACCGTTGTAATAGAAGGTTTGGGTCTCGACGGGGCCGATATCGGGGCTCCCGCCGTACAGGGACAGGGAGGCTTCCTCATAGTCGGAGGCCTGCAGACGCCATGCGTAGGTCTTCCCGGCTTCAAGAGACAGATCTACGGGGAAGTCTATCCAGCGGTAATTCATGACGTCCCCGGCTTCCAGTATGCAGGAAGCGAGCTTTTTCTGCTGTTCGTCGTATAATTCCAGCGTAACGCTCCCGTCAGGGGCCTTCCCGCTGATCAGAAAGCGGAAGGAAACGGAGGTTAAGTGCCCGCGGGACGGGGTAAATGTGCAGATGGCGGTCTCGCCGCCGGAAAGATCCAGATTGGGAAAGATACCCGTCTCAAGCGAGCCGCTTTCATATTCGGTACGGCCGATCAGCTGCAGCGGATACGCCGCAAGGCAGAGCAGCAGGACCAGCAGGGCGATAACATATGGATAACAGGAAAACAGCTTTTGGATCGTAACGCGTTTCATTCTGGGATCATCCTTTGGTCTTACGAACGGAAGCGGGGCTCCGTTCCGCTTTTTTTCTATTATCATATATTTTCGGGAAAGTGTCAATTCAGGAAAAAACGGCGATAACGTTGTCATAAAAACGAGAGTATGGTAAAATAATCTAATTCAGTGAGGTGACGTATGGCGGAATTAAAACGTTTCCGGGAGATCGATATGCTGCGGGGGATGGCGATCCTGATGGTGCTGCTGTATCATTCCGTGATCGTGTTCCCGATAAATCTTCATGAGATCTGGTGGTGCAAAACGCTGCATACGTTTTTGTGGACGCTGCAGATGCCCTTATTTTTTCTGGTATCGGGCTTCTGCTATTCCTTCGACGGCGATTATGGGAAATATGCCCTGAAAAAGTGCGGACGTATCCTGATCCCCCATATCGTGTTTTCCGTTTTGGATATCCTGCCGCGCTTAGTCCCCAATCCGCTTGTCCATGAGCAGATGGATATTCGCGGCGCGCTGACGGATTTCGCGCTCTACGGCGGGAGCGACTGGTTTTTGTGGACGCTGTTTGTGATCGTCATGCTGTTCCCGCTGTACGAAAAGCTTTTGAAAAAAGAGAAAAGGAGCAGGAGGGCGGCCGTTCTGGCCGCGGCGCTTTTGTTTGCCCTAAAGCCGTATGTGACGGATCTTCTGCTGATGAATATGGTCTGTCAGTATCTTTGGTATTTCCTGTTAGGCTATGGCCTGCGAAAGCGGGCGGATACGGCGCTGCCGCTTTTGCTGCAAAGACAAAACGCTTTTCCTGCCCTTTTGCTGACTCTGCTTTGCTTTGCCGGATTTCTGGGACTGGAGGAGGGGATGCCGCAGTGGGCGCGTTTTGCGGAGATGGCGTGCGCGCTCGCTTCCTTTGTTTTCTTTTTTGCCCTTACCGCTTTTGTCAGGGGAAGGCTGGCGGCGTTTTTCGTATCCTGCGGGACGTGGTCCCTGCAGATGTATCTTCTGGACGCCTATGCGCTGGTGGGCAGCAGGACGCTGCTCGTATCGGCCGCGGGCCTTGCGTCTCCCGTCCTGATCATAGCGGGTAATTTCGTATTGGATACGCTGCTCGTGCTCGCGCTCTCAAGCCGCGTGCTGCCAAAGGCAAGGGCGCTTCGTATCTGCTGCGGGATCCCCGGGAAGGATAACTATGCTGTTTAATTCCTATATCTTTATCTTGTTGTTTCTGCCGCTGACCCTGACCGGCTATTTTGCCTGTAATGCGAAGGGCAGGTATGCGTGGGGGAAGCTTTGGCTGCTGGCCATGTCGCTTTGGTTCTACGCATGGTTCAATATCCGTTATCTGCCGGTCATCACGGGCAGTATCTTAGGAAACTATCTGCTGTACCGCCTGATACTCGGAGAGCGGGGCAGACCGGAGAGAAAAAGACGGTGCCTGTACCTGACGGCGGCCGGTTCGGCGGCCAATCTGGGCGTATTGTTTTATTATAAGTATTTTGATTTCTTTCTGGAGAACCTAAACGCCCTTTTCCATGCGGATCTTGCCTTGCAGCATCTGGTGCTGCCCTTAGGGATCAGCTTCTTTACGTTCCAGCAGGTGGGATTCCTAGTGGATACCTACAGGGAGGAGACGGGGAACTATTCTTTTTTGGACTACGCGTTGTTCGTTTCCTTTTTCCCGCAGCTGATCGCCGGCCCGATCGTAACGTATGACGAGATGATAACGCAGTTTCAGGACCCGTCCAGAAAGGGGTTTCAGGCGGAAAACGCGTCGAAGGGGATATATGCCTTTGCCTGCGGGCTGGCGAAAAAGGTGCTGATCGCGGACGTCTTTGGCAGGGCGGTATCGTGGGGCTTTGCCCGTATCGAGGAGCTGAGCGCCCTGACGCTGCTTTTGGTCATCGTATCCTATATGGTGCAGCTGTATTTTGATTTCAGCGGCTATTGCGATATGGCCAGAGGGACGGGATTTTTGTTCAATATCACGATCCCGGTGAATTTTAACTCTCCCTATAAAGCGGTAAATCTGATCGACTTTTGGAAACGCTGGCACATCACGCTGAGCCGCTTTCTGACGAAATATGTCTATATCCCGCTGGGCGGGAACCGGAAGGGGAAACGGCGCGCCGATCTTAACGTCTTTATGGTCTATCTGCTCAGCGGTATCTGGCATGGCGCGGGCTGGACCTTTTTGTGCTGGGGCGTTCTGCACGGCGCGGTATACATATTGACAAAGCGCTTTCTGCCCGCGTTGGAAAAGCTGCCGGCGGCGCTCACATGGCTGGGGACGATGGTGTTTTTCCTGTTTTCTTTGATATTTTTCCGCGCGGAGAGTATGGGACAGGCGCTGTTTATCCTA
Source organism: uncultured Lachnospiraceae bacterium (assembly GCA_947626715.1). GTDB lineage: Bacteria > Bacillota > Clostridia > Lachnospirales > Lachnospiraceae > VSOB01. Next base: position 4,833 of record CANQTG010000001.1, on the reverse strand, counting down.
AAGGGGCTCGTTTCGGGGAGCTATGCGCCGGGGAGCGTCCCCGCGGGGTTTTTGGAGCAGTTCCAGACGCCGGAATTTTTCTACTGCCTAAAGCTCCTGCATTTGACCGGCCTGCCGCAGAGCGCTTATATCCTGCCGCTGGCTTATCTGGCGGCGGCTTGGCTGATCCTGCTTTGCTGTAAGAATGTGAATGAAAAAATAGAGCGCTTTCGGCCGACCCGCCTGCGCGCGCTGGGCGTTTCCGTCCTGCTTTTGTGGTCGGTTTTCTCCTTTTCCGAGGTCAGCGCGTTTTTATACTTTAATTTTTGAGAAAGCTGGGTACGGCGATGACTTACATAAGATGGTGGAAGGAAACCTGTATCTTGATATTGGCGGGCCTTGCGGCGGCCGCGGCTTTGGTGATTGCGGTGGATCCCTTTTTTCATTACCATGCGCCTCTGCCGGGCTTTCCCTACCAGATCGACAATCAGCTCAGCCAAAATCCGGGCATGGCCCGTCATATGGAGTATGACAGCCTTATGCTGGGCTCTTCCATGACCGTGAATTTTGAGACGGATTGGTTTTTACAGGATATGGGGCTGCATATGCTCAAGCTGCCGTATAACGGAGCGTATCCGCGGGATATCAGGAACATCATGGAAAAGGCGGATGAAAATGGCGGGGAATTAAAGCGGGTATTCTGGGGCGTGGATCTGGCCTCGTATACGGGCGGCGTCGCGGAAACGAAGTATCCCCTGCCGGAATATCTGTATAATAAGAATCTTTTCGACGACGTGAACTACTGGTATAATAAGGATGTGCTGTTGGATTATATCTTAAAGCCGCTCGTAGAATGGGAGCCCGCCAGCCTGAGCCATGTCTATTCCTCGGAGGAGGCGCTGGAAGGGTGCTATAGCAGGGAGTATGTGCTGTCGCACTATCAGGTCCCGGAGAAGAACGACGCGCGCTTTCCCGAGGATATGTTCATCGACGGTCTGGAGGCGAATCTGCAGGCCAATATCCTGCCGATCATCGAATCCCATCCCGATACGGAATTTACCCTGTTCTTCCCGCCGTACAGCATTCTGTACTGGTATGAATACCTGCAGAACAATCAGCTGGATGCGGTCGTGTATGAATACCGTTATTTTATGGAAAAACTGTTAGCGTATGATAACGTGGAGCTGTTTTTCTTTCCGGGGGATGAAGAGATCGTCTGCGATCTGGATCTGTATGCGGATACCGGACATTACAGGAAGCGTATCAACCGCTATATGACGGACTGCTTTTCGGATGGGAGGCACAGGATCGCCGTGGAGAACTATGAAGAGGAGCTGCAGAAGATGAAACGTATGGTAGAGGAATATGACTATGCCGCGTTATTTACAGAGGTAAGATAAATGGCGGCGGGTTTGCAGCTGGGGCTGCTGGCGCTTTGCACATGGCTTCTGCCCCTGTGCTTGGGACTGGCGCCGGTGCGCTTTATGAAAAAAGAACATCAGTCGCTGGGAATGGTCTGGCTGGCGGGCTGGTTTATGATGTTTGCGGCGTTTCAGGTCATGGCGGTGCCGTTTATCGCCGCGCAGGCGTCGTATCATGCGCTTGTCCATAGCTATACGATCGGAATCGCCGCTCTGGCGCTGCTATCCCTGCTGATCGGGCATGGCTGTATCGGGCCGTGTATGGAAAAGGCGAGGGGATCCGCGCCGGAAAAGGGGCAGCTTCCGCTCATGCTGCTCGTGATAGGACTGATCGTGCTTCAGATGTTTTTTGCGTTCCACATGCAGTATTTGGACGGCGACGATTCCTTTTATGTGGCGGCTTCGCTCACGAGCCAGCATACGGATACGATGTACCGCTATACGCCCTATTACGGGGCGGACGGGGAGCTGGATATCCGCCACGCCCTGTCCACGGCGCCCGTCTTTCTGGCATGGCTTTCGGATATCTGCGGGATCCATGTGACAATACTGTGCCATAGTTATATCAGCATCCTGTTTTTGTTTTTGATGTACTGTATTTATGGGCAGCTCGGGAAGCAGCTCTTTCCAATGCAGAGAAAGAATCAATGGGTGTTCCTGTTGCTCTTAAATCTGTGGTATCTGTTTGGGAACGTGTCGATCTATACGCCGGAGAGCTTTGCCTATACGCGGACTTGGCAGGGCAAGGCGATGTTTCCGAATCTGATGATCCCGGCTCTGTTTTTGTGGCTCATCTTTATCGCAAAAGAGGAAATGGACGCGGGGGAGTGGGGGCTGCTGTTCATTCTTGTGACGGATACGGTCTTTACGACGAGTACGGGGATCTTTACCGTCCCGATCCTGCTTTTTCTTGCGGCGCTGATCGTGGCGGTATCCCAAAAAAGGGCGGCGCTCGTTTTTCAGATAGGGGCCTGTCTTATGCCAAGCGTTTTTTATGGGCTTTTGTATCTGTTCTTAAAGTGACGCCAAAGGGAAGAGAAAGGAGGCGGGACATGGGCGGCCTGTTGGAAACGATCCTGACGGTCTATAAAGACTATGGCGGCGGCAGTATGACGACGGTGTTCGTGCTGGCGGCGCTCCTGTATCTGTGGCTGACGGAAGAGAAAAAAGAGATCCGGCTGACGCTCGTATATCTGACCGCCGCCGCGCTCGCCCTGTTTTTCTTTCCGCTGTTCGCGTATGTGGCCATGCGCGTGTTTCTGGAACCGGGCGTCTATTACCGTATCCTCTGGCTGGTCCCGATGGGGCTGGTCACGGCGTATGCGGGCGCGAGGATCCTGAGCATGATCGAGACGGGAAGGCGGCGGCTGTTAGCGGGGCTTTTGATCGCGTTGCTGCTCGTACGCGGCGGGAGCCTGATCTATAAGAATCCGATGGTCACGAAGGCCGAGAATCCCTATCATCTGCCGGAGGCCGTCCTCTCCGTCGCAGACGTCATGCATGTGGAAGGACGGGATGTAAAAGCGGTCGTGCCGGCCGAGCTGCTGCAGTTTATCCGTCAGTATGACGCCAGTATCCTGCTCGCCTACGGGCGGGATGCGCTTGTGCAGGGCTGGAATAACAATCCTCTGTACGAAGCGATGGAGGCGAGCCCCGTCCGCTCCTTTGCGGTCACGGACTATGCCAAGCAGCAGGGCGTGGAATACATCGTCCTGCGCACCGGGACGCCGATCGTAGGGACTAAGCCGATCGACGAGTATGAGTTCAGTTATCTGACGACGGCCGACAATTACGATATCTATATCTTTGACCGGGCGGAGTTTGCGCAGGAAAAGAAAGCGGAATATGAATCCCTGACGGATCCCGGCCGGGAAGATTTTTATACGCATACGAACTAGGAGCGGATCGGATAAGGAGGAAAATATGAAAGAACTGGATCGGACGAAACGATATCTTGTCACCGGGGGAGCCGGTTTTATCGGCTTTCATCTCTCAAAACGGCTGTTGGAGCAGGGGGCGGAGGTGATCGGCTTTGATAATCTAAACGATTACTACGAGGTCTCGCTCAAAGAGGACAGGCTGTCCGTTCTGCGCGCCTTTCCGGGATATACCTTTATAAAGGGCGATCTGGCGGACAAGAAGGCGGTCTTTCGCCTGTTTGAGACGGAAAAGCCCCATATCACGGTCAACCTCGGAGCGCAGGCGGGCGTGCGCTACAGCATTGAGAATCCCGATTCCTATGTGGCCTCCAATCTGGTAGGCTTTGCGAACATTCTGGAAGCGTGCCGGCGCTTTGGCACGGAGCATTTGGTATTCGCCTCTTCGAGCTCCGTCTACGGCGGCAATGAAAAGGTGCCGTTTTCTACGGAGGATAAGGTAGACGAGCCTGTGAGCCTGTATGCGGCGACCAAAAAGTCCAACGAACTGATGGCGCACGCGTATTCCAAGCTGTACGGCTATCCGGCGACCGGGCTGCGCTTCTTTACGGTCTACGGGCCGATGGGCAGGCCGGATATGGCTTATTTTAAATTCGCAAGGAAGATCATGCGCGGCGAACCGATCCAGATCTATAATAACGGCGATATGCTGCGGGATTTCACGTATATAGACGATATCGTAACGGGGATCTGCAATATCCTCTGCAGCCCGCCGCTTCCCAATCAAAAGGGCGTTCCCTATAAGATCTACAATATCGGCAACAACAGGCCGGTAAAGCTGATGGATTTTATCGCCGTATTGGAAAAATGCCTCGGCAGGGAGGCTGTGAAGGAATATTATCCCATGCAGCCGGGCGACGTGTACCAGACGTATGCGGACGTAACGGAGCTGATGCGGGACTTTGATTTTAGGCCGTCCACCCCGATCGAGGAAGGGCTTGCAAAGTTTGCGGCATGGTTTTTGGAATATTATCGTATTCAGGATAACGGGAAGGCAGAATGAGGAAACTACGCGGCCGCTTTGTGATGACGGCGTTTTCCGCCCTGCTGCTTTTGGGGATCCTGCTGCGGGGCGGCAGAGTGGTAGGACTTGGCGGACTGCCGTATGCGCAGGACTGGCAGAAGGAGGCGGGGCAGATCTACGTATCGCTTCCGTTAGCACATCACAGGCACAGGGTCATCCGCTTTTGGCGGAAGGAAGAGGAAAATAAATATTATCTGTTCCTGCCCGCATTCTGGCAGGAGGGTGATACGCTGCGCCTATGGACGAAGGAAAAGAGCGCGCTTTCGATCGACGGGGCCGCGCTCCCTTCTTCGGGGAAGATACGGACCCTGCAAGAAGGCGTCCATACCCTTTCGATCGACGGGGAATGCTTCTCAATGGAGGTCATGAGGTCGGCAAAGCTTCCGGCCCTGTTTGTGGATATGGGAGCGGAAAGGGCGGACGCGCTTTCCAAAGCGCCGTATGCGCAGCAGTACGGGGCGGAGCTTCTGCT